>NZ_JBFUJT010000016.1:0-127159 GCF_056401235.1 Polaromonas sp. P4_F9 | reverse complement strand
CACATCTTCGGCGGGCGAAGCGATGTGCGTCGCGTGCTGTATGTGGCCGCCCTGGTGGGTACCCGATTCAATCCAGTACTCAAAGCCTTTTATGCCAAGCTCCTGGCCGCCGGCAAGCCCAAGAAGGTCGCCTTGGTGGCCTGCATGCACAAGCTGCTGGTCATCCTGAACGCCATCGCACGTACCAGGTCGCCCTGGAACAACGCTATTGCAGTAACGAATTAATGTCTTCATTCAAGATGGTTGCTGGTATCTTTCAAATCATCCAAACTTCAGTGGTCAGGGCGGTGCATGCCCGGGTGGGTCTGTCGGCGGGCTACTCGGCCAGCGGTGTCTCGGCCCGAAGGCCCACCAGTTGCACCACCTGTTGCCACTTTTGCCGCTCGGCAATCAGCAGTTGCTGCAGCGCTGCCGGGGTGCTGGGCTGCACATGCGCTCCGTCGGCCCCAAAGCGGGCGATGATTTCCGGGTCCTGCAACACGGTGTTAAGGGCTTGGTTCAGGCGCGTGACGACTGCCGGCGGTGTTTTGGCAGGCGCAAACAGGGCGTACCACTGGGTCAACTCGATTTTCGTCACACCCGCCTCGGCCAGGGTCGGCACATCGGGCAGGCCGGGCAGGCGCGCCGGTCCAGCCACCGCTAGCGCCCTGAGCTTGCCACTGCGCAAATAAGGCTGGGCGGTAAAAAGGCTGGGGAACATCAGCTGGGCGTTGCCGCGTACCGTGTCGGCAATGGCCGGGGCAGCGCCGGGATAGGCCATGCCGTGCAGCATGGCGCCGGTGTGGAGCTTGAACAGTTCGGCGGCCAGATGCGGTGCCGTGCCTTCGCCGGCCGAGGCATAGCTGAAGCGGTCGGGCTGGGCCTGAATCAGGGCGACCAACTCCGCCACGCTACGCGCCGGAAGGTCGGCATGGACGACCAGTAACGTGGGCGAATAGCCGACCAGGCCGACCGGCGAAAAGTCGGCCACGGGGTCGTAGCGCAGCGCCTGCAATGCCGGGTTGATACCGTGGGTGGCAATGTAGCCAAACATCAGGGTATGGCCGTCGGGCTGGGCATGCGCCACATATTCGCTGGCAATGCTGCCATTGGCCCCGGCGCGGTTGTCCACCGTCACGGCCTGGCCAAGCAAGGGGCCGAGTTTGCGCGTCAGCGTGCGGGCCATGGTGTCGTTGCCGCCGCCGGCGCTGGTGGGCACGATGATGAGGATGTCTTTGCTGGGGAATGGCCTGGCCACCTCGGTGCTCGCTGTGGGCTCCGGGCTGGACCTGGGGAACACATAGTCGGGCAGGTGCAACTCGCCCTGCATGATTTTCCGGGCGGTACGCACCAGTGCGGCACGCTGTATCGTGGCGTGCTGCCCCTGGCCTTCCAGCTCGACTTCAATGTCAATTTGCCCGGCCGGGTGCAACACCGTCAGAGGGTGTTTGCCAGGCGGCCTGGTCATGCCGCTGGCGACGGTGCCGGGCAAAGCGAAAGCGGTCGCCACGCCGATAGCGCCGGTGACGGCATGCGACGCATGGCAGCGCCGGGGTGTGAAGTAGCGCGAGGTGATGCTGAGCGGGCCATCGCCGGCGCTGACCAGCACCGGCTTCGGAATGACGCTGCCCGACACATCGCCCAGGCCCATGCGGGCGCCGGCAATGCAGCGCAGTGTCTCGATCCGCTCCATCAGCGCCGTATTGGCATCCAGCTGTGCAGGCCGCTCGCGCCCCGTCAGGCCCAAGTCACTGGCACGCAGGATCATCAGGGGCATGGCAGCGTCAATGCAGGTGAGTTCCAGGCCATCGATTACATCAATGCGCTGCCCGGTCGGGAACAGCTTGCCGGTGATGGCGCCCCAGGCGTCCAGAAAGTTCAACAAAATCGGGGCGGCGGTCCCGGCCACGCCATCAATGCGGGCATCGCCTTCGTAACTGACCCGTCCGCCGGGCGTGCAGACGGTGACGTCTATGCGGGCACCCGTGTTGACGTTGAAAATCCGTGCCGTGGTGTGGCCGTTCTGCGCCGGGATCAAGCCCTGCTCAATGGCAAACGGGGCGACGCCGGACAACATGTTGCCGCAGTTGGGCCGGGTGTCCACCGACTGGTGACCGACGCCAACCTGGGCAAACAGGTAGTCCAGATCGCAACCGGGCTGGCTGGAGCGTGACACGATGGCGACCTTGCTGTTGAGCGTGCTGCCGCCCCCCAAACCGTCGAGCTGCAACGGGTCCGATGCGCCTATTGCGCCAATCAGGGCCTGATCGCGGGCTTCATCGCCCTCGGGTAGCCATTCCCGCAAAAAGAAGGGGCCGCGCGAGGTCCCGGCACGCATCAGGACGCAGGGTATTTTTCGGTTCAGCATGGCGGGTCTTCGGGCCACCGGCATTCAAAAGCGGTGATTGGTTTCAACATCTGGTTTCCTTTGTATGGCTGGGCCCGATGCTCCCGCCGTTTCAGGTGAAGGGTGTCGCCAATTGCATTGCCACTACGGCGAGAACGTACAAGGGCTTTGATGACAGGCGCATTGTTCGCAAGTGGTGCTGCGTTGTAAATTGCATTTTTTGACTATATTGGTGCGTCGCGTGCACCAATCAACGCACATGGACGGTGGTGATGGTGGTCAGCTTCATGGGCAGCCCGGTGCCCGGCGTGAAAGTTGACCCCTCCATATCGACTCTTTCGTGCAGGCCCTGCGCCGCGAGCACCCGCTGGCGGCGCGCAAGACCCTGGCCTGGCCGGAGCTGGAGAGCGAGCGGCTGATTGCGGTGGCGCGCTCCAGCGGCAACCGCCAGTTGCTGGACGATGCGCTGGCCAAGGCCGGCGTCAACCCGTCATACAGCTTTGAAGTCAGCCACATCGCCACGCTGCTCGGCATGGTGGAAGCGGGGCTGGGCCTGGCCACCCGCCGCGGCGCGGCCCTGCGCGCGCCGGCGAGCATGTTTCACGATTACCTGCGCGCCGCGCTCAAGGCACGGCGCTGAGCGTATCGTCCTGACTGTCCCGGAGCGGGCGCAAAAAAAAGCTATGGATTTTGTAGCAAAACCGAGGGGTCCGTGGTGATGATGTCCAGCGGGCAACGCTTTCCCGCCAGATAGTCTTCCATGCAGGTCAGCAGCAGGGGGCTGCGGTGTAGATGGGTGCAGGCCCTGATCTCGTCGGCGGTGAGCCATACCGTGCGCACAATGCCTTCGTCCAGTGCCTGGCCGGGCACGTGTTCGCCCAGTTCTCCGCAAAATGCAAAGCGCAGGTAGGTGATGTCCAGCGGCGTGACGCGTCCGGCCGCGGCCTGCTCAAAGCGCGAAAGGTAGATGCCGACGATGGCCGTGGGCTTGAAATGAAAGGCGGTCTCTTCCAGGGTTTCGCGGGCGCAGGCCTGCTCGGGGCTCTCCCCGGGATCCAGGTGGCCCGCCGGATTGTTCAGCCTCAGGCCGTCCCGGGTCTGCTCTTCCACGAGCAGGAATTTCCGGACGCCGCCGAAATCGCGTTCAATCACCGCAGCGACCGTGACGCTGGGTTTCCATCGTTTGTTCATGGGGCGATTATCCGTTCCCCCCGTACCCACCCCCCGTGTTTCCGTCCCGCCGCGGTGAACCCCTGGCCGGCACACTGCCCGGGTCAGCTTCTGGCGGGAGGCTGGCCACCCGCCACGCCGGCAAATCCCTGGGCAAAACTCTGGCGCAGGTGTTCGACAAAGCACTGGACGGCCTTCGGTACCTGCGGCGACCAGGGTCGCAGGGCATAAATGCGTTCGCCGAAAAATCCCTGTGCCTGCCAGTCGGGCAGCACCTGCACCAGCGCCGGATGCGCTCGCCCCCCCGCAGCGTCGGGCAGGCTGAAGTCGGGCAGCAGGCCTATGCCCAGGCCGGCCAGCAGGGCGTCCCGCAGCACTTCACTGTTGTTCGCCTTGAGCGTGCCGGTAATGGTCACGCCCACTCGTTCGTCTGATTTTCGTTTGGTGTTGCGCACAAACGTCCAGCTGCCGGCATGGCTGCCGCCCAGGTACAGCAGGCAGTCGTGCGAGGTCAGCTCGGACGGGTGCGACGGCGTGCCCCGCCGAGACAGGTAGTCGGGGCTGGCGAGCAGGAATGAGCGCGTTTCGCACAGCACCCAGGCCACATGGGTTTCGGGCGGCGTGTTGGTGTGCCGGATGGCCAGGTCGAAGCCTTCGTTGGCCAGGTTCACAAAGCGGTCGGTCAGCTCCAGTTCGATGTGAATGTCGGGAAAGCGTTTCAGGAAGGCGGCGACGCAGGGCGCGAGGTGCTGGCGCCCCAACGCCACCGGTGCGGTGACCCGGATCAGGCCGCGCGGCGTACCGACGAGATCCCGGACCGCCGTATAGCTCTCGCTGATCCGGTTGAACGCCGGCTGCATTTCATTGACCAGTTGCTGGCCCGCCTCGGTCAGGCCGACGGAGCGCGTGGTCCGGCGCACCAGCGAGACGCCGGCGGCGCGCTCCAGCTCACTGATGCGCGTGCTGGCCGAGGCCTTGGAGACGCCCAGGCGGCGTGCCGCCTCGGTGAAGCTGCGGGTGGCCGCCAAGACCGTCAGGAGGTGAAGGTCGGCCACAAGCGGGGAGAGCTGGTCAGATGACATGGCGAGGCTCCATTGATTGACATTGTTCAGAAATATGAACAATGTAATCAGTAAACAGGGCATTATCAAATCGGGCGCAGAGTCTTAGACTTCGTTCAAGCCTCCCATCAACGCCCAGACTTGGCCGAATCAGGCCTCAAAGGATTGCACATGTCTTTATCTCCTTCAGCAAGCGCTCCGCAAGCGATCGGCCACTACCTCAGCGGACGCATCACCGCGGGTGCGTCCGGCCGCAGCCAGGAAGTCTTCAACCCCGCCACGGGTGCCGTGTCGGGTCACGTGGCGCTGGCCAGCCCGGTGGACGTGGACACGGCAGTCGCCGCCGCGCAGGCTGCCTTTCCCGCCTGGGCCGACACGCCGCCGATACGCCGCGCCCGCGTCATGTTCCGGTTTCTTGAGTTGCTCAACGCGAACAAGGACAAGCTGGCCCACATGATCACCGCCGAGCACGGCAAGGTGTTCACCGATGCCCAGGGCGAAGTCTCGCGCGGTATCGACATCGTGGAATTCGCCTGCGGCATCCCGCAGCTCCTGAAAGGCGACTTCACCGACCAGGTTTCTACCGGCATCGACAACTGGACGCTGCGCCAGCCGCTGGGTGTGGTGGCCGGCATCACGCCGTTCAACTTCCCCGTGATGGTGCCCATGTGGATGTTCCCGGTTGCCATTGCCGCCGGCAACAGCTTCATCCTCAAGCCCAGCCCAATCGACCCCAGCCCCAGCCTCTTCATGGCGGAGCTGCTCAAGCAGGCGGGTTTGCCTGACGGGGTGTTCAACGTGGTGCAGGGCGACAAGGAGGCGGTCGATGCGCTGCTGGTGCACCCCGATGTCAAGGCCGTGTCTTTCGTCGGCTCGACGCCGATTGCCAACTACATCTATGAAACCGGCGCCCGGCACGGCAAACGCGTGCAGGCCCTGGGCGGCGCCAAAAACCACATGGTGGTGATGCCGGATGCGGACCTGGAACAGGCGGTCGACGCGCTGATCGGTGCGGGCTACGGCTCGGCCGGCGAGCGCTGCATGGCGATTTCCGTGGCGGTGCTGGTGGGCAACGTGGCCGACAAGCTCATTCCCATGCTGCAGGCGCGCGCCCAAACACTGGTCGTCAAGAATGGCGTGAACCTTGATGCCGAGATGGGCCCCATCGTCACGGCCGCGGCGCACCAGCGCATCACCGGCTACATCGACCAGGGTGTCAAGGAAGGCGCGAAACTGCTGGTGGACGGACGAACCTTCACCGGCGCCAGTGCCGGGCCAGGGTGTGACCAGGGTTTCTGGATGGGCGGCACGCTGTTTGACCATGTGACGCCCGACATGCGCATCTACAAGGAAGAAATCTTCGGCCCGGTGCTGGGCTGCGTGCGCGTGAAGGATTTTGCCGAGGCAGTCAACCTGATCAACGCCCATGAGTTTGGCAACGGCGTGAGCTGCTTTACCCGCGACGGCCACGTGGCGCGCGAGTTCAGCCGGCGCATCCAAGTCGGCATGGTGGGCATCAACGTGCCGATTCCGGTCCCCATGGCCTGGCACGGCTTTGGCGGCTGGAAGAAAAGCCTGTTTGGCGACATGCATGCCTACGGGGAAGAGGGCGTGCGCTTTTACACCAAGCAAAAGTCCATCATGCAGCGCTGGCCCCAGAGCATTGGCAAGGGCGCAGAGTTTGTGATGCCGACCGCGAAGTAGGCGGCGCTGGCGGCCTGGCTGTGGCCTGCGGCGTTCCGCAGGCCGCATGTCCTGCTCGTCTTGCCTTTCTGTGGCTGTCAAACCAGCTCTCTCCAACGCGTGGGCCGGGCTGTTGCCGGGTCTGCGCCCGCTTGCCCGCGTGGAGGTGTGCGAGATGGGCGGGGCGGGGGTGTGGCGTGCCCGCATCAAAAAACTGTAGACTGCCCGGGCAAAAATTTCAGAAATCTCATGTAAGCTTGCCGACAGGTTTAAATTCCCTGTCAGGCTCTTGGGTGAGCTGAAGTAAATCGCGCCAAAAAAACTAATCCACTGAGGAGAGACCCATGCTGATTGGGGTACCTGCCGAAATCACGGCCGGAGAGACTCGCGTTGCCATCACGCCGGAAACGGCCAAAAAGCTCAAGGCTCAGGGGCACACCGTTCGCGTCCAGTCCGGTGCCGGCGTCGCTGCCAGTGTTCCAGACGATGCCTACACGGCGGTGGGGGTCGAGATCACCGACGCCGCGGGTGCCTATGCGGCGGACATCGTGCTCAAGGTGCGCTGCCCGGTGGACGGCGAAATGGCGCATGCCAAGGCCGGCGGCGTGTTGGTGGGCATGCTCAATCCCTTTGATGCGACCGGCCTGCAGCGGCTGGCCGCCGCAGGGCTGACCTCCTTTGCCCTGGAAGCGGCGCCGCGCACCAGCCGGGCCCAAAGCATGGACGTGCTGTCGTCGCAGGCCAACATTGCCGGCTACAAGGCCGTGATGATGGCGGCTGAACAGTACCAGCGCTTCTTCCCCATGCTGATGACCGCGGCCGGCACGGTCAAGGCGGCGCGTGTGGTGATCCTGGGTGTCGGTGTCGCCGGGCTGCAGGCCATTGCCACGGCCAAGCGCCTGGGCGCCGTGATCGAGGCAAGCGATGTGCGCCCCAGCGTGAAAGAACAGGTCGAGTCACTGGGTGCCAAATTCATCGACGTTCCCTATGAAACCGATGAGGAACGCGAGGCCGCCGTCGGCGTGGGCGGCTATGCCAAACCCATGCCGCCCAGCTGGCTGGAGCGGCAAAAGGCCGAAGTGGCCAAACGCGTGGCCCAGGCCGATGTGGTCATCACCACCGCCCTGATTCCGGGACGCCCCGCCCCCGTGCTGGTGACCGAAGAGATGGTGAAGGCCATGAAGCCCGGCAGCGTGATCGTCGATCTGGCGGCGCCCCAGGGCGGCAACTGCCCGCTGACCGAGCCCGGCCGGACCGTCATCAAGCACGGCGTGACGCTGATCGGCCAGACCAATGTGCCGGCACTCGTGGCGGCCGACGCCAGCGCGCTCTACGCCCGCAACCTGATCGACTTCCTCAAGCTCATCATCACGAAAGAGGGGGCCCTGAATGTCGACCTGGAAGACGACATCGTGGCGGCCTGCCTGATGACGCAGGGCGGTGAAGTCAAGCGCAAGTAGGCTCTGGCGGCAACGCCAGCAAGAAACAAAACCATTTCGGGATCAATCGGGCCAGCCGGGCCACACCAGTCTCAAGCCCGCTACCGCTATCGCCACCTCACGGAGAAGACCATGGATGCAGTGTCACCCACCATCATCAACCTGATCATTTTTGTCCTGGCCATCTACGTGGGTTACCACGTGGTCTGGACCGTGACGCCCGCCCTGCACACGCCGCTGATGGCGGTGACCAATGCCATTTCGGCGATCGTGATCGTCGGCGCCATGCTGGCCGCTGCACTGACCGAAACGCCGCTGGGCAAAACCATGGGCGTGCTGGCCGTGGCGCTGGCAGCCGTCAACATCTTCGGCGGCTTTCTGGTGACGCGCCGGATGCTGGAGATGTTCCGCAAGAAAGAAAAGAAAGTGGCCGCGCCCGCTGAAGGAGCCGCCAAATGAGCATGAACCTCGTCACGCTGCTGTACCTGGTGGCCTCTGTTTGCTTCATTCAGGCGCTCAAGGGCCTGTCGCACCCGACCAGCTCGATCCGCGGCAACCTGTTCGGCATGGTGGGCATGGCCATTGCCGCGCTGACCACGGCAGCGCTGATCGTCGAAATCTCGGGCGGCAAGGCCCTCGGCATGGCTTATGTACTGGTGGGCCTGGTGGTCGGCGGGGGCTATGGCGCCTGGCGCGCCAAGACGGTCGAAATGACCAAGATGCCCGAGCTGGTCGCCTTCTTCCACAGCATGATCGGCCTGGCCGCGGTCTTCATCGCCGTGGCCGCCGTCGCCGAGCCCTACGCCTTTGGCATCGCGGCCAAAGGCAACCCCATCCCCACCGGCAACCGGCTGGAGCTGTTCCTCGGCGCGGCGATCGGCGCGATCACCTTCAGCGGCTCGGTGATCGCCTTCGGCAAACTCTCGGGCACTTACAAGTTCCGCCTGTTCCAGGGCGCGCCGGTGCAGTTTGCCGGCCAGCACAAGCTCAACCTGGTGCTGGGCCTGCTGACCATCGGCCTGGGGCTGGTGTTCATGTTCACGGGCAGCTGGCCAGCCTTTTTCGCGATGCTGGCGCTCTCGTTCGTGATGGGCGTGCTCATCATCATCCCCATCGGCGGCGCCGACATGCCGGTGGTGGTGTCCATGCTCAACAGCTATTCGGGCTGGGCCGCGGCCGGCATCGGTTTTTCCCTGAACAACTCGATGCTGATCATTGCCGGCTCGCTGGTCGGCTCGTCGGGTGCCATCCTCTCGTACATCATGTGCAAGGCGATGAACCGCTCCTTCTTCAACGTGATCCTGGGCGGCTTCGGCGGCGAGGCGGGCACTGCCGTGGCCGGCGCGAAAGAGCAGCGCCCGGTCAAGTCCGGCTCGGCCGATGACGCCGCCTACATCCTGGGCAATGCCGAAACCGTGATCATCGTTCCCGGCTACGGGCTGGCGGTGGCGCGCGCGCAGCATGCGGTGAACGAGCTGGCCGAAAAACTCATTCACCGCGGCGTCAACGTGAAGTACGCCATCCACCCGGTGGCCGGCCGCATGCCGGGCCACATGAACGTGCTGCTGGCCGAGGCCGAGGTGCCCTACGACCAGGTGTTCGAGATGGAAGACATCAACGGTGAGTTTGGGCAGGCCGATGTGGCGATCATTCTCGGTGCCAACGACGTGGTGAATCCGGCCGCGCTCACCAAGGGCAGCCCGATTTACGGCATGCCGATCCTCGAGGCGTACCGGGCCAAGACCGTCATCGTCAACAAGCGCTCCATGGCGGCCGGCTACGCGGGCCTGGACAACGAGTTGTTCTACATGGACAAGACCATGATGGTGTTTGGTGACGCGAAAAAAGTCATTGAGGACATGGGCAAGGCGATCGAGTAAACAGGCGAGTAAATGGTTGAGTAAACGGGTGAGTAAACGGGCTGTTGGCCGCACCGCGGCCAACCCGCACCTGCTCCTGAAAAGCGCGGGATTTCTCCTTCGCACCCACTGGATGAGGGGCGCCAAGGCCCCCGGATTAGAGGGCTTCCCCTTCTGATTTCTCCGGTTTCCTAGGGAAAACGCAATAGCCACGAAGAGGGCGGGCCATGAGAATTCGTGGCACAGACAACCGTGATGGAGAAGACAAGCATGAATGCAGCGACCCTTGATCGCCCGTGGCTCAAAGCCTACCCGGCGGGCGTGCCTGCGGACATTGACAGTTCGCAATACCCGTCGCTGGTGGCCTTGATGGA
The DNA here is from genome assembly GCF_056401235.1 of Polaromonas sp. P4_F9. Taxonomy (NCBI): domain Bacteria; kingdom Pseudomonadati; phylum Pseudomonadota; class Betaproteobacteria; order Burkholderiales; family Comamonadaceae; genus Polaromonas; species Polaromonas sp. P4_F9. Next base: position 117,247 of record NZ_JBFUJT010000016.1, on the reverse strand, counting down.
GGAAAGCTTCCAGAAGTATGGCAGCCGTGTGGCTTACAGCTTCATGGGCAAGGACATCACCTTTGCCCAGACGAACAGTCTCTCCCTCGCCTTCGGTGCTTATTTGCAGGGACTGGGCCTTGCCAAGGGTGACCGCATCGCCATCATGATGCCCAATGTGCCGCAGTATCCGGTTGCTGTGGCCGCCATCCTGCGCGCCGGCTACGTGGTGGTCAATGTCAACCCGCTCTACACGCCGCGGGAGTTGGAGCACCAGCTCAAGGACTCCGGCGCCAAGGCCATCGTCATCATCGAGAACTTCGCCCATGTGCTCGAGCAGTGCATCGCCGCCACGCCTGTCAAGCATGTGGTGCTGTGCGCCATGGGCGACCAGCTGGGCCTGGCCAAGGGTGCGCTGGTCAACTATGTGGTGCGCAATGTCAAGAAGATGGTGCCCGCCTTCAATCTGCCGGGTGCCGTGCGCTTTAACGACGCAGTGGCCCAGGGAACACGCGGCACGCTCAAGCGCCCGGACATCAAGCCCGACGATGTGGCGGTGCTGCAGTACACCGGCGGCACCACCGGCGTTTCCAAAGGTGCGGTGCTGCTGCACCGCAACGTGATTGCCAACGTGCTGCAGTCCGAAGCCTGGAACGGCCCGGCCATGGCCAGCCTGCCCGCGGGCGAGCAGCCCACCTATGTCTGCGCGCTGCCGCTTTATCACATCTTTGCTTTCACGGTGAACATGATGCTGGGCATGCGCACCGGCGGCAAAAACATCCTGATCCCGAATCCGCGCGATCTGCCGGCCGTGCTCAAGGAGCTTTCCAAGCACAAGGTCAACAGCTTTCCCGCGGTCAACACGCTGTTCAACGGCCTGGCCAACCACCCGGACTTCAATACCGTGGACTGGTCGCACCTGAAAGTCTCGCTGGGCGGCGGCATGGCCGTGCAAAGCGCGGTGGCCAAGCTGTGGCTGGAAAAAACCGGTTGCCCCATCTGCGAAGGTTACGGCCTGTCCGAAACCTCGCCATCGGCCAGCTGCAATCCGACCAACAGCAAGGCCTTTACCGGCACCATTGGCGTGCCCATTCCCGGCACCTGGTTCAAGCTGCTCGATGACGACGGCAATGAAGTGCCGCCCGGCCAGCCCGGCGAGATCGCCATCAAGGGTCCGCAGGTCATGGCGGGTTACTGGCAGCGTCCCGACGAGACCGCCAAGGTCATGACCCCCGATGGTTATTTCAAATCCGGCGACATCGGCGTGCTCGACGAAAACGGCTTCTTCAAGATCGTTGACCGCAAGAAGGACATGATCCTGGTGAGCGGTTTCAATGTCTATCCCAACGAGATCGAGGACGTGGTGGCCAAGCTCGAGGGCGTGATGGAATGCGCCTGCGTGGGGGTGGCTGACGAGAAGTCGGGTGAAGCCGTCAAGCTGGTGATCGTCAAGAAAAACCCCGAGCTGACGGAAGCCCAGGTGCGCGAATACTGCAAGGCCAACCTCACGGGCTACAAGCAGCCCAAGGTGGTTGAATTCCGGGCAGACCTGCCCAAGACACCGGTTGGAAAAATTCTTCGCCGCGAGCTACGCGACAAAAAGTGAGCGGCGCAAACATGGTTTAGAGCCTGCAAAGGTTTTCTAGGGGGCGGCGAAAGTCGCCCCTTTTTTATGTCCGCGCCGTCTTGCCCCGGCCTTTGTGTGCAAAATCTGCCCATGCCACCCACCGCCCGTCCTGCCCCAGCACCGATTGCCATCCTCAGCGCCCTTCTTGAGGAGCAGCACGGCCTCATGGAGCTGCTGCAGCAGCCGCACAAGCTGACGCATGCGGGCCGTGACTTCTGGCTGGGCGACCTGCATGGCCGGCCGGTGGTGTTGGCCCTGTCAAAAATCGGCAAGGTTGCCGCGGCTACCACCGCCACGGCGCTGATCGAGCGCTTCGGGGTCAGCCGTATCGTGTTTACCGGCGTGGCGGGCGGCCTGGGTGCTGGCGTCCAGGTGGGCGATGTCGTGGTGGCCACCGATTTTGTCCAGCACGACCTGGATGCCTCGCCGCTCTTTCCGCGTTACGAAGTGCCGCTGTACGGCAAAGCCCGTTTCGAAGGTGATCCCGCCTTGACGGCCCTGCTGTTCGATGCCGCCTGCGCGGCGCTGGCGAGTGGCCACGCCAGCCAGGCATTTCCGGGTGCCCGCGTCCACCGGGGCCTGCTGGCCAGCGGTGACCGGTTTGTCGCCGGCGCCGAGGAATCCGGCGCACTGCGCGCGGCGCTGGCCGCTGCCGGCCACGATGTGCTGGCAGTGGAAATGGAAGGTGCCGCCGTGGCACAGGTTTGCCATGACTATGGTGTGCCGTTTGCCGCAGTGCGCACGATCTCGGATCGCGCAGACGACAGCGCCCACGTCGATTTCCCGCGCTTTGTGAAAGAAGTGGCGCGCCATTACGCCCATGTGATTGTTGAGCGCTTGTTGATGTCGCTATAAATAAAATCGCTGCTTGCGGTCGTATTCAGAATTCCAGGGATGCAATTCTTCAAAGACCTCAACCTCGCGGCCGTCACCGGTTTGCTGACCGCCTTTCCCAAGGAATTGGTGGCGGCCATTGCCGGGCTGGCGGCCGCGGTCCGGGACGAGTCCCATCGTGAAGCCGCGCTTATCACATTTCTCGTGACGCTGTCGGGCGGGGTCGCCGGCGCGATGGCGCTGTTTGTACAACAATACAGGCAACAGCGCCGTCCGCCCCTGCCGCGGCCGGCAGCCGATTCACTGACCACCTCCACGCCATGAACCTACTTTTTGTTGCCGATCCGCTGGCATCTTTCAAGATCTACAAAGACACCACGTTTGCCATGATGCGGGAAGCGCAGCGCCGCGGGCACCGCATCAGCGCGTGCGAGCCGCAGGACATGAGCTGGCAAACCGGTGCCAGGGTCACAGCCCAGGTGCGTAACATCACGCTGACGGGCGACGCCGATGACTGGTTTGCGCAAGACGCGGCGCGGCCCGACGGGCGCGTGGCTGTGGCAGGTTTTGATGCCGTGGTGATGCGCAAGGACCCACCGTTTGACAGCGAGTATTTCTACAGCACGCACCTGCTGGAGCAGGCCGAGCGCGAGGGGGCGAAAGTCTTCAACAAGCCGCGTGCCCTGCGCGACCACCCTGAAAAGCTCGCCATCCTGGAGTTCGCGCAGTTCAGCGGGCCGACGCTGGTCACGCGCAGCGCAGCCGACATCAAGCGCTTTCACGCCGAGCACAAGGACATCATCCTCAAGCCGCTTGACGGCATGGGCGGCATGGGCATCTTCCGCGTGAAGGAAGACGGCCTGAACCTGGGCAGCATCACCGAAACGCTGAACAAAAATGGCGCGCAAAGCGTGATGGTGCAGAAGTTCCTGCCGGAGATTGCCAAGGGCGACAAGCGTGTGCTGGTGATTGGCGGCAAGCCGGTGCCCTTCAGCCTGGCGCGCATCCCGCAAGGCAGCGAGGTGCGCGGCAACCTGGCCGCCGGCGGCCTGGGGGTGGCGCAGCCCTTGTCCACGCGCGACTTCGAAATTGCCGAGGCGCTGGGCCCGGTGCTCGCTGCGCGCGGCCTGTTGCTGGCCGGGGTGGACGTGATTGGCGACTATGTGACCGAGATCAACGTCACCAGTCCCACCTGCTTCCAGGAAATCGCCGACCAGACCGGTTTTGATGTTGCAGCGATGTTCATCGACGCCCTGGAGCAGGCGCTCAAGAGCTGACAGGCAACGCGCCGCCGGCGCTGCTCAGGCGGTCACCAGTGCACCGTTCTCGAACACCTTGAGTTCACCGGGGGCAAAAGCCGTCCAGTTTTCGTTGGTGGTGAGCGGCGCCGTGACGACCACGGCCACCCGATCGCTCGGGCTGGTCTGCTCGGCAAAGTTGACACTCACGTCTTCGTCGCTCAGGGTGGCATGGGTAAACGGGTGGCGGCGCTCCACGTAGTACAGGCTGGTCGACGCATGGGCCCACAGCGCCTGCCCGTTGCTCATCAAGAAATTGAAGGTGCCGTGGGGTGCAATCTGCGCCGCCAGTTCGCGCAGCGTGATGCTCAGTTCCTGCACGCTGGGGACGCCGGCGTGGGATTTGGCCAGCTCCTGCATGATCCAGCAAAAAGCCCGCTCGCTGTCGGTGGTGCCGACAGGCCGGAAACTGCCATGCAGCCGTGGCGCAAAATCTTTCAGGTCGCCATTGTGCGCAAACACCCAGTAGCGGCCCCACAACTCGCGCACAAAAGGGTGGCAGTTTTCCAGCGCCACGCGGCCCTGCGTGGCCTTGCGGATGTGCGAGATGACGTTGCGGCTTTTGATCGGGTAGCGGCGAATCAGGTCGGCCACGGGCGACTCGCAGGCCGGCTGGTGGTCGACGAAATGGCGCAGGCCCTTGTCGCTGTCTGCACTGCCCGAGCCCTCAAAAAAGGCAATGCCCCAGCCGTCGGTGTGTTGGTCGGTGTGCCCGCCGCGCTGCGCAAAACCGCGAAAGCTGAAGGTCACGTCCGTCGGCGCGTTGCAGTTCATGCCCAGCAATTGGCACATGGTCAGTCCGCCTTCGAGGGTTCGGGCAAAGGCGCTGGCACGGGCGCTGGCGCCCTCAGCTGCCAGGCCGCCACCATGGCCAGCGCGCACAGGGCGGCCAGCATCAAGAAGGCCTCGTTGAAGGCCGCCAGCCGCGCGGCGCTGCCGACGGGGTTGGCCAGTGAATCGCCATGCGCGGCGAGGCGCGACTCCAGCACAATGCCACACAGGCTCACGCCGATCGCACCGCCCAGCATGCGCAGGAAATTGATGGCGCTGGCGCCCTGGGACAGCAGGTGTTCATGCAGCGGCCGCAGCGAGCCGAGGTTCAGCGAGGGCAGGATGAAGCCCAGCCCGATGCGGCCCAGCGTGGCCCAGAGCATCAGCAGCCACAGCGCCGACGCCAGGGTCACGCTTAGCATCAGCGCGAACGACGCGGCCAGCAAGGCCAGGCCGATGCTGACCAGCAGCCAGGTCGGGTGGCGGTCGGCCAGCCGGCCCACGCCGGCGATGGTGGCGGCCAGCACCAGGCCGGCGGGCAACAGGATGGTGCCCACGTGCGAGGCCGACAGGTTCAGGCCCAGTTGCATGTACACCGGCAGCAGGTAGGTGGAGCCGAACAGCGCCGTGCCGTAAATAAAGGCCACGATGCTGCCCATGGCGAAGGGGCGGTAGCCGAAGAGGGCGAGGTTCATCAGCGGCGCGCCACCCGTGGCGGCCAGGCGGCGTTGCCACCCCACAAACACCAGCAGCGCCACTGCCGCAGCGCCCAACAGCCCCAGCGCCGGCAGCCGGTCGCCGCCGTGCAGTTCCACCATGCCATTGAGCAGGCACAAGGTGCCCACGGCGGCCAGCAGCAGGCCGCGCCAGTCAATCATGGCACCGTTGCGGTTGGCGGGCGCCCCGCCGGGTGCGGTGGCCGGCACATAGCGCCAGGCCAGCCACAGCGACACCAGGCACAGCGGCACCACCATGAAGAAAATCGAGCGCCAGCCGAACAGGTCGACGAGGATGCCGCCGATGCTGGGCCCCAGGGCCGGGGCCAGCACCACGCCCATGCCAAAGAGGCCGCTGGCACGGCCCTGTTCGTGGGGGCCGAAGGCGCGCATGATGATGATGGCCGGGATCGGCTGCACGATGCCCGCGGCCAGCCCCTCGGCCACACGCGCACCCAGCACCAGGCCGAAGCTGTTGGCCAGGCCGCCGACCACGCCGCCGGCCATCAGCAGCAGCATGGTGCCGGCATACGTGCGGCGGTAGCCATAGCGCGCCAGCAGCCACGGTGTGGTGAGCATGGAAACCGTCGTGGCCGCCATGAATCCGGAAGTGACCCATTGCGCACGCTCCTGCCCCAGCGCGAAATGCTGGCTCATGTCGGGAATCGCCACATTGACGATGGTCGACGACATGATGGAGGCCATGGTGCCTATCATCACCGACAGCAGCAACAGCCAGCGGTAACGCGGGCCGTAGCGCGCCTGCATGTCGGCGAGCGAGGAGGGGGCGGCGGGGGCGGTCACAAAAAGATCCGTCGGATGTATGCCAACCGATTGTGCCAGCTGCCTGCGTCGCTGTCCGGGCTCCGGGACGGAGGAGGCCTGCGGCTCTTATGTCACGGGTACGGCCTTGGCCCAGCACCGATTCGCTGGCTTCGCCCGGCCCGACGCGCCTGGCGCGGGGCGCGGTCGAACTTCGCGCGGAAGGGCTGGAACGGCTGGTATTTCCAGGCCCGGATGCGCAATCAGGGCAGGAGCTGCAGAGCTATTTCCGTATGTTCAGTCAACCTTGATGCCGTTGTCGCGGATCAACCGCCCCCAGCGCTCGCGCTCGCTCTTGACGTAGCTGGCCATCTGCGCCGGCGTACCGGGCAGGCCCTCGACACCGAGCGCCTGAAAGCGTGCCTTGACCGTGGTCGAGTTCAGCGCGTCAACCAGTGCCTTGTTGAGCTTGGTGACTGTCTCGGGCGGCGTGCCGGCGGGCACCGAAAGACCTTGCCATGCGTAGGCCTCGAAGCCGGTCAGCCCCTGCTCGGCGAGCGTCGGCACGTCGGGCAAGGTGGCAATGCGCTGGGCGCTCGCCACGCCGATGGCCTTGACCTTGCCGGCCAGCACAAACTGGTTGCCGCTCGCGCTATCGACCAGCATGAAGGGGACAACGCCGCCCAGGATGTCCTGCATCGCCGGCGCCGCGCCGCGGTAGGGCACATGCGTCATCTTGAGGCCGGTTTTCTCGCGCAGCATTTCGGTCGCCAGGTGGTGCGGACTACCCGCGCCGGCCGAGGCGTAGTTGATGCCGTTCGGCTGCGACTTGGCCCAGGCCAGGAACTCCTGGAGGTTTTTCACCGGCACGTTCGCACCCACCACCAGCACCAGCGGAAAGCGTGCCAGCATGCCGACCGGCATCAGGTCCTTCTCGGCGTTGTAGCTGAGTTTGGAAAACAAAAAAGGATTGGCCGCGAGCGTCGCGAAGTCGGCCGTGAACATCATGTGGCCATAGTCTTTCGAGCGTGCCACATAATCGGCCGCGATGTTGGTCGCCGCGCCGGGCTTGTTGTTGATGATGATGGTCTGACTGAGCGCCTTCGACATGGTTTCGGCGGTGGCGCGCGCCACCGAGTCCGAGCCGCCGCCGGCCGCGTAGCCGACGACCCATTCGATCGGTTTGCTGTCTTGCGCCGCGGCCGCGAAGGCGGTGAACGACAGGGCCAGGGCGAGAATGCGGGAAGTGAATGTCATGAATGTCTCCTTGGGGTTGGGGTGCGGGAATCAGGCGCGCTGCGCTGCGGCGAAGGCCTCACGCAATACAGCGAGCGCGCCGACGTGGTTGGCTAGCACCAGCACGAGACGCGCGTTGAGGGCGTGGCTCTCTTCGGTCGAGAGCCCCTGGTGGGCTTCGATCAGCGCTTCGTAAAAATCGTCGGGCGCATCGAGGTTCGGGGAGGTGATCAGATTCATGGCGGGCTCCTTCATGCCTTGGCGAGTGCGTGGTCCAGTGCGGTGCGGACGGCTTGGGCGCTGGGCTGCCGCCAGCGTGCGCAGACGTGGTGGTCGGGCCGCAGCAGGTAGACGGTGCCGGGCCGTGCGTCGTAGCGCTGGGTAGCGAGCGCGTGAACGCTGCTCAATGCGATGCGCACCACCTTCATGGCCGGGTCGGCCTCGGCGACTGCGCGCACGCTGCGCTCGGCCAGATCACCGCCACCACTGTCGTCGCCGAACACCAGCGCGCTGAAACCCCTGGGGTTCAGTTCGCGTAGCAGCCAGCCGGCGCTGCCGTCGGTGCAAGCGACAGGCGCGTCGGCGGCCGGTGCGCCGGGCACCAGCTGGCTGTCGAAGACGTCGGTATCGGCGGTGTTCAGCACGGAGCCGTGCAGCGTGGACGGCACCGAGAGCCGGCCGCTGTTGACCAGCGTGCGCGCAAAGCCGTGGCGCTTGGCCAGTTCGAGCACCGCGTCGCGGAACAGCCGGCTGATCTCGCTCTTGGGCGTGATGAAGTCGGTGGCCCGCGTGGAATTGCGGATGTTCTCGTCGGCCGCGTATTCGCGCTCGCTGGCGTAGCTGTCGAGCAGCGCATCGGGCGCGTCACCGCGCACGACCGCCGCCAGTTTCCAGGCCAGGTTCTCGGCGTCCTGCACGCCCGAGTTGGCACCGCGGGCGCCGAAGGGCGACACGCCGTGCGCCGAGTCGCCGGCGAACAGCACGCGGCCATGGCGGAAGCTGTCCATGCGCAGGCAGGCGAAGGTGTAGACGCTGGCCCATTCGAGCTCGAACTGCGCGTCCTTCATCGCCGAGTTGGCCAGCAGGGCCTTGACGCGCGGAATGATGTTCTCGGGCTTTTTTTCGTGCTCGGGATCGGCATCCCAGCCGAGCTGGAAGTCGATGCGCCAGACGTTGTCGGGCTGCATGTGCAGCAGCACGCTCTGGTTCGGATGAAACTCGGGGTCGAACCAGAACCAGCGCTCGGCTGGCCGGTCCAACTTCATCTTCACATCGGCAATCAGGAAGCGGTCGCGAAAGGTGCGGCCATGGCTTTCCTGCCCGATCAACTGGCGCAGGCTGGAGCGCGAGCCGTCGCAGGCGGCGACGTAGCCGGCTTCGATCTGGTAAGCGCCATCGGGCGTTTCCACCGTGAGCAGCGCATGGTCGTCGCGCTGCTCGATGCCGACCACCTTGTTTTTCCAGCGCAGGTCGATCAGCGGCAACTGCGCCGCGCGCTCGGCCAGGTAGCCTTCGACGTAATACTGCTGCAGGTTGATGAAGGCGGGCCGCTCATGGCCAGCTTCGGGCAGCAGGTTGAAGCTGTAGATCTGATCGTTCTTGAAGAACACCTTGCCGACATTCCACGACACGCCCTTGTCCGTCATGCGCTGGCCGCAGCCGAGGCGGTCGAACACCTCGAGCGTGCGCTTGGCAAAGCAGATGGCGCGCGAGCCGGTCGAGAGCGTGCAGTCGTTGTCGAGCAGCACTACCGGCACGTTCTGCTGTGCCAGGTCGATGGCCAGCGCCAGGCCCACCGGACCGGCGCCGACCACCACCACCGGGTGGCGTGCGGGCGGGTGGGCGTCTTGGTCGGCATGACGCTCATAGTCGAACGCCAGCTTCTGGTAATCAACGCCGCGACCCCGGGTGTTTGGAAGTTCTTGCAGTTCTTGCAGTTTCATCTTTGTCTCCTCAGGGGGTCAACCTTCCAGCGTTTCCCACATCTGCTGGTCGCGCTCGGCCGTCCAGATGCGCGGGTCGGGGTACTGTGTCGCCTCGTCGAAGCAGCGGGTCACGTCGAAGGGCATGCAGTGGTCAAAGATCACCCAGTGGCCGTACCTGGGTTTGAGCCTGGCGTAGGTTTCCTTGTAGACCGCGTTGAGGTCCTTCCCGGCCTTCACGCCGGCCTGGACGCTGGCATACACGTCGGCAATGAAATCGCGCGTGCCGGCCAGGCCCTTCTGCACTTCCTCGGGGGTAGTGAGCGCCGCGCCGCGGCCGGGCACCAGTGCCGCCGGCTTGAGCGCCGCCAGGTTGTCCAGCGTCTTCGGCCAGTCCTTGAAGTAGGCGTCGCCGGCATAGGGCGTCGCGTCGAACTCGACCAAGTCGCCCGAGAACAGGATCTTGTCCTTCGGCAGCCAGACCACCGTGTCGCCCTTGGTGTGGCCGCGCCCGAGCTGCAGTAGCTGCACTTCGAGCGAGCCCAGCCACAGCGTCATCTTGCCGGTGAAGGTCAGGGTCGGCCAGGTCAGGCCGGGCGGTACTGATTCCACATCGCGGAACAGACGCGGGAAGCGGCCGATCTCGCTGGCCTTGTCCTGCTCGCCGCGTTCGACGATCAGCTCGTAGGTGTCCTGGCTGGCCAGGATGTGCTCGGGCTGGTAGCCGCTGGCGCCCAGCACACGTACCGCGTGGTAATGCGTCAGGACCACGTACTTGATGGGCTTGTCGGTCACCTCGCGGATGCGGCGCACCACGTCGGCCGCCATGGCCGGCGTGGCCTGGGTGTCGGCCACCAGCACGCAGTCGTCGCCGATGACGATGCCGGTGTTGGGGTCGCCTTCGGCCGTGTAGGCGTAGGCGTTGTCCGAAAGCCTGGTGAAGGTGACCTGTTTCTCGTCGAGGTCGGCTTGGGAGGCGAATTTCTTGGGGCTGCTCATGAGATCTCCGGAGTTGGCGGGGCAGAATTAAATTTGTCTATTGCAAATCGATTTGTCAATTTTATGCAAAAGTTTGCTATTGTCAAATCGATTTGTGAAATGATTGGTGCTTGTGGCCACCAGCCACCCCCCACCCCCTTCACACCTCAACCGGGAAGCCAGCCATGGACAAGGACGAACACGATCACCAGAAAGAACATAAAGAGCAGCGGGCCGTGCAGTCGGTCGAGATAGGCGGGCGGCTGCTGCTAGCGCTGGCCGAGCACCCAAGCCCCATGACGCTGAAGGATCTGGCGGCCAAGGCCGGCCTGCCGGCGTCGCGCGCGCACACCTATCTGGTGAGTTTTGGCAGGCTGCGCCTGATCGAGCAGGACGCGGTCACAGGCCGTTACGCGCTGGGCGCGGCGGCGTTGCAGGTGGGGCTGAGCTGCCTGCACCAACTCGATCCCCTGAAAGCCGCCACGCCGGTGGCCGAGGCGCTGGCGCTGGCCATCGACCAGACGGTGGCCATCGCGGTGTGGGCCAATTTCGGCCCGACGATCGTGCGCTATATCGAGGCCAGCCAGCCGCTGCACGTCAATATGCGCATGGGCACGGTCATGTCCATCCTGGGCACGGCCACGGGGCGGGCTTTTGTCGCCGCGCTACCCAAGCAGCGACTGGAGCAGTCCATGCTGGGTGCCTGGGGCGATGCGCCCCGGCGGCTGGACCGCAGCGCCGTGAAGGACCTGGACCAGGAGATCAAGAACATCAAGGCTGAAATGCAGCAGCACGGCGTGGTACGGGCAATGGGGCGGCCGATTCCCGGCGTCAATGCCTTCAGTGCCGCCGCGCTGGACCACGAGGGCAACGCCGCGCTGGTGATCACGGCGCTGGGCCATGAGGATAATTTTCCGGCGGACTGGGACTCCGATATCGCCCGCGCCGTGCGCCAGGCGGCGGCGGATGTGTCGTTGCGGCTGGGCTACCGGGTCAAGGCGTCAATTGGGCCTTAGAGCCGCTAACAAAACCCTCCTGGCGTTGTTGCGCCGCCTTGCCGTGCTACAGCACTGTCTGCGGCGGCACGCCTAGCCAGGACCGCTTCGCTGGGTTTTGTTAGCGGCTCTTAGCCCGGGCGGGATGGGCGCTGCAAGCCATTAAGCGATTAACTTGCATGCCGGCCGCAGCGCGCCTGCCGGTCGGCGAGCGAAGCAGGGGATGCGGACGGGCTTGAAAATTTCCTGGCGCTCAGCTTCTGGGTTCGGACCAGAGCTTGCCGCCGGTGGCCCAGTTCTCGCGCTTGATGTCGGTGATGATGATGTCGACCGAATCAGGCTGGCCGCCGAGAATCTCGACGCTGACGCGGGTGATGGCTTCGGCGAGCTTTTTCTTTTGCTCGACGGTGCGGCCTTCCATCATTTCTACATGGTATGTGGGCATGGGTTCCTTGGGTGATAGTTGAAGATGACCAGATGATAAAAGTAAAAGCAAGGGCTGATCGAGCAAGGGCTGGCCGGCAGGCGGAAGTTTGCTGAACTGAAAGTGCCGGGTGCCGGGTGTCGCTTATCCGGGTGTCACTTATGTCAGCAGGCGCTTACACGCGCACAAGGCTCACTGCCCTCACGTCGCCGTCATCAAACGTGGGACACTGGAAGCCATGGAAGTGCAGGGTTCTGCAGGTTCCTTTTTTTCCGGCACATCTCGCGTGTGCCTTTTACCTTTGTCATTCAATACGTTTCCAAACACCGCGGATCAACCCCTGCCCCTGCTGGCAGGGCGTAATTACCGCTGCCAGTGCGGGCAGCCGGTCTTTTTTCGCAACAGCAAATGCCTGGCTTGCGACACCCCGCTGGGCTACGACCCGGAGCGCGGCATGTTGCTGCCCCTCATGCCGGGGCCACGAGAGGGCACCTGGCGGGAGTGGCAGGCGCAGGCCGCGCCCGCCAAGGCCACTCCCGACGACGCGCATCCGCCCTTGTTGCAGGACATCCCCGGCCAGCAATCCGCCAACCCCCCAACCGCCGCTCCCGGGCCGGACGTCGCCGGGACCGTGTCTGGAGCCGTGTCTGAGAGCGGCGCACCGGTGTACAAGCGATGCCTGAATCTTTCGACGCCGGCTTCCTGCAACTGGCTGATATCCGTCGAAGACCCGCACGACATGTGCCGGGCCTGCAGGCTGAACCGCACCATCCCCGACCTCACCGACCCGGCCCTGCCGGACAACGGCTATCTGTGGGGCCAGGTGGAACTGGCCAAGCGCCGCCTGGTCTCGTCGCTGATCCTCCTGAAGCTGCCCGTGGCGTCGCGCATGAGCGAGGACCCCGAGCGCGGCCTGATGTTTGATTTTTTGCATTCCCCCCTCAACGGGCCGCACATCATGACCGGCCACAACACCGGCCTCATCACGCTCAACATCGATGAAGCCGATGATGCCAAGCGGGAGGCGGTGCGCAAAGCCCTGCGCGAGCCCTACCGGACACTGCTGGGGCATTTGCGCCATGAGGTCGGCCACTACTACTGGGGCCGCCTGATCGCCGGCACCCACTGGCATGAGGGCTTTTCCTGGCTCTTTGGCAATGAGTCGGTGGATTACCTGGCCAGTCTCCAGCGCAACTACGACGAAGGTCCGCCGCCGGATTGGCCCATGCATTTCGTGAGCGCCTATGCCAGCGCCCATCCATGGGAAGACTGGGCCGAATGCTGGGCTCACTACCTGCACATGCGCGATGCGATTGACACCGCACTGAGCTTTGGCCTGAGCGTGGATCGCTTCGACCTGGAGTTCACGCCCTTCACCCTTGACGCCCTGTATCAGCCGGAGCATCCCGAGGCGGGGCAGTTCCTGGCGTTCCTGAACCACTGGACGCGTCTCACCACCATGCTGAACGAAATGTCGCGCAGCATGGGTCAGCCCGACTTCTATCCATTTGCGTTGCCTCTCAATGTGGTGGGAAAACTGCATTTCATTCACCTGGTGGTGACCTCGGGCAGCTGGCTGGACACCGGCCATCGTGGTGCGGTTGACGGGTGATCGACGGCCGCAGCATGCGGTACAGTGTGCCCACACTGCCTCCATCTCCCATGCCCAGCAAGCCCCGTGGCCACCATTACAGCGTGTATGTGATCGAGCTGGCGCCCGAGGTCTGGGATGCGGCACGGTTTCGCCGCGCCAATCCCGACTACCAGCTGGGCAGACCGTTTGTGTATGTCGGCATGACCGGGCTGGACCCGGACGTGCGCTTTGACAAACACAAGGCCGGCATCCAGTCGAACCGCTTTGTGCGCGATTTCGGTGTGCGCCTGATGCCCGAGCTGTACGCCATGTACAACCCCATGCCGTACGAAGGTGCGCGCGACATGGAAGTCGAGCTGGGCATTGGTTTGCGGGAAGCCGGCTATGGTGTCTGGCAGGCTTGAATGCCAGATGGCCACCGCCCGTGCCCCCTGCCGCGGTGTGAGCGGGCAGCGCTGCGCTGCACCCTTCCCCTAAAAAAGGGTAGCGCTTGCCCGGGGCGGCCCACCCGGAGAATTGTCTTCAAGCGCCTTCAGCGGCAGCGTCAATGCGCGGTCGTAGGCCATCAGGTCGGCCCGGTAGCACGGGCAGGCTTGTGCTTGCAGCCTGGCTTCATCAAGCAGCATCAGGTAGCCCCGGCTGTAGCTGATCAGGCCCATTTTTTGAAACACGCTGGCTGCCTGCGACACGCTCTCGCGCCGGACACCCGCCATCAGGCCCAGGGCTTCATGGGTGAGAAAGAGCTCCCCGGAATGGGCTCGGTCGCGCGTCATCAGCAGCCAGCGCGCCAGGCGCTGCGGCACCGTGTGGTAGTGCAGGCAGGCCGCCTGCTGCGCCATATGGCTTGCAAAAACGTCGACGTAGCGGTGCAGGACATTGCGCAGACAGGCATCTTCAGCTCGCCGCAGTCGCAATGCATTGCGGTGGATCTTGAAGGCGCGCCCTGCACCCAGCACCAGACTGGTAAACGACGAGGCGGCCACACCCAGCATGAGCGAGGTGTGGCACATGCCCTCGCTGCCGACCAGGGCAACGCCAAGGCCCGGGGCCTGGACCTGCTCCACCGGCAGGATCACCGAGACAAAGCCTTCCACGGGAAAGTAGGCGTGCTCGGGCGTCTGGCCGGCTTCTATCAGCACCGTCTGGGGCTTGAGCTCAACCAACTCGCTGTGTTCAATGAACATGGCGCGTTCGTACGCCGGCAGTGCTGAGATCAGCCGGTTGGCCAGAGACAGATCTTTTTGAAACGACAAGGCACCTCCTGTTGGCTTTGCGGACAACGAGTGGTGCGTACTAGTCTAGACGCTTCACTCGCCGCACAAGCGAAGCTATTGCTGCGATCTGCATCCATGTGTATCCAGGCCTGCTGGAAAAAAAGCAATGGGGCAATGGGGCAATGAGGCAATGAGGCAATGAGGCAATGGGCGGACAAGCCGCGGCGGACCCCGCCAGGCTCAAACCGGGGTTTTGCGGACCGGATCTTCGGCGTCGGGGATCCCCGGCGCGGGCAAGTCCCTGTCGTCAGGCTGCACGGGCAGGCTGGGCGGGTCATCGGGCTCATCAACCGGCGGTGCGCCGGGAAGGGGCGGGGGCCGTGGGTGGCTGGACTTCATGGTTCGATCTCGTGAGGAATTTATTGTGGCAAGTTCGGGCTGTTACACCTGAAAGCAATCCAAAAAAACCCTTCCTGCATGCCGGTCGAGGCCGATGGCGGTCGGTCGAGGTCGGTAGCGCCAGCCGTATCGCCACCTTCAGGGTTGGCGGACAAGGAAAAAGCGTTTGCGAGCTTAAACGCTCATGAGGTCCGCTGATGCCGGAACCTCACCGGGCGTGCTGGCAGGGGTGTCCGCTTCCAGGGCCAGCGCGTCAAGCGCCTGGCCGACGACGCCTTGTGTATCGACGGGCCGCAGAAGGCGGTCCCGGATCAGTCGCTCGCAGCTTCGCCGTGTCATGGAATGGGGTTGCCCGCCATGGCTCACAAACATGAAGAGGGTGCCTTTGGTGCCGGCCCAGATCAGCTGGGCGCGCAGCCAGCGGTGCTTGGAGTACAGGTCGACCCAGTGCCCCGCCCGCAGGCCGAGCAGCAACCGTTCGGCTTCGGCCGGGGCGATGGCCGGGCCGGTTGCTGGAGAAAGAACGTCCTGCTGCTGTGCCGCCGGCTGTGTTCCTGGGGTCCCGGCCGGATCGCCGGCTGCCGCTGACTCGGCCACGGCCACGACCACGGCAGGGGTGTCGTCTTCCAGGGGCGCGAGTTCCCCGGGCGCAGTGGGCAGCGTGTCTTCAAAACCGGCTGCGTCCAGGTCATCGCGGCCCAGCCAGGGCGGCGCGGCAGATCGGGCCTCGCGGGGCTCGGTGGTGGGGTCCGTGATGAACGTGGTGGTGCGGGCCTCTTCAGGCTCCAGCGGCATGGCGCCGGACTCTTCCGCGTCACGCTGGCTCTTGAGCCGGCGCAGCTTGAGTACCGGCCTGTGCAGCTTCATCAGCTCGTCAAAAAAAACCTCGCTTTCGCGCGGGTCCTGGCCCAGCAAGGTCAGTCCTGCGTGAAGTTTGCCCAGCAGGCTCGGCAGCATCTCGAACAGTTTGGCGGGACGCTTCAACGTCACTCCACGCTTGACGCTCCACAGCAGGTCGGGCACCACCGAGCCAAAGCCTTCCGGGTCGACCTGGTTGCGCGTGTCGGTGAGCCTGGCATGGGCCATGGCGAGCGCCCAGGAGTCGAACAGAAAGTCCAGCACCAGAGCCGGGACATCCCCAAGATCTGAACGCCTGCTCAGTTCCAGGGCAATTTCATCGGCAAGGGTTTGGCGTTCCTCTGCAAAATGCAGGGCCTGCAGCAGGTTGTCGCGGTTTTTGGCCTCCAGCCGGTCCTGTTCGTCCCAGTGTTGGGCCAGTGTGGCCAGCGCGGCATCGAAAGGCTGGGCATTCTTGATATCCAGCCCGTTGAGTTTGTTGAAGGCGCGGATGACCGGCTGGAGAAACTCCGAGAATTCGCTACTGAACTCGTCGTTGTAGCTGAAGCTGCGTTGGGCCACGCGCTCCATCAGCCGCCTGCCGGGGTGGTCCTCGTCACTGAAAAAAAGCGGATCCACCATGGCCAGGCGCATCAGCGACGGCTCCAGCGCCACAATGGCCTCGCGCACCGGCGCCAGCAGGCGCGGGTCCTGCGCCACATGGCTGACCAGCTTGCGTACCACCTCCAGCCCCATCACCTGCCCGACCTGCCTGGCCTCCTTCTTCAGCTGGGTCCGGACAATGTCGCGTTCCCGGGGGCGCCCATAAGCTCCCCAGACCTGCTGGCTCAGCTGGCTGCGTTCATCGACAACCCGCTGGGGGCGGTCGACGGTCGGCATTTTCTGATAGCCGGAAAGCGGTGCCGCGCGTGACTCGAGCGGAGCCTGTGCCGTCTCGCGCGCTGCTTTCAACGCCTTCAGTTCTTCTTCGATGCTGTCGTAATAGGCGGGCGCCAGGCCGCGCTGCGCATTGCTTGCGCCATTGAACAGGAAATCATGGAACAGGTCGCTCTTGACCCCGGGGTCGGACAGGTCGGCAAACTGCGAGGGCCGCAGGGGCTCGTCGGAGACGTAGCCGACCGGCGGCGGTGGGGGCGCGTCATCTCCGCGGCTGGCGCCCTGGGCGCCCTCCGGCCCGGTACCTGTTTGTGGGTTGCCCCGGCTCCTGTTGCCGCCGCTGGCAGGCGTTTGCAGCACGCGATAGCCGGCGCCCTGCACATTGGCCATTTCAAGCTGGTTGATCAGCCGTTCGTACACCAGCTTGAGTTCGCGCCCGAGCGGGGCTGCCAGGTACCGGATCCACAGCGCGCCGATGGCCCGATCGACGGGCACGGCAAAAATCATGTCCTGAAGCGCCTGCGCGAAGACGTCCGGGCGCAGCGGGTTGAGTTCCGGCCGCACATTGGGCAGGCCCTGTACGGCGCTGATCAGCGTGTTGAGTTCCGCGAGGCTTTGCTCGACCGCCGGTAAAACCTGCTGCAACAACCGTGACGACTCAATCGCATGGGATACATCGGCGTCATCCATCAGCGAAAACGCCTCGGTGGAGCTGAGCGTGCTGGTCGCGGTGACGGTGGAAGCGGCCCCCCGGCCCTGAGGCGACACGCCGGCCGGTGCCGAGGCCGCTTGCGCAGCCGCTGCTGCAACCTGGGTTTTGAAAACGGTAAGCAGGTCGGCGCGGTACTGTGCGCTCCAGGGCGCCTTGTGTTTCAGCAACTCGCGGTAGGCTGCAAAAAGCTCTTCGCGCTCTGCCGCATCAGCGCTTTGGCTTTGCGCGAGCTCCAGCGCCGCTACTGCATCCTCGATGCAGCGCTCCATGGCCGGCTTGGCCGCTTTGGCGGCTTCCTCTATGCAGGATTGAAGAACTTCGGGTTGCGAGGCCATCTGGAGCGGGTTTGCGGGAAATTTTTTTTGATAATGACACTCAGCCGGGCAGCTTGCAACCGCGAATGCTTGAACGGAGGAGCCCTGAGGTTAAAGGGCAACGGTAATTTCCTTGGGACACTTGCAAAGTGTTTCAATTGGTTTCTACTTCACACACCTGTTGGCGCCGGACCCTGTTTTGGAACCCGGGGGCACTCCCGGTTGCACTATCGGCTGCACTACCTGTTCGCCGCAGCGACCCCGGCAGGCCCAAGTCGAGAGGTCCATCGAGTTAGCGTTAACATGGTTGCATGGATTCCCTTAAAAAGCCTGGCCGGGCCGCCAGGCCAGGCACGGGCGGCATCACGCTCAATGATGTGGCCAAGCTGGCCGGCGTGTCGGCCATCACCGTTTCGCGCGCCCTCAACACGCCCGCTGCCGTGTCCCCCGACACGCTGGAGCGCGTGCGCGGCGCCATCACGCGCAGCGGTTATGTGCCCAACCTCGTGGCGGGCGGCCTGGCGTCCAACCGCAGCCGCCTGGTGGCTGCGCTGGTGCCAACGATCGCCGGACCGGTGTTTCTGGAAACCATTCAGGCGCTGACCGATGCCCTCGCGGAAGCGGGCTGCCAGCTGATGCTGGGCCAGAGCGGCTATGGCGGCGCGCGGGAAGACGCCCTGCTGGACGCCATCATCGGGCGCCGGCCCGACGGCATCGTGCTGATCGGCATCATGCATTCCATCGACGGGCGGCGGCGCTTGCTGGCGTCCGGCATTCCGGTGGTGGAAACCTGGGACATCACGCCCACGCCGCTCGACATGATCGTGGGGTTTTCCCACGAGAAAGTCGGCGTTGCGGTGGCCGATTACCTTCACGGGCGGGGCTTTCGCCGGCCCGGCATCGTCAGCGCCAGCGATGAGCGTGCGACGCGGCGGCGTATCGGGTTCGAGCAGCGTTTTGCCGAGCTGGGCGTTGCGGGCATTCCGGCGTGTGTGGTGCCGTCACCGTCCTCGCTCGGCAATGGCAGGGCCGGATTTGCCGAGCTGCGCGCCGGCCATCCCGGCATTGACGTGGTGTTTTGCAGCTCCGACGTGATTGCCCACGGCGTCATCACCGAGGCCCAGGCCACCGGCCTGAGCGTGCCGGACGATATCGCCGTGATGGGCTTTGGCGACCTGCCGTTTGCCGCTTTCACCTATCCGCAGCTGAGCACCGTCCGCATCGACGGCACCTCCATCGGCCAGCAGGCTGCCCGCTTCATCCTGGATCGGGTAGAGCGCCGCGACGTCGGCCCGCCGGTGCGCGATATCGGGTTTTCCCTTGTCCAAAGAGGCAGCGCCTGACTTGACGTCTTGTCGGGTCCTGTTTTATGATCAATTGTTAGCGCTAACATTTTGAGTTTGGCGCCTCTGCATCGTTGTATTCAAGCAACTCTCTTCTCAAGTCTTTTCAAGGAACCCGTCATGACGACAAATCTCTCCCGCCGCAAGGCAGTTCTTGGCCTGGGTGGCCTCGGCCTCGGCACCTTGTTGCCCCTGCCCGGCGTGGCGAGCGCCGCGGACACAGCCACCACGGGCTGGCCCGCCAAACCGATCACCTATGTCGTTCCCTTCACGCCGGGCGGCTCCACCGACGTGATTGGCCGGACGCTGTCGCAGAAGCTGGCTGAAACACTGGGCCAGCCGGTGATCGTCGACAACAAGCCGGGAGCCGCCGGTGCCGTGGGCGCGACCTACGTGGCCAAGGCCAAGGCGGATGGCCACACGCTGCTGGGCGGCACCATCAGCACGCACGCCATCAATGCCAGCCTCTACAAGAACCTGCCCTACGATCCGGTCAAGGACTTTGAGCCGGTGGCGCTGGTCGCCATGCTGCCCAATGTGTTGATCGTCAACCCCAACCTGGGCATCAATTCGGTGGCGGACCTGGTGGCGCTGCTCAAGCGCGAGCCGTCCAGGCGCAACTTCGCCTCCTCGGGCGCGGGCACTTCGACGCATCTGGCCGGCGAGATGTTTGCCGACCTGATTGGCGTGCCGCTCACCCACATCGCCTACAAAGGCACACCGCCCGCCATGCTGGATGTCTCGTCCGGCCAGGTGACCTTCATGTTTGACCAGATGACGGCCGCCGTGTCGCTGGCCCAGGCTGGCCGGCTCAAGCTGCTCGCGGTGACCACCCCAAAACGCATGGCGCTGGCACCCAACCTGCCCACCATGATGGAAGCGGGCATCAAGAACTTCCAGATGGCCTCATGGCAGGCGGTGTATGCCCCCAAGGGAACACCGCCAGCCATCGTGCAGCGGCTCAATGCCGAGATTGTCAAAATCCTGAAGATGCCGGACGTGGCGGCCAAGCTGACCGACCAGCTCGGCATGGAGATCGTGGGCAGCTCGCCCGAGGAACTCGCGGCCCACATGAAGTCCGAGATCACGCGCTGGGCCGAGCTCGTGAAGAAATCCGGCGCGACGGCGAGCTGATACGGGAACTACGAGCGCTACGAAAACCAGCTCCGGATCGCGCAGCTGCGCGCGATGGTGGGGTTGCGCCGTCAGTCAGATTTCGACCCGTGGCTGGAACTCCACCGCAGGAACGGTACAGCCAAACTCGCGGCACCAACGCTCGTACTCCGATGTATCGCCGTGGCCTGCGAACAGCGGATTCCATACGAAAAGGCGGGCGTGGATGCGACAGCGCAGCGTGGCGGGTTCGGCCGCTGCATCGGTCCTCAGCGCCTGCTTGACGGCCGCCATGTCGGTGCGTATTCGCGCCATGCGGATGCCGCCATCGCGCGCCGTATCGAAAAGCAGGCACTCGGCTTGTTTCGCATCGAGACAGCGGCGCGGCCACTCATGGCCTGGCAGCGTCGGTACGCCGTCGCGTGCAAAGCGGGTCCACGCATCGCCCATCGCCTGGGTCAACACGGACCGGCCGGACCGGTTGAACGGCGTGTTGACGCCAAAGATGTCGAGTTCGCCCGCCGTGTCGCGAAAAACAAAGGCCATCTCCATGCCGTGCGCGGCGCCAAGCAGCAGGTCGGGGCGGATGAAGGGTATGGCAGTGGCCTCGTCCCAATCGAAGCGGTAGGTCCATACATCGGCGTGTCCGCCCGCCAGCATCGCATCGGCCGGCGTATCGACATGCAGTGCCTTCCAGGCCAGCGACAGGTACTTCATCTCGACCTGATAGGCGCGGCGATCGAGCAGAATCGGTACCTTCCCCAGCAGCAGGCGCGCGTGTTCGGGCTTGTCTGCACTGAAGGTCTTGAACTCATCACGATTGCTGCCCAGGATCACCGGCACGCGGTTCCATCGACCAGCGGCGAAGACCTCGGCCAGTGGCTCGCGCGGCAGGACCACGCCGTCGCGCACGGGACGAGGCGCCAGGTAGACCCCGACGCTGCCGGGCGTGAAGGCGCCCAGCAGCCGGGCCGGGCTGAGCGAGCGCAGAAAGGCGGCAATTTCTGTTGCGGGCAGCGTCGCGAGCTGTGTCCTTGCAGCTTCGCGGTCATGGGCGCGGCCCTCGGCGACCCACAGCCTCGCAGTGACTTCGAGCGAACTCTCGCGGTGGCCCGGCTGCACGTCGTCGCGCCAGTTCATCGCCTGTTCGACACTGAAGGTCTCGGCCACCGGTGACTGCGCGATCGCACGGTGGAACAAGCCCTGGGCCAAGGGGCTCGCCAACAGCGTCAGCACATTTTGTCCGCCGGCGGATTCGCCGAAGATCGTCACGCAGCCGGGGTCGCCGCCGAAGGCCGCAATATTGGCCTGCACCCATCGAAGCGCGGCAATCAGGTCGAGCGTGCCAAAGTTGCCCGAGCGCTCCTCGGGTGTGGCGTCGTCGGCGTCATGCAGTGCCGGGTGGGTGAACCAGCCCAGCACGCCGAGCCGGTAGTTGACGGTGACGACCACCAAGCCGTCGTGGCTCGCATAGTTGCGCGCCGCGTCGTAGGTGGCCGAGGTGCCCACCGAATTGCCGCCGCCGTGGATCCACACCATCACCGGGCGGCGTTGGCTTGCACCCGGCACCGCACCCGGCTCGAAGGCGGGCGCGAAGATGTTGAGCGTGAGGCAGTTCTCGTCGCCCACGATCTGGCCGCGTTGCCGCGCCGGCGTGCCGGAAAGCAAGTCGGCGTATTGAGGCCCCATCGAGCCGTGCGCGCAGGCCTCGAACACGCCGCTCCAGGGCGCGACAGGGCGCGGCGCGCGCCAGCGCAAGGCCCCGGTGGGCGGGCTGGCGTAGGGGATGCCGCGCCAGCCGTGGACGCCGCCCGGCTCACGCGTGCCGACAACTTCGCCACCGGTCACACGGCGCCTGGACGCCGCATCAAGGGTGCGCTGCGCAGCCCTCATGCGTGCGCTTTGACGATGCGGTCGCTGATGTAGCTGGCCAGTGCGTACACCGTCTCCGAGGGGTTGTAGCCGATCGAGGTCGGCAGCAGGCTGGCATCGGCCACGTACAGGTTTTTCACGTCATGCGTTTCGCCATAGGGGTTGACCACGGTGGTCTTCGGGTTGCGCCCCATGCGGCAGGTGCCCTGCGGATGGAACGAGGTGTATTTGTAGCGTGCCGGCTCGTTCTTCAGCGCCCCGATCACGCTTTCGACCTGATCGGCGCTCTCGACCACCGCCTTGTTCGATGACGGCAGGTAGAGCTTGCTCGCCCCGGAAGCAAACAGAATGCGCGCCGTGGCGACCAACCCTTTCTTCATCGCATCGAAGTCGTCGTTGTCTACCGTGTAATGGATCTGCTTCTGGCCGTTTTCCCAGCGCACCTCGCCCACATTCTTGTCGTGGATCAGGCTGATCAGGCGGATCGTATTTTTGTAGCCCGTCATGTAGGCCACGTAGGGCTTGCCGGTACCGGGCTCGGCCTGAAAGCCAGCCTCCACCGGCTCCTGGATCGCGTTGAGCAACAGGTAGCCGCCTTTCTCGGGCAGCGTGTGCTGGTCCATGTAGAGCGAGTGGGTCGCGCCGTGGAAGTCGTTGACCTCGTGGGGAAATTCAGCGGTGACCGACAAGGTCGGGTGGCAGGCGAAGTTCTTGCCCACTTGCGCGCTGCTATTGGCCAGCCCGCTTTTGAGCAGCAGCAGCGGCGTCTGGATCGGCCCGGCCGCCAGCACGACGATGGGGGCATCAACGCGCACATCGGCCTTCTTCTTGCCGGTAGCCGGGTCGATGACCTCGGCCAGCACGCCACTGGCCTTGCCGCCCTCGGCCAGCACTTGCGTGACACGCGTGTCGGCGAAGATGGTCGCGCCATGCGCCACGGCCCAGGGCAGGTAGGTCACCAGCATGGATTGCTTGCGGTCGGAAGTGCAGCCGCTGAAACAGGCGCCGGTGAGCGCGCAGTCCTTGATGTTGCGCCGCGCCTTGCCTTCGGGGTAGCCCAGCTTTTTCATGCCCACGCCAATCAGCGCCGCGCCCGCGCTGGTCTCGTGCGAGGCGACGGTGCGGATGTGCAGGTTGCGCTCGATCTTCTCAAAGTAGGGCGTCATCACCGCCTTGGTGAGGTTGCTCAGGCCGAACTCCTTGGCCCACAGCTTCAGGTAGTAATCGGGCGTGCGAAAGCACAATGCCGCATTGACCACCGTGGAGCCGCCAACACAGGCGCCTTGCAGGATGGCAATATCGCCGTGCATGTTGGACTGCCCGCCGTGGTCCTGGTAGAGCGTGCCCATCGAGACGGCCAGCATCTCGGTGAACTTCTCCGACGGGATGTACGGCCCGGCCTCCAGCACGATGACCGTCTTGCCTGCGCGCGCCAGTTCGTAGGCGGCGATGGCGCCGCCAGCGCCCGAACCGATGATCACCGCGTCGGCCTTCAGGTGCAGTTTTTCCTGCGTGATGTCACCGGCCTGCGTGACCTTGAGTCCCTGTTTGGCGAGCTTCACGGGAATGGATTTTTTCATGGGGTGTGTCCTCGAATGGTGGTGTTCAGCGTGTCGGCAGCGGTGCGTTGCCCAGGGACTTCAGGCCCAGGCGCTTGGTCATCGGTCCGTCGTAGCCAAGCGGTGCCCAGCTTGCCGGATTCGCCCAATACGACAGCTGGATCAGCTTTTTCAGCCCCACAGTCAGGCCACGTTGCGGCGGCAGATCGGAATTGCCCCAGGCATCGCAGAACTGCGTGGCTTCGGCGTCGTCGAGCGCGGTGAAACGCTTTTTGTACAGGGCCACGGGGCCGTCGTTGAAGTACTGCATGCCGCCTTTGAGGCCCGCCAAGATATGGGGCGCCATGGTGGCCAGCAGCGCGCCGTCCAGCGTTTGCAGCAAGCCGTCAGGCGTCCACGGGACCAGTGGACTACCGGCCACCGGCAGCACCACCTGGGCCAGCCGCGTGAAGATGGCGGCTTCCGCTTCGTTGATGAACTTCACGCCGGGAGGCAGTGCCGCAAGGCTGGCGCCGCCGGCCAGTGCCGTGATGGCACCCGCGCCGGAAAAGCGCAGAAAGTCGCGCCGCTGCAAGCGACCGATGGCCGCGACCACCGTGCTGAGGTCGGCGGCCTGGTGATGAGAATCGAATGGCATGGTGTCTCCTTGACTGGGTTTTTTGCGTCTTAAA
The DNA here is from genome assembly GCF_056401235.1 of Polaromonas sp. P4_F9. Classification (NCBI taxonomy): domain Bacteria; kingdom Pseudomonadati; phylum Pseudomonadota; class Betaproteobacteria; order Burkholderiales; family Comamonadaceae; genus Polaromonas; species Polaromonas sp. P4_F9. The sequence goes on along the minus strand of NZ_JBFUJT010000016.1, from coordinate 93,180 downwards.
ACGGCAGGATCATTTTGACCTTCAGCGCCGCGCCTTCAGGCCGGTTTCGAACCGCGAAGTCCTGCTGGAGCTTGGCGGTAATGAAGAAACCCGAAGGGCTCTGGTACTTGATCGACGGCCCGATAGCCATCGCCGAGCCCTTGGCATTCGGCACGGTCACGCCGGAAACCTTGTCATCGGTGATTTGCTTGTAGGCATAGCCTCCCACACCCGCCGTCCAGCCGTTGCCGAAGCCCCAGCCCAGTGCATAGTCGAAGTGGAACTCCTGGCCGGAGCGGTACTTCGTGTCCTTGTTGGAGCCGTTGAACTCGTAGTGCAGCTTGATGTCGGCGTTGATGCCCGACGGCTGTGTGTAGGTGATCGCTGCCACCGGACCGGCAGTCCAGTGGTTGCGTCCAAGGTTGACCAGATCGGTCTTGCTATACGACCCGGTGGGTGCATGGATATCCACCGCCAGCACGTAGTGAAGTTTGTCCGAGGGGTGGTAGGTCAGAAACGGGCCGAAGATGACGTCGCCGAGGCCTTTCTTGTGTTGACTGAGTCCCGCAATCTTGGCATTGATGTCGAGCAGCGGCAGGAAGCCGTGAAAACCGATGTTGCCTCCCAGCATCCTGGTTTCACCGATCCAGATAAAGCGGGGAACGAGGGCCGCGACATCGACCTTGAACGGAACGGGGATTTCGTTGCCGTTGTTGTCGCGCAGCTTGTTCAGGTGGTCGTACGAGGGGTAGAGCAGCACGTAGGTGCCGGGGGGAGGCGCCGCACCGGCCAGGAAGTTTTCCGCGCCGTTCGGGTAGGCGCTACCGCCTCCTTCGGTGGCGAAGGCCGGCGTGCAAGTCAAGCAGACGAGGGCGGCGGCGAGCGTGATGTTTGACCGCAGGGTGTTTTGAAGAGGGTTCATGATTTTCCGGGTTTTTCGGGGGGCGGGGTTTTTTGGGGTAACAGGGTTGAGTGGCTTGATTCAGAACGGGTACACGATGGGCTTGTCCATCACGCTGACCCACTGGCTTTGGGTGAACTCCTCCAGGTTGGCCGGACCGCCAAAGCGCCCGCCATTGCCCGAGGCGCCCATGCCGCCAAAGGGCACGTGGAACTCGTTGTTCACCGTCTGGTCGTTGATGTGAATCATCCCGGTGTGCAAGCGGTTGGCCAGCGCCATGGCGCGTGAGATGTTGCTGCTGTGGATGGCCGCCGCCAGGCCGTAGGCCGAGGCGTTGACCAGCGCCGCAGCCTCCTCGTCGGTGTCGAATACCGTGATGGGGGCGACCGGGCCAAAAATTTCATCGGTGAACGCCGGCATCTCCGGCTGCACCTCGGCGAGCACGGTCGGGCGGTAGAGCAGGCCCTCGTAGGTACCACCAGTCACCACGCGCGCGCCTTGCGCCACCGAGGCCTGCACGATCTGGTCAATGCGGTCGCGCTGTTTGGCGTTGATGACAGGTCCCAAATGTGCGGGGCCGGCGTGCGGGTTGCCCACATGCAGCGCCTCGGCACGCTGCTTCAGCCGCTGGGAATAGGCCTCGGCCACGCTGCGGTGCACCAGGTGGCGGCCCGCCTGCATGCAGATTTGTCCCTGGTGCAAAAAAGCGCCCCAGGCACCACAGGAACTGGCGGCGTCCAGGTCGGCATCGTCCAGCACGACGAAGGCGTTGTTGCCGCCCAACTCCAGCGCCACCTTTTTGAGCAAGCCACCGCACACTTCGCCAATTTGCCGCCCCACCGCCGTCGAGCCGGTGAACGAAATCATGTTGACCGCCGGGTGCCGCACGACCGCATCGCCCGTGGCGGGGCCGCCCGGCAGCACATGCAAAACGCCCGCCGGCAGGCCGGCGTCGGCAAACACCTGGGCGATCAACATGCCACCCGTGACGGCAGACTGCGCATCAGGCTTGAGCAGCACCGCGTTGCCCAGCGCCAGCGCCGGCGCCACCGAGCGCATGGCCAGCAGCAGCGGGAAGTTCCACGGGGCAATCACGCCCACCGTACCGATCGGCACGCGCCGCCACAAGTTGGTTCGCCCGGGCATGGTCGAGGGGAACATCTGCCCGTTGGCCTGCATCGGCAGCGCGGCGGCCATCAGCATTTGCTCGTAGGTGGCGTTCAGCTCCCATTCGGCTTTGGGCATGATGGAGCCGCATTCGCGCACATTCCAGCCGTTGAATTCGCCGGCGCGCTCCTTCAGCAGCCGCGCGGCCTCGCGCATCACGGCCGCGCGTTGGTCAAAGGGGGTCGCGGCCCACGCGGCGCGGGCCGATTGGGCGCTCTGCGCGGCACGGTCAACGTCTGCGGTCGAGGCCATGCCGACCTGGCCCAGCGTGCCGCCGGTGGCAGGCTCCATCACCGCAGCGGTGCCGCCTTGCGCCGCGACCCAACCGTCGCTGTAAATCTTTCCCGTCCATTGCCCCTGGCTCGGCGGCGGATAAAGAAGGGTGTCCATGTGTTTGTCTCCAGTGCTTGTGTTTCTTGATGGATTTGCCGGCTGTTCGGCGCCACCAGTGCCGCCGTCCAACGCAGCCTCTTCCGCAAGGGCTGTGCCAAAAAGGCAGTCAATTGCATAAAGTTGGGGTATTGCCCGGGTAATTACCCATGTAGGTGGCATTTTCAGGAATTAAACTGCATGTCCACTCACCGGGATACCGCCTCAAAACGAGACGAGGGTCTCAAATCGAGACGACCAGAGAAACGCATACGTGCTGGCAGCCCTGGAGACAACTTGTGCAACAAGCGATTACTTTTGAGCCGAACCTCTACGCTCCCGAACGCATCTGGCAAGCGCGTCGGGCCTTCTTTGACGAAGGCAGTGCGCCCGCGGGTCTGATTGACGACCCGGTGCTGCGTTCCTGGCAACGCTGCCGGGGTCAGGGTCGCGGCGCCTCGGAACAGGTGGAATTCGATCCCGTGGACCGTCTCGCATTGGCCCGTTTGCTGGAGGCCCAGCGCACATTGCTGGAGGCGGCACGCCCCGAGCTGGATGCGCTCGCCCGCGCGGTGTCGGACGCCGGCTATGCCGTGCTGCTGACCGACGTCCAGGGGCGAGCCCTGGCGGTCGAGGGTTGCACCGACCGCCGTAGCGAGCCGCTACGGCAAGCCTTTCGTCCCGGGGTAGACCTGTCTGAGGCGGTGATCGGCACCAACGCGATGTCATCGGCGATTGCCGAGCAGCGGGTGGTCCGCGTGCTCGGGCCCGAGCATTTTTTTGCCGACAACCAGATCTTTCACTGTTGCGCTGCACCCGTGTTTGACCCGCAGGGGCGCGTGGTCGGCGCGGTCGATATCTCGCGTGACATGCCGGGCCTGGCGGCTGGTGCCGTGGCGTTGACCCAGCGCTGCGCCCGCCGCATCGAGCGCAAGCTTTTCGAGGCGCTCCCGGCATTCGTACGGCTGCGGCTGGAGACGCAGGATGCGAGCGATGAAGCCTGGCTCGCCTTCAACCGCGATGGCGGCCTGCTGGCGGCCAACATCGCCGCGCGCCATCTGATCGATGTCCCTTTCGTTCCGCAGGGGCTGGGCTTTAGCGACCTGTTTGACGGCCGTTTCGATACGCTGGCCGCTGCGGCAAGCCAGGCGAGCGGCGAACTGAGCCTGCGTCTGCGGGGCGGGGTGCAGCTGCGCGCCCGCGCCTCGGGCGTGCCGCCCATGGCGCGATCCGTTGCCACGCCCAACCGTTCAGCGCCGCCGCGCACCGCGCCGAGGCCTGAGTTCGGCGATGTGTCCTTTGCCGCCGACTTTGAACGCGCGCTGCGCGCCTTCAATGCCGGTTTGCCGGTTTTGGTCACGGGCGAAACCGGTGCTGGCAAGGAAGTCGCAGCCCGCGCCCTGCATGAGGTGAGTCATCGCCACGACGGCCCGTTAATAGCGATCAACTGCGGCGCCATCGCTCCCCAGTTGATGGCCGCCGAGCTGTTCGGCCATGTCGAAGGCGCCTTCACTGGCGCCCGGCGCGGCGGCAGCGCGGGAAAAATCGAAGCGGCCCAAGGCGGCACCTTGCTGCTTGACGAAATCGGCGACATGCCGCTGGAGTTGCAGGTCGGCCTGCTGCGCATGCTCGACAGTGGCGAAGTCCTGCGCGTCGGTGCGACCCGGGCGGTGCGGGTGGACGTGCGCTTTGTCTGTGCGACCCACCGCGATCTGCGCGCGCTGGTGGCTTCGGGGCTCTTTCGCGAGGATCTCTATTACCGCATCAGTGGCTTTCAGTTGCAGGTACCACCGCTACGCATGAGAAGTGATTTCAACGCAGTCCTTGACGCCTTGCTGGCGGAGCAGGGCTGCGCGCCGCGGCTGCTCGACGCCGGGCTGCGCCGGGCGCTCAAGAGCAGACGCTGGCCGGGCAACGTGCGCCAGTTGCGCCATGCGCTTCGACTGGCACTGGCGCTGCTGGACGCCGATGAAGCGCTCACCCTGAGTCATTTTCCCGACCATGAACCCGACCATGAACCCGGCCTGCGAGTACCGTCTGATCGTCCGCGCACCGGTGCACCCGACGACGGGCTGAGTTGGCGGCAGACGCAACAGCAGGCCATCGATGCGGCGCTGCGGCAAACCGGCGGCAACGTCACCGCCGCGGCTGCCTTGCTTAACATCGGTCGCGCAACGCTCTACCGCAAGCTGGCGAAATGATCAACGGCCAATTCGCCCCAACTCGCCGTTAGCTATCGCTATCGCTATCGAGAAGATGGCGTCGTCAAGCCGAAGCCGCACCCGCCTTCACTTTCAACCGCCACGCATGCAGCAGCGGCTCGGTGTAGCCACTCGGCTGCTCCAGCCCCTTGAACACCAGGTCGCAGGCGGCCTTGTAAGCCGCTGAGGTGTCGAAGTGGCCGGCCATGTTTTGGTAGAGCGGGTCGCCGGCGTTCTGCTTGTCCACGACGGCGGCCATGCGTTCGAAGGTCTCCTTGACCTGGGCTTTGGTCACGACGCCATGGTGCAGCCAGTTGGCGATGTGCTGGCTCGAAATGCGCAGTGTGGCGCGGTCTTCCATCAGCGCGACGTTGTGGATGTCGGGCACCTTGGAGCAGCCCACACCCTGGTCGATCCAGCGCACCACGTAGCCCAGGATGCCTTGCGCGTTGTTGTCGAGTTCCTGCTGCTTTTCCGTCGCCGGCCACCTGGCTTCTGCCGCCACCGGAATTTGCAGCAGGTCATTGAGGATGTTGTCGCGTTCCGCATTGGCATCGATCTTCTCGAGCTCCTTCTGCACATCCGACACCAGCACCTGGTGGTAGTGCAGCGCATGCAGGGTGGCGGCCGTGGGTGAGGGTACCCAGGCGGTGTTGGCGCCGGCGCGGGGGTGCGCAATCTTTTGCTCCAGCATGGCGGCCATCAGGTCGGGCATGGCCCACATGCCCTTGCCGATCTGCGCCTTGCCGCGCAGGCCGCACGAGAGGCCCACGAGCACGTTGTTCTTCTCGTAGGCGCCAATCCAGGCGCTGGTCTTCATGTCGCCCTTGCGGATCATGGGGCCGGCGTGCATGGCGGTGTGCATCTCGTCGCCGGTGCGGTCCAGGAAGCCGGTGTTGATGAAAGCCACGCGGGCGCCGGCCGCGGCGATGCAGGCCTTCAGGTTGACACTGGTGCGGCGCTCTTCGTCCATGATGCCGAGCTTGACGGTGTTGGGGGCCAGGCCCAGCAACGCTTCGACGCGGGTAAACAGTTCGGACGCAAAGGCGACCTCCTGGGGGCCATGCATCTTGGGCTTGACGATGTAGACCGAGCCGGCGCGCGAGTTCTTGATGCCGGGCTGGCCCTTGCGCTTGAGGTCATGCATGGCAATGGTCGTGGTGATGACCGCGTCCATGATGCCCTCGGGAATTTCCCTGCCGCCTTCATACAGAATGGCGGGGTTGGTCATCAGGTGGCCGACATTGCGCACAAACATCAGCGAGCGGCCGTGCAGCGTGACCTCACCGCCCTGCGCACCGGTGTATCGGCGGTCAGGGTTGAGGCCGCGCGTGAAGGTCTTGCCGCCTTTGCTGACTTCTTCGGTCAGCGTGCCCTGCAGGATGCCCAGCCAGTTGCTGTACGCCAGCACCTTGTCTTCGGCATCGACCACGGCCACAGAGTCTTCCAGGTCGAGGATGGTGGACAGCGCGGACTCCAGCACCAGGTCACTGACGCCGGCCGCATCGCCCTGGCCGATCGGCGTCTTGCGGTTGATCTGGATGTCAATGTGGATGCCGTTGTGCTTGAGCAGCACCGACGAGGGGGCGCCAGCGTCGCCCTGGTAGCCGATGAGCTGGGTGCTGTCCTTCAGGCTGGCGCGGCCGCCATTCGTCAGCGTCACGGCCAGCTTGCCGTCCACGACGGCGTAGCCTGCGGAGTCCTTGTGCGAAGCGGCCTCCAGCGGGGCGGCCTGGTCGAGGAAGGTGCGCGCGAACTCGATCACCCTGGCGCCGCGTAGCGGGTTGTAGGCCTTGCCCTTCTCGGCGCCGCCGGATTCGGAAATGGCGTCCGTGCCGTACAGAGCGTCGTAGAGCGAGCCCCAGCGGGCGTTGGCCGCGTTCAGTGCGTAGCGGGCATTCAGGATGGGCACCACGAGTTGCGGGCCGGCCTGCTCGGCCAGTTCGGCGTCGACATCAGCGGTGGTCGTGGTCACGTTGGCGGGCTGCGGCACCAGGTAGCCGATCTGTTCCAGAAAGGCGCGGTAGGCCGGCATGTCGGTGATGGGGCCGGGATGGGCCTGGTGCCAGCTGTCGATCTCGCTCTGCAGGCGGTCGCGTTCGGCCAGCAGGGCAATATTTTTGGGCGCCAGGTCGGCCACGATGGCGTCAAAGCCTTGCCAGAAGGCGGCACTGTCAACGCCGGTGCCGGGCAGCACCTTGTCTTCAATAAAGCGGTAGAGGCCGGTGGCCACCTGGAGGCGGTGAGCGGTGGTGCGTTCAGTGGTTGTGGTGTTCATGGTGGGTCGTCCCTTGTAAAAAATAAAACGTTGGAGGGTGTGAAGGAAGGCGCGTCATGCCGCTGCGCCAGGCAGGTTCATGCCCGGCAGTGTCAGCACATCGCGCAGGCTGCTGCCCGTGTACGTCGGCGCTGTGCCAAGCTCTTCAAACGGCAACTGGTAGCGGTTGATCCAGAGCGTCTGGTAGCCATACCAGGTGGCGGCCAGTGCGTCCCAGCCGTTGCAGCTGACAAAAGCGATCTGCCACACCGCCAGGCCGGTTTGTTGCGGGCCCAGTGCATAAGCGTCGGGGTGCGTCTTGTATTTGCGGATGCTGTCCACGCTGATCACATGGTCCAGCAGGCCTTCCAGCCCGGCGGATTTCACGGCCACGTCGAGCATCGACGGATCGCCATTGGACAGGATGCCGGTGACGATGCCGCGCTTTTTCAGCGCCTGCAGCACGCCCTTGTTTTCCGGAAAGGCCGACAGGTGCCGGTACTGGTTCATGAGCCGTTGCTCGCGCTCCGCCGTGAGGTCCAGCGCCAGGCGCTTGCAGACATAACGCAGGCTGGCGCGGGTCAGATCCCAGAAAGGCCGGTAATGCACACCGTCATTGCAGGTGGTGACCAGGCGCGTGTACTCAATCTGCTTGTCGCGCCACAGCAGCCCCAAGGTTTGCCCCTGGCCGGGAAAGAGCTGCTCCGCGAGCAGGCCCACGCTGTACACGTCGAACAGTGTGCCGTAGGCATCAAACAGCACGCCCCGGATCGGGACAGGGGCGAGCGCACGGGGTTTTTCCATAGGCTCTACTTTATTTGATACGAGACCAGTCATTAACTAACTGAAAATTGTTTTATTCATGACTATTTTCAGCCTAATGTGGAGCGTCGCCCGGGCCAGAGGGGGCGCTTATCAGACGGGTTCATTATGAGTCGATGGCAGGGAAATGGGCCAGCTGGCGCCTGGCGCGCCTTCCGCCCGGATGTGCTGTCCCAAAGATGACAGCCCGGTCAACTGGCATATCTCTTGCATCTCATCTTGTACACATGATTGGATGCTTTAAATTGGTGCACACCTCTTCAGCGTTAATTTCAGCGAAAGACCCGATGGAGGCCGCCGTGCCCGAGGGTGGTGAATCCGCTGCGGGATCGGCTGGCCTGCATGCCGAATGGGCGACCGAGGCCTGGATCTCGCGGGTGCCGGAGCCTTTGCCCCCGGCCGTGGACGGCCCGCTGGCGGGGCTGGCATTTGCAGTCAAGGACAACATTGATGTCGCGGGCGTGGCCACCACCGCAGCTTGTCCGGCCTTCGCCTACACCCCTTCTGCGCACGCCGTCGTTGTGCAAAGGCTGCTCGATGCTGGTGCGCAGTTGATCGGAAAAACCAATCTGGACCAGTTTGCTTGCGGCCTGAACGGAACACGCTCTCCCTATGGCGCCGTGCCCAATGCCCTTGATCCGGCTTATGTATCCGGCGGCTCCAGCTCCGGCTCGGCCTATGCAGTGGCTACCGGGCAGGTCGACTTTGCGCTGGGTACCGACACGGCCGGTTCAGGGCGCGTGCCGGCCGGCCTGAACAACATCGTCGGCCTGAAACCCTCCCGGGGGCTGATCAGCGCGCGCGGCGTGGTACCGGCAGCGCAGAGCGTGGATTGCGTCTCCATCTTTGCGCGCACCGTGGCCACGGCCGCCCAGGTGTTGCAGGCCGCGATGGGGTATGACGCGCTGGACCCCTATTCGCGCCGGCTCGCCCTGGCCAGCACCGCCCTGCCGCAGGCCTTCCGGTTTGGCGTGCCATCGTCGCTGGAGTTCTGTGGCGACGCGCTGGCCCAGGAGGCCTTCGGGCAATCGGTTGAACGCATGAAATCCCTGGGCGGCCACCCGGTGGAGATTGACTTCACTCCGCTGGCCGAAGCGGCCAGCCTCCTGTATGAAAGTGCGCTGGTCGCGGAGCGTTACACCGCCATCCGCGGCTTTTTCGACGAACACGAAGACCAGATCATGGAGCCGGTCTGCAGCATCATTGGCGCAGGGCGGCACTACAGCGCCGCCGATCTTTATGAGGCCCAGACCCGGCTGCGCGCCCTGGGCCAGCAGGCCGCCGCCATGTGGGCCGACATTGATGTGCTGCTGGTGCCGACCGCTCCCACGCACTACACCCTGCAGGCCATGCAGCAGGATCCGGTGACGCTCAACCGCCACCTCGGCACCTATACCAACTTCGTTAACTTGCTGGACTATGCGGCCCTGTCAGTGCCCAGCACGCTGCGGCCCGACGGCCTGCCGTTTGGCATCACGCTGGTCGGCCAGGCCGGCAGCGACTGGCAACTCACCGAACTCGGGCAGCGCTACCACCATGCCACGGGCCTGCCGCAAGGCGCGCTGAATGAACCCTTGCCACCGCCCCAGCCGCTGGCGGGTATCCAGCCGCTGCCTGTCGTCAAGGTGGCGGTGGTCGGCGCTCACCTCTCGGGCATGCCGCTGAACGGCCAACTGACCGAGCGCGGGGCCACGCTGCTGGCCACCACCTGCACCGCGCCGCATTACCGCCTCTACGCGCTGCCCGGCACGGTGCCGCCCAAGCCCGGCCTGCTGCGCGTGGCGCCGAACGAGGGTGCGCGCATTGCCCTGGAGGTCTGGGAGATGCCGGTGCAGCACTACGGCTCCTTTGTCGCGCTGATTCCCGCGCCGCTGGGCATAGGCACGCTGACGCTGGACGACGGCAGTTCCGTGCAGGGCTTTATCTGCGAACCGCAGGCATTACCGGATGCGCGGGACATCACCCACCTGGGCGGCTGGCGTGCCTACATCGAGTCCCTGCAGCGCCAGGTGGCGGCCTGACCCTTGTCCATTTCCTCAAACCCTCAAACCCGCAAACCCTCTCATTCACCTTCACGTTCACGCATCACTTTTCATCACCCGCAGGAGTATTTCCATGAAACCGACCGAGAACCCGTCAACCGCCACCCCCGGTGCCGTGCGCCGCACGCTGCTCAAGACAACGGCGGTGAGCGCTGCGCTGGGCCTGTTGGGTGCGCCGGCCATCGTGCGTGCGCAGGGTGTCAAGATCCGCATTGGCTACTGGCCGGTGGCCGCCGGCCTGCCATTCTTTTCAGCCATTGAGAAAGGCTACTTCAAGGAGGCCGGCCTGGAGGTCGAGCCGCTCAAGTTTGCCGGTGCCCAGCAGGTGATGGAGGCCATGCTGTCGGGCCGCTCCGACGGCAGCTCCAACGGCACCGGCTCGGCCAACCTGGCGATTGGCGAGATCGCGCAGCCGGGCCTCTTCAAGATATTTGCTACCAACCCCAGCAACGCCAAATATGTGCTCGACGAATTCATCGTCCCCAAAGACAGTCCGGTCAAAACCATGGCCGACCTCAAGGGCAAAAAAGTGGCCTCCGGCCCCGGCATCCAGAACGTCACGCTCGCCAAAACCATGCTGGAGCGCGCCGGCGCCAGCGGCGCGACCGTGATGGAGCTGCCCATCGGCCAGCATGTCGCTTCGCTGGTGGCAGGGCAGGTCGACGCCTGCTACACGCTGGAGCCCACGGGCACGATTGGCCGCATGAACGGCACCACGCGTGTGATCGAAGCCGGTGTGGTGGCCCGCTACATCCTGGGCGACCCGATGGCCCCCTGGCATGGTGGCGCCGCCAGCCTGACCAGCGAGTTCATCAAGAAGCACCCCGACGTCGCGAAGAAATTCATCACTGCCTACGCACGCGGCATCGAGCTGGTGCGCAGCAAACCCGATGAGGCGCGCCAGTTCATGAAGGGCTATACCGCGATCGAGGGCCCGCTGACCGGTGAGGTGCCGCTGGCGTCCTACATGCTCTACAACGAGTTCAAGCCCAGCGACGTCGCCTACTTCCAGAAGTTCTACGACCTGTTCACCGAAAAAGGCATCTTCGAGAAAAAGGTTGTGGTCGACGGCCTGCTGTACAAGGGCTGACCATGGCTGACGCACCTACCCCTGCCGCGGCGGTTGCCGTGACGCGGTCCGCGCCGGCCTGGTCTCCGCCCAGCACCAGCGCCGCGACCCTGCCCAAGGCGCCCGCCTGGGAGCGCTTCCTGCCCTTCATTGGCCCCGTGGCGCTGTTCATCATCTGGGACCTGGTGGTGCGCTTCGGCCTCATCAAGGCCATCTTGCTGCCCAGCCCCTGGGCCACGCTGATGACGCTCGTCAGCGGCCTGGCCGGCGGGCCACTGCTGCTGGACTTTGGCGTGACCGTGCTGCGCACCCTGGAGGCCTTCCTGATTGCCGCCGTGGTCGGCATGCCGCTGGGCGTGCTGCTCGGCAGCAATGAAAAAGCCTACCGCAGCGTGGAGTTCCTGATCGACTTCTTCCGCTCCACGCCGTCGTCCGCCCTGATCCCGCTGTTCCTGCTGATCTTCGGCGTGTCCGACATCAACAAGGTCGCGATTGCCGCCTTCGGCGCCTTCCTGATCGTGGTGTTCAACAGTGCCTATGGCGTGATCAATGCGCGCAAGCAGCGTGTGATGGCAGCCAAGGTCATGGGCGCCTCGCGCTGGCAGGTGTTCAAGGACGTGCTGATCTGGGAAAGCCTGCAGCCCTCATTCGTCGGCCTGCGCTCGGCGGTGTCCATGGCGCTGGTGATTGTCATCGTGGCCGAGATGTTCATCGGCTCCGACAACGGCCTGGGCCACCGCATCATCGACGCGCAGCAGGTGCTCAACGTCAAGAGCATGTACGCGGCCATCCTGGCAGCGGGTGCGCTGGGCTACGCGCTGAATATTCTTTTCCTGGTCGCTGAAAGGCGCATTGTTCACTGGAGTGGAAGATAGACATGGCCCCCACGCTTGCCACTACGTGTGCTGCGCTGCCCCCCGGGGGGGCTAATTTCCCTTGGGGCGGCCCGGCGGGAAATTCTGGCGTCTACACATCGGGCGTTTCCCCCTTGCACTGCTCATCAAAGGACTGACCATGTCGGCTGTACTCAACGCTTCCGTGTTTGCCGACGTCCCGGTACCGGCCTTTCAACCCGGCCCCGCCGGCACACACATCACCATACGCGGCCTCACCAAATACTTTGCCGGCTGGCCGCTGTATGAAGACTTCAACCTCGACATTCCCAAGCACAAGATCGTTTCGGTGTTCGGCCCCAACGGCTGCGGCAAGTCGACGCTGATCAACATGATCGCCGGGCTGATTCCGGTCGATGCGGGGCAGATCCTGTTCGACGGCAAGTCGCTGAAGGACACCAAGATTGGCTACGTCTTCCAGAACTACCGCGAGGCCCTGTTCCCGTGGATGCGCACCATCGACAACATCGCCTACCCGCTCAAGCTCGAGGGCAAGACCAAGGCCGAGGTGGACCGCCGCATGGCCGAGCTGGTGGCCTCGTTCGATGTGAAGTTCGACCTCCATCGCTACCCCTACGAGCTGTCGGGCGGCCAACAGCAGACCGCGTCCATCATGCGCGCCCTCGCGCCCAACCCCGAAGTGCTGTTCCTGGACGAACCGTTCTCGGCGCTCGATTTTGAAATGACGCTGTTCATCCGCGAAAAGCTGCAGGAAGTCTTCATGAAGACCGGCACCACCATGTTGCTGGTCTCGCACGACCTGGAAGAAGCCGTCTACCTGGCCGACCAGGTGCTGCTGCTGACCAAGCGGCCTACCCGCGTGGCCGAAATCCTGCCCTACGGCGATGCGCGTCCCCGCACGGTGGAAACGCTGTCGGAGCCCAGCTTCATCAGCACCAAAAAGCATAGCCTGGAAATCTTCCAGCGCGAGGTCAGGCGCTGACGCCGTCTTTGCCTTGCCCCACATCAGGACTGTCATGACGCCCCAACAGATGGAAACCTATGTAGACGCCGCGGCAGCGGCGCTGGACTTGCCGCTGAGTCCGGCGCACCGGTCCGGCGTGCTGCAGTTTTTTGCCCTGGCCGCCGGCTTTGCCGAGCAGCTGCAGGCCGTGCCATTGGGTGCGCATGACGATCCCGCGCCGGTGTTCGTGCCGGTTTCTGTGCCGGTCTCTGTGCCGGTCTCGCCGAAAGCCGCCGAATGAGCCGCGCCGCAGATTACCTGCTGCAGGACGCCGTGGCCATGGCCCAGGCGGTGCGCGCCGGCCAGGTCAGCGCCACGGCGCTGGTCGAGGCCAGCCTGGGGCGCATTGCGGCCACCAATCCGCGCGTCAACGCCTTCACCGAGGTCACGGCGTCGCGGGCGCTGCAGCGCGCGGCCCTGATCGACCAGCAACTGGCCAGCGATGCATCCGGCCCGGAGGCCGACCAGCCGCTGCTGGGCGTGCCCTTTGCGGTGAAGAACCTGTTTGACATTGCCGGGCTGTCCACGCTGGCCGGCTCGCGCATCGAGCGCGAGCGCCTGCCCGCCAAAGCCGATGCGCTGCTGGTGCAGCGGCTGGAGGCGGCCGGCGGCGTGCTGGTAGGCGCGCTCAACATGGATGAATACGCCTACGGCTTCACCACCGAGAACAGCCATGCCGGCCCGACACGCAACCCGCACGACCTCACGCGCATTGCCGGCGGCTCGTCCGGCGGTTCGGGCGCAGCGGTGGCGGCCGGCCAGGTCCCGCTGACGCTGGGGTCGGACACCAACGGCTCCATCCGGGTGCCGGCGTCGCTGTGCGGCGTGTTCGGGCTCAAGCCGACCTTCGGACGCCTGCCGCGCACCGGCAGCTACCCTTTTGTTTCGGGCCTGGACCACCTCGGTCCGTTTGCCCGCTCGGTGCGCGACCTGGCACTGTCGTATGACCTCTTGCAGGGCCCCGAAGCCGGGGACGCTTTGGACCCTGGCTGCGCGCAGCGCGCCACCGAGCCGGTGCTGCCGGTGCTGGCGAGGGGTATGGAGGGCCTGGGTGGCCTGCGAATCGGCGTGCTGGGCGGCTATTTCCAGGACCATGCCCAGCCTGCGGCCTGGGCCGCCGTGCAGCGCGTGGCCCAGGCGCTGCACGCCCGGGAGACTGTCGATCTGCCGATGGTGGAGGCCGGCCGGGCGGCCGCCTTCCTGATCACCAATGCCGAGGGCGGTGCGCTGCATCTCGATGATTTGAGGCGGCGCCCCGATGACTTCGAGCCCCTGTCACGCGACCGTTTCCTGGCGGGTGCCTTGCTGCCGGCCGCCTGGATAGACCGCGCGCAGCGGGTGCGCCGGCTGTATGCGCAGGCGGTGGCCCGGTTGTTCGAGCGCTTCGATGTGCTGCTGGCGGCCGCCACCCCGTGTGCGGCCACGCCGATAGGCACCGAGTGGTTCGAACTCAATGGCCGGCGCCTGCCGCTGCGCCCGAGCATGGGGCTGCTGACCCAGCCGTTTTCGTGCATCGGCCTGCCGGTATGCGCCGTGCCTGTCTGGCCCGAGCAGGGTTTGCCCGTTGGCGTGCAACTGGTCACCGCGCCCTGGCGTGAAGACCGCGCGCTGCGCGTGGCCGCCGCGCTGGAGGCCGTCGGCGTGGCCCGCGCGCCCGTCGCTTCCCTCTCCTGACGCGATCACCAGGAATGACCACGATGACCATGAGCCACGCCATCAACCTGCCCGACGTTCATGCCGAAGTGTCGGCGGCCTTCGCGCGCTATGAAGAAGCGCTCGTCAACAACAAGGTCGACGTGCTCGACGAGTTGTTCTGGAACAGCGAGCACACGCTGCGCTACGGGGTCACCGAGAACCTCCATGGCTACGAGGCTATCCGCGCCTTTCGTGCAGCGCGACCCGCGCAAGGTCTGGCGCGCACGCTGCACGCCACGGTCATCACCACCTATGGCCGCGACTTCGCCACGGCCAATACCGAGTTTCAGCGCGCGGGCAGTGCCAGGCCCGGGCGCCAGAGCCAGACCTGGCTGCGCACGCCCGCCGGCTGGCGTGTCGTTGCCGCCCACGTGAGCCTGCTGGCATGAACCCCGCCCCCCGTTTTTCGCAGTCCTTCCTCAACCTCACCTCCGGAGAGTCATGATGAGCACCCAAACCTTCAACCGTCGAGAGTCCCTCAAATCGCTGGTCGCCCTCGGCGCTGCCGGCACGCTGGGCAGCTTCAGCGGCCTCGCCCTGGCGCAGAAACCCATCACCGTGGGCGTGATTTACGTCGGCCCGCGCGACGACTACGGCTACAACCAGGCCCAGGCCCAGGCCGCGGCCGAGCTCAAGAAGATGCCCGGCGTGAAGGTGGTGGAAGAAGAGAACGTGCCCGAAACCGCGGCGGTGCAGAAAACCATGACCGGCATGATCGCGCAGGACGGCGCTTCGCTTGTGTTTCCCACCTCGTTCGGCTACTTTGATCCACACATGCTGGCCGTGGCCGCGAAGTTTCCCGAGGCCCGCTTCGCCCATTGCGGCGGCATGTGGACCGAGGGCAAGCATCCGAAGAACACCGCCAGCTTCTTCGGCTATATCGACGAATGCCAGTACCTCAACGGCGTGATCGCCGGGCACATGAGCAAGAGCGGCAAGATCGGCTTCGTCGCCGCCAAGCCCATTCCGCAGGTGCTGCGCAACATCAACGCCTACACCATGGGCGCCCGGTCCGTGAAGCCGGGCATCACCACGCACGTGATCTTCACCGGCGACTGGTCGATGCCGGTCAAGGAGGCCGAAGCCACCAACAGCCTGGCCGACCAGGGTGTCGACGTGTTCACCATGCATGTGGACGGCCCGAAGGTCATCGTCGAGACCGCCGCCAAACGCGGCAAGATGGTGTGCGGCTACCACGCCAGCCAAGCCAAGCTGGCGCCCAACGCCTATCTCACCGGCGCCGAGTGGAATTGGCTCACGGCCTACACCGGCTTCATCGACGCGGCGCGCAGCGGCAAGCCGCATCCCAACTTCGTGCGCGGCGGGCTCAAGGATGGCTTCGTCAGGATGTCCGCCTACGGGCCCATGGTGCCCGACGCGGCGAAGAAGGCCGCGGACGCCACCAAGGCCAAAATGGTCGCGGGCAGCTTCGACATCTTCAAGGGCCCGCTGAAGGACAACAAGGGTGCCACCGTCATTGCGGCTGGCAAGTCCTTCAAGCAGATCGATCTCGAACTGGAAAAGATGAACTACCTGGTCGAAGGCGTGACCGGCTCGATCTGATGGCCGCCGCATGCCCCTCACCCCAACCCTTTCCCCGGCGGGGAGAGGGAGCATGGTTTTCCTCCCTCTCCTTTTGGGAGAGGGCCGGGGTGAGGGCATGCCATGCGTAACGCATTGAAGGCGGCCATGCTTCCTGCGGGCGCCATCCTGGCCGCGCTGCTGCTGTTCGGCGTCTTCGTCTGGTTTGCCGGCGTCAATCCGGCTGAAGTCTGGTTGCTGCTGTTCAAGGGCGCATTTGGTGACTGGTACTCGTGGCAGAACACACTGCAGCGCGCGGCGCCGCTCATGCTGACGGCGCTGTGCGTGGCGATTCCGGCGCGCGCCGGGTTGGTGATCATTGGAGGGGAGGGGGCGCTGGTCCTGGGCGGTCTCGCTGCTGCGGGGCTGGCCCAGGGCCTGTCGTTACCGGCCAATAGCGCGGGCACCGTGCTGGTCTGCGCTGCTGGCGCTGCCGCGGGCGGCTTGTGGATCGCGATGGCGGGATGGCTGCGCCAATACCGCGGTGTCAACGAAACCATCAGCAGCCTGCTGCTGGCCTACGTGGCCATCGGTCTGTTCAAGCATCTCGTGGAAGGGCCGCTGCGCGACCCGGCCAGCCTGAACAAGCCCTCGACCCATGCGCTGGCCGAGGGCTTGCGCATCGGCGGCATCGGCGGCTCCGATGTGCACTGGGGTCTGGTGGCCGGCGTGCTGGTCTGCCTGGCGGTGGGGCTGTGGCTGCGGCTCACGCCCTCGGGTTTTGCTGTGCGCGTGGTTGGTGGCAACCCGCGCGCGGCGCAGCTGGTGGGCCTGCCGGCCTCCCGGCTGATCCTGCTGGCCTGCGCGCTGGGCGGGGCCGCGGCCGGGCTGGCCGGTGCCATTGAGGTGGCGGCCGTGCACACCAGTGCCAACGCCTCGCTGATTGCCGGCTACGGCTACGCCGGCATCCTGGTGTCGTTCATCGCGCGCCACCAGCCGGTGGCGGTGATTCCGGTGGCCATCCTCTTCGGCGGCTTTGGTGCCGCGGGCAGCCTGTTGCAGCGCCGGCTCGGTCTGCCCGATGCCTCGGTGCTGCTGCTGCAGGGCATCGCCTTTGTGCTGATCCTGGCCAGCGAAGCCCTGCGCGACATGGACTGGAAGGCGCTGTGGGCGCGTGTCGGGCGCTTCGGCCCGCCCGAGCCCAGCGCGGTGCAGCTTGGCATGGGGGACAAGATCGTATGACCGGCGACCAGGTGATCATCTTCCTGGCCGGCATCCTCGGCGGCGCCCTGCGCGTAGGCGCGCCCTTCCTGTTCGTCAGCCTGGGTGAATGCCTGACCGAAAAATCCGGGCGCATCAACCTGGGCCTGGAGGGCGTGCTGGTGCTCTCGGCCATGTCGGCCTTCGGCGCGTCCTACCTCAGCGGTTCGCCCTGGATCGGCGTGGTGGCCGCAGCGCTCACCGGCGCGCTGCTGGCCACCCTGCACGGCGTGCTGTGTTCCTTTCCCCGCGTCAACGACATCGCCACCGGCATCGCGCTCATGCTGCTGGGCATGGGTCTGGCTTTTTATCTCGGCAAGCCCCTGATCCAGCCGCAGGCGCCGCAATTACCGGCCATCGCCCTGGGCGAGTGGAGCAGCTCGGCTGCTGTGCGCTCGGCGCTGCAGGTCAATGCCCTGGTGCCGATCGGCCTCGTGATCGCTGTTGCGCTGTGGTGGGCTTTTGCCAGCACCCGCGCCGGCCTGCTGGTGCGCCTGGCCGGCGACTCGGCCAGCGCGGCGCGGGCACTGGGCTATTCGGTGGCGGGCATCCGCATCGCCGCCACCGCGGCCGGCGGCATGATCGCCGGCCTGGGCGGTGCATCGCTCACGCTGTTCTATCCCGGCAGCTGGAACGAAGGCATCTCCAGCGGCCAGGGCCTGATCGCCGTGGCGCTGGTGATCTTCGCGCGCTGGAGTCCGCTGCGCTGCGTCGGCGCGGCCCTGCTGTTCGGCGGCGCCGGTGCCATCGGCCCGGCGCTGCAGTCGATCGGTATCGGCTGGGGCTACCACCTCTTCAACATCGTCCCCTATGTGCTCACCCTGCTGATTCTCGTGATCACCTGCCGCCCCGGCAGCGTGGTGGCCGGCAGCCCGGGCGAGCTTTCATCCCGCTAACCATGTGCCCCACGTTCGCATTCGCCAAGGAATGACCATGGAACGCTTCATTCAATCCAACCCCTATGCCTGGCCCTGGAACGGCGACCTGCGGCCGGCCAACACCGCGCTGGTGGTGATCGACATGCAGACCGATTTCTGCGGCATCGGCGGCTATGTGGACAAGATGGGCTACGACATCTCGCTCACCCGCGCACCCATCGCGCCGCTGCAAAAGCTCATGGCCGCGATGCGCCAGGGCGGCTGGCACATCATCCACACCCGCGAAGGCCACCGGTCCGACCTGTCGGACCTGCCGGCCAACAAGCGCTGGCGCTCCCGGCAGATCGGCAGCGGTGGCGTGGGCATCGGCGACGACGGGCCCTGCGGGCGCATCCTCGTGCGCGGCGAGGCGGGCTGGGAGATCATTCCGGAGCTGGCCCCGCTGCCCTTTGAGCCGGTGATCGACAAGCCCGGCAAGGGCTCGTTCTGCGCCACCGACCTGGAGCTGATCCTGCGCACCCGCGGCATCGAGAACCTGATCCTCGCCGGCATCACCACCGACGTGTGCGTGCACACCACGATGCGCGAGGCCAACGACCGCGGCTTCGAATGTCTGGTGCTGTCGGACTGCACCGCCGCCACCGACCCGGGCAACCATGCCGCGGCGCTGAAGATGATCACCATGCAGGGCGGCGTGTTTGGCGCACACGCGACGTCCCACGCCGTGCTGGTCGCGCTGCAGGTCCGGCCATGACGATGAAGGCGGCCCCATGACCTTGCATATCGACCCGATGCATGCACCCACCGGCGCCATGGCGCTGGAGACCTACGAGCTGACCAAGCGCTTCGGCGATTTCACCGCGCTGGACCATGTGACGATGAAGGTCGCGCCCGGCAGCGTGCACGCCCTGCTGGGCGAGAACGGCGCCGGCAAGAGCACGCTGGTCAAGTGCATCGCCGGCTTTCATCGGCCGGAAGAAGGCAGTGTGGTCACGGATGGCCGCGAGCACGACATCGCCAGCCCGGTGGTTGCGCGTGCGCTGGGCATCGGCATGGTGTACCAGCACTTCACGCTGGCGCCCGGCATGACCGTGGCCGAGAACCTGCTGCTGGCCGGCGGCAAGACGCCGGCGCTGATTGACTGGAAGGCCAGGCGCGCCGAACTCAGGGAGTTTCTCGCCTCGACGCCGTTCAGCCTGGACCTGGATGCGCGGCCCATGGAGCTGGCGGCCGGCGAGAAGCAGAAGCTGGAACTGCTCAAGCAGCTCTACCTGAAACCGCGCCTGCTGATCCTGGATGAACCCACGTCGGTGCTGACGCCGCAGGAGGCCGATGAAGTGCTCGGCCATGTCCGCGCCTTCGCGCGAAGCGGGCTGTGCACCGTGCTCATCATCACGCACAAGTTCCGCGAAGTGATGACCTATGCCGACGACGTCACGGTCCTGCGCCGCGGCCGGCTTGTCCACCATTGCGCGGTCTCGTCGACCGACCCGGCCTCGCTCGCGCAGGCCATGGTGGGCGACGCCAGCGCTGCGCAACCCGAGCACCTGGCCGGCGCAGAGGATGGTGCTGCGATCGGGCAATACAGGAGTCCGGCGCAGCTCTGCGGCACGGGCGACGCCGCGCCACCGTCCCTGCAGGTCGACCAACTGCAGGTGATGGGCGACCGCGGCACGCTGGCCGTGCGGGAGCTCAGCCTGTCCGTCAACCCCGGCGAAATACTGGGCATCGCGGGGGTGTCCGGCAACGGCCAGCGCGAGCTGGTCGAAGCCCTGGTCGGCCAGCGCGAGCGCGCCGGCGGCCGCGTGCAGGTCATGGGCCAGCCGTATGCGGCGACGCGCGACGAAAACCACCGGCTCAAGGTGCGCAGCCTGCCTGAAGAACCCCTGCGCAATGCCTGCGTCGGCGAACTCAGTGTTGCGGAAAACATGGCGCTGCGCGACTTCGACCGCGCGCCGTTGTGCCAGGGAGGGCGCCTGCGCTTTGGCCAGTGGCGCAGCCGTGCGCGCGCGTGGATCACCGGCTACGGCATCAAGACCCAGGGCGAGAACGCGCCGATTCGCAGCCTCTCGGGCGGCAATGTGCAGCGCGCCGTGCTGGCGCGCGAGCTGAACGGCGAGATCAATGTGCTGATCGCCGCCAACCCGGTGTTCGGCCTGGACTTCGCGGCGGTGAAGGAGATCCACGGCCGCATCCTGGGTGTGCGCGAGCAGGGCGGCGCTGTGCTGCTGATCAGCGAAGACCTGGACGAGCTGCTGGAGCTGGCCGACCGGATCGTCGTCATGAGCGAAGGGCGCATCGTTTTTGAAACCCCGGCAGCCAGCGCCGAGCGTCATGTGCTGGGGGCGCATATGGGGGGTGGCCACCATGCTCCAGAGGCTGAAACCCTCACCCCAACCCTCTCCCAAAGGCAGAGGGAGGAAGCTGGCGCATGACCACGTGTCCCCGGTTTTATTCCTTCTTCCTCTGGGAGAGGGCGAGTGTGAGCGTGAGCGTGAGGGCAATCGCATGATCGAAATCAACGCCAATCCGTTTCCCTACGCCTTCGACCCTGCCCACACGGCGCTCGTCATCATCGACATGCAACGCGATTTCATCGAGCCCGGCGGCTTTGGCGAGAGCCTGGGCAACGACGTGGCGCTGCTCGCCGCCATCGTGCCGGCCTGCCAGGCCGTGCTCCAGGCCTGGCGTGATGTCGGCGGCCTGGTGGTGCACACCCGTGAAGCCCACCGTCCCGATCTGTCGGACTGCCCGCCGGCCAAGCGTCAGCGCGGCAACCCCGCGCTGCGCATCGGCGATGAGGGACCGATGGGCCGGATACTGGTGAGCGGCGAGCTGGGCAACCAGATCATTGCCGAACTCGCACCGTGGCCCGGCGAGATCGTGCTGGACAAGCCGGGCAAGGGCGCGTTTTACGCCACGCCGCTGCACGAGTTGCTGCAACTGGCGAACATTACGCACCTGGTGTTCATGGGCGTGACCACCGAGGTGTGCGTGCAGACCTCCATGCGCGAAGCCAACGACCGCGGCTACGACTGCCTGCTGCTGGAAGACTGCACCGAGAGCTATTTTCCGCAGTTCAAGGCGGCGGCGGTGGACATGCTGCGCGCGCAGGGCGCCATCGTCGGCTGGACCGCCACCAGCGGCCAGTTGCTCGCGACCCTGCCGGTGCGGCAACACTGATAGAGTTCTGTCGTGTACACAGCAGCCCGTCCTCCCCACGTCCTTCCCGCCATTCCCGCCCACCGCTCGCGCGCGGACGAGGCCTATGAGCAGCTCAAGAGCGATATTGCCGAATTCAGGCTGGTGCCGGGTGACCGCTTCACCGAAAGCGATGTGAGCGAGCGCCTGGGCGTGTCGCGCACGCCGGTCCGCCAGGCGCTGTTCCGGTTGCAGCAGGAGGGTTTTGTGGAGGTGCTGTTCCGCAGCGGCTGGCGTGTGCTGCCGTTTGACTTTGAGAAATTTGAACAGCTCTACGACCTGCGCATGGTGCTGGAAACCACGGCGGTCCAACGCCTGTGCACCGGCAGCCAGCAGGTGGACCTCGCGTTGCTCGATGCACTGGCCGCGATCTGGCTGGTGCCGCCGACCGAGCGCAGCACCGACAGGGTGCAGGTGGCCGAGTGGGATGAAGCCTTTCACTGCGCGCTGGTGGCGGCGGCCGGCAATGCCGAAATGGCCCGCGTGCACCGTGAGGTGACCGACCGCATCCGCATCATCCGCCGGCTCGATTTCATCAAGCAGCCGCGCATTGATGCCACCTATGAAGAGCACGCCAAGATCTTGAAGGCGGTGAGCCTCAAGCGCAGCGACCAGGCCACGCTGCTGCTGCGCGCGCACATTGAAACCAGCCAGGCCGAGGTGCGCAAGATCACGCTGCACCAGATGCACCTGGCGCGCCAGGCCGGGTCGTCAACACCCCGCTGAAGAAACAATCGCTGCCAATCCGCTGCATGGCGGGGGCGTGCCGCAATTGCTATTGAAAGCTATTGAAAGCTATTGGGAAGCAGCAGCATCCGGTGTTTTTGCTTTTTGCCTGTGCGGCTCAAACCTGCCCGCTCAGCTTGCGGGCGGCCTCCAGCACCTTCTGAACGTGCCGTTCGTCATAGCGCTGTGCCGGCATGGTCAGCGTCAATGCGGCCGCCAGGCTGCCATCGGCCTTGAACACCGGCGCCGAAATGCCGGCCACGCCGGCCAGGCGGTCCCCCATGGCCGAGAAGTAACCCTGCTCCCGGATGCGGGCGTAGAGGTTTTTATCTTTTGCGGTGAGGCCGGTGGTGCGCCGGGGGCCAAAAGCCATCAGCACGCGGCCGCCGGTGCCCCGGTTCAGCGGCAGCACGTCGCCGGCCTTGATGTGGTCGCGGATCGGATGGGGTGAGTCCACGCGGTATAGGCACAGCCGCGCATCGCCCTGCACCACATGGTAGGCGGCGCTCTCACGGGTGGCCGCCACCAGCGCCCGCAGCACGGGCAGCACCACGCGGTCCAGCGAAAACGAGGCGGCGTAAACCGCGTTGAGCCGCGCCACTTCACTGCCCAGCCCGTAGCGGCCGTCCTCCAGTTTTTGAATCAGCCGCGCATGCTCCAGCGAGGCCAGCAAACGCAGCGCCGTGCTTTTGTAGAGCTGGGTGCGGCCGGCCAGTTCGGCCAGGCTCAGGGCAGTATCGCCCAGCTGAAAAGCGCACAGCAGGGTCAGCGCGCGATCTACCGCCGCGGTGCCACCGGGTGCGGCGTGGCTGTCGGCCAGGGATTCGGTGTGGGCTTTGCGGGGCATGGGAAAACCTCCAGTTCGTCGTGGCTTGACACGGGGGTGGGAAATGCGTCATTATTTCATAAGAAAGAACTGTGTTCTATCTTGCAGAACTATCATACATCACCTGTTGATGACGTGAACCCCCTATTTTTGAGAGATGTCCATGATGCAAACACCTTTCCGGCCCGATGTCCTGATCAGCGAGGTCGGCCCGCGCGACGGCCTGCAGTCCGTCAAGGCCATCATGCCCACCGCCGACAAGCTGCGCTGGATCACGGCACTCCACGACGCCGGCCTTCGCGAAATCGAAGTGGCCTCCTTTGTGCCGGCCACGTCGCTGCCCCAGATGGCCGACGCGGCCGAGGTGGTGAAGCACGCGCTCACCTTGCCCGGCCTCACCGTGATGGCGCTGGTGCCCAATGCGCGCGGTGCGCAGGCGGCACTGGCCGCCGGCGTGCACAAGCTGACCATCCCGGTGTCGGCCAGCGCCGCGCATTCGCTGGCCAATGTGCGCAAGACGCGTGAGGAGATGTTCGAAGAAGTCCGCCGCATTGTCGGGCTGCGCGATGAAATGGCCCCGAGCGTGAAGGTGGAGGCCGGTATCTCAACCGCCTTCGGCTGCACCCTGCAGGGCCTGGTGCCCGAAGACGACGTGATCCGGCTGGCAGCGCAATGCATTGCCGCCGGGGCGGACGAGTCGGGCCTGTCCGACACCACCGGCTACGCCAATCCGGCGCAGGTACGTCGCCTGTTCCGGCGCCTGCGTGCCGAGATCGGCGACCGGGCGGGCGCGGCGCACATGCACAACACGCGCGGCCTGGGCCTGGCCAATTGCCTGGCGGCTCATGAAGAGGGGGTGCGTACTTTCGACGCCTCGCTCGGCGGCCTCGGCGGTTGCCCCTATGCGCCGGGTGCATCGGGCAATGTGGTGACCGAAGACCTGGTCTTCATGTTCGAGGCCATGGGCATTTCGACCGGCGTGAACCTTGAACGATTGATGGTCGCACGCGCGCCGCTGCAGGCGGGCTTGCCGGGCGAGCCTCTCTACGGCATGACGCCCGAGGCCGGTTTACCCAAGGGTTTTGCGCAGGGAGCTGTCCATGTCTGAAGCCGGCACAACATCCAACGGCCAGGCTGCCAGCCTGCCCTACACCGGCCTGCGGGTCGTCGAGTTCACCCACATGGTCATGGGCCCCACCTGCGGCATGGTGTTGGCCGACCTGGGAGCCGAAGTCATCAAGGTCGAGCCCATGGCCGGTGACAACACGCGCAAACTGATCGGTTCGGGCGCCGGATTTTTCCCCCTGTTCAACCGCAACAAGAAAAGCATTGCGCTCGACTTGCAGACCCCCGAAGGCAAGGAAGCGGCACTCAAGCTGGTGGCCACGGCGGATGTGGTGAGTGAAAACTTCAAGCCCGGCACCATGAAGAAGCTGGGCCTGGACTACGCCAGCCTGTCACAGCTGAATGAGCGCCTGGTGTATGTGAGCCACAAGGGATTTTTACCCGGGCCCTACGACCACCGCACCGCGCTCGATGAGGTGGTGCAGATGATGGGCGGCCTGGCTTACATGACGGGCCGCTCGGGCGACCCGCTGCGCGCCGGCAGCAGCGTCAACGACATCATGGGTGGCATGTTCGGCGCGATCGGCGCCATGGCGGCTCTCGCCGCGCGCGACCATCCGACAAGAGGAACCGGCAAGGGCCAGGAGGTGCAATCGGCCCTGTTTGAAAACAATGTGTTTCTGGTGGCTCAGCACATGATGCAGTTCGCCGTGACCGGCCAACCCGCAGACCCCATGCCCAGCCGCATCTCGGCCTGGGGCATCTACGACGTGTTCACCGTGAAAGAAGGCGAGCAGATCTTTCTGGCGGTGGTCAGCGACACCCAGTGGGCGATTTTCTGTGATGCGTTCGGGCTGGAGGTGCTCAAGTCCGACCCGCGCCTGAAAACCAACAACGACCGCGTGCGGGCCCGCGAGTGGCTGATGCCCATCCTGCGATCGCACCTGGCCGGTCGCAGTGCCGCCGAACTCAGCGCGGTGTTTGAAAAGAACGCCTTGCCGTTTGCGCCGATCACGCGCCCGCAGGATTTGTTTGACGACCCGCACCTCCTGGGCACAGGGGGGCTGGCGCCCATGACCCTGCCCGATGGCCGTGCCACCACTGTACCGCTGCTGCCGCTCACGCTGGGGGGCGAGCGACTGAAGCTGCGCCGCAACGCGCCGCGCCTGGGCGAGCACACCCGCGAGCTCCTGCTGTCGCTGGGGTATGACGAGGCCCAGGTGGTTGCGCTGCTGGATAGCGGCGTGGCGGGCTCTGAATAAGAGCGATTCGCCAGGCATCCGCCGTATTGATCAGCGACGCTTTCTTTCTTTTCTTCCGCACCCTTTGCTTGCCGGCACCACCTCAAAAACTGGAGACCATTTTCATGAAAAAACCGATCCGATTCCTTATCCACGTGGCGCTGCTGGCTGGTATGGCCGCCTCTTCCCTCGTCGTGCACGCGCAGGGTGCGTGGCCCAGCAAGCCGATCCGCATCGTCGTGCCTTTCCCGGCGGGCGGGCCCACCGACATCACGGCGCGGGTGGTCGGGCAGGCCATCAGCGACTCGCTGAAAACGCCGGTCATCGTGGAAAACAAGGCGGGCGGCCACGGTTTCATCGGCGTGGGGGAGGCGGCCAAAGCGCCGGCGGACGGCTATACCCTGATGATGGCCAGCATCGGCACCATGGCCATCAACCCGAGGCTGCACGAGAAGATTCCGTATGACGCCAACAAGGATTTTGCGCCGGTCTCCCTCGTGGTCACCGTGCCGATCGTGGTGGTGGTGAATCAGCAGGCGCTGCCGGTCAAATCATTGCCGGAGTTCGTCAGCTACCTCAAGGCCCATCCCGGCAAGGTGAACTTTGCGTCGGCCGGCAACGGCGGTTCCTCGCACCTGGTGCCCGAGTATTTCAAATACCGCACCGGCACCTTCATGACGCACATTCCCTACAAGGGGTCCGGCCCGGCCATCGGCGACGTGGTGGCGGGCCAGGTGCAGCTGATGTTTGACACCCTGCTGACCAGCACGCCTTTTGTGAAAAGCGGCAAGCTCAAGATGCTGGGCGTCACCACGGCGCAGCGCCTGCCGCAGTACCCCGACGTGCCGACGTTGGCGGAAGCCCTCAACATGAAAGACTTCGAGGCGTCGTCCTGGTACGCGCTGTACGCCCCCACCGGCACGCCGGCCGACGTTGTCAAGCGCCTGTCGGCCGAGGTGGACGCGGCCCTCAAGCAGCCTGCCGTGGCCAAGCGCCTGACAGACCTGGGTGCCGTTCCGGTGGGTGGTCCGCCCGAAAAACTTGCCGCCTTTCAGCGCGTCGAGCAGGAGAAATGGGGCAAGGTGATTCAGGCGGCAAAAATCAAGCCGGATTAAGGCCTGGTCGAGTCTCAGGATTCATCCGTCAATCCGGCGCACGTCTGCCCGGGGTGACCCGCAACGCCCGCATGGGCGCGGGTCAGGCCTGGGTGTGTGAATCACATGGGTTGCCTGGCAAAAAAAGGCGCCATCATCATCACGGGTGTGATGATGATGGCGCCGTCTTGGTGTGGGTCGCTGTACGGAGGACCCCATGCTATGGGGAACTCATTTCGCTGGAGCCGGAACGATGACCACGGTATCACCGGTTTTGCCGCGCTGGCCTTGGGCCCCGGCATCACCCGTTGCGCCAGTGTCTCCAGTTGCACCGGTATACCCGGTCGAGCCGGTCGAGCCGGTCGAGCCGGTCGAGCCCGTGGAGCCAGTTGCGCCGGTGTACCCGGTTGATCCGGTCGAGCCAGTCGCGCCTGTCGCGCCTGTCGGGCCAGCGGGTCCGGGAACGGTGACTACTGCCGGAGGAGCCGCAGGAGTCACGACAGTAGTCGGCCTCTCGCATGCGGTCAAAGCCAGTGCCGTCAGTGCGGCTGAAAAAATGATGGAGTAGTTCATGAAAATTCCTTTGGGTTGTTTGCGGCGGACTGCTCGCCTGTTCAGGCGAGCGGCCGTCCCGCGTTGCATTTTGAAAATGCGCTATCCGCATGCGGTTCCGTTCGATGGCGCACGTCACCCCGCTTCCATGTTTGCCCGGAACGGCCCGCGCAAGGCCTGCTTCCGCTGCAATTCCTTGATCTCAACGTTGCTGGAACAGCACCAGCTGGATCTCGTTGGTGAGGTTGCCTTTGGTCGCCGTGATGGTGGATTCATAGCGTGCGCCCGGCACCGGCACTTGCGGCCTGAAGCTGAAGGCAAAGTTGCCACCGGCATCCGATCGCAGGGTCTGGGTCAATATCGGCTGGTTGACGCCGAAGAAGCCGGCCAACGAGGCGATCACGTGGACCTGCACATCCACTTTCGTGTCCGGGGCGGTACGTCCCCGTACCTCGATGGTGCCGCCGCTGACCTGTGCATTGTTGGCGTGGCTGGTGATCTGCAAGGGCAGTGTGGCGGCCGGCGGCGGGGTTTGCGGGCCGGCGACATTGAACACCCAGGTCTGGCGCACGGCGTTGCCAGCCATGTCGGCAGCGGTGATTTCCACCGATTGGGCACCGGGCCGCAAATCGCCGCGCCAGGTCAGGAACTGGGGCGTGATGCTGGCATTGCGCGTCACGTCCTGGCCGCCGATCATGATCTTCACGCTCTTCGGATCCACGCCGACACCGCCCCTGTCATCAAAAGTCGCGGACACCGACACCGGGTTGCCCACGACGGTCTCATTGTTTTGCGGTGCAAGGTTTCGCACGGTGGGCGGGCGGGCGTCCACCAACAGCGCCTGGTTCAGCCGCGAGCGAATGGTTTGGCCGTTGCCCTCCAGGGTGGCGACGATGTTGAGCGAGGGCGGGAAGTTGTCGTTGCGGCGGATGGTGTAGGCGCCTTCATAGCGGCCAGGGCGCACTTCCTGCATGGGCACGCCCTGCACCACGCCGTCGATGCTCAGCGTGGCGCGCGCACCGGGTGTACCGGCGGCGGCAAAGCGCAGTTCGGCACCGGGCTCGATGCGGGCCACCGGTGTGACCGTGAAGCGTTCAATCACCAGGGGTGGGGCGGCAGGAGGTGGTGGCTGGCTGGCCACCGGTGGCAGGCCACCGGCCAAGGCCTGGGTCACGACCTTGGAGGCATTGCGCACACGCAGGGTGGCGGTCGCGGTTGGCTGCGGGCCGAGCCGGTCGCGCCGGCTCAACGTGTAGGAGCCTTCATAAACACCGCGCTCGACTTCGCGCAGCACGATGTTTTTGTTGATGCCGCTCAGCCGGACGCTGGCCTGCCCGCGCGGCGAGCCTTCCAGCGTGAAACTGAGGTCGCTGCCGGGTGCAAGCTGGTCGGTCACGTCGACCTGGAAGCTGCTGATCTCCGGTGCAAAGCGCGCCTTGGGCTGCGCACCTGCAGGCTGCGGCGCCGTGGCGATGAAGCCGACGGCCAGCAACGACATGAGGAGTGAAAGAAATCGGTGAACTCGCATGGCTGACCTTTTGCGATGAAGTTACTCATTTGTAACTGGCGGCCGGCCGTTCCGACGTAGGCGCACGACCGGACAGGGCGTGAGCGTAATACCCGGCTATTTGCCCGATTTCCGCCCACTTCCGCCCATCGTCTCTGACGCGGTTTGCTGTCAAACAAACAGCTGTCAACGCCCGCAGTTCATGGGTCTGGCCGGTTGCCATGAACAATGTTGCGCCTCGCCGCGGATCCTTGAAATCCCCGGGTCCCGGCTGATGCCATGGAGAAGCCGGCGTCAAGTAGGGGGCAGGGCCGGAACAGGCCGCTTCCTGATGGCGCCTGCGTGGGGGGTGTCGTCTGCGCTGCTTATGCGCTTCGATTGACCAGAGTGCGTGCGTACAGGGGGTGGCGCATGCTGCGCACCTCGTGCTCGAGGGTTGCCAGCACCTCGCCCGTGTCCAGGTCGGTGATGTCCTGAAAGCGGTACTGGCTCTGGTTGCTTTCCTCGGTGATCAGGTCACGTTCGAGCAGACGCCGGTGCACGCCTGAAAAGTCGGCGATGGCGATCTGGACGTGGTGGCCGTCGAAGGGCGGCAGCGTGCGTCCGGTTTCACGGAATACCAGGCTTTCGCCGAGGCCTATGGGAATACGCGCGAAGGCGCCGGTGGCGTCGTGGCCGCTGTGGGCTGGCGCCGCAAGGATCTCTTGGTAGAAGCGGGCGATGCGCGAGGCGGTACCGGGGGCGCTGTCAATTTCCACATAGGGCATGCCCAGCGTCATGCGGCCAAAACGCGCGGGATCTGGTGCGTGCACACGGATTAGGTTGCCCCAAGGGCAGGTGACATCCACGCATTCGCCGGTGCGGGCAAAGGCAAACTTCGTGCCTTTCAGCCGGGGCGCCACCTGCGTCAGCCGTGCGACCAAAGCGTCCAGATCGGGCAGGACGAGGCCGGTCATGCCGCGCAGCACCTGCGCCGGCCCGACCGGCAAGTGGAACTGGCAGGTGCCGACATTGATCCAGGCGTTGTCCACACCGGTCATCAGGTAGGGGTCGCGGGTGAGGCCCAGGCCCATGATGTAGAAGATGATCGCCTGTTGCTGGTCTGGCACGCGGACATTGACGTGACCGAACTCGACGATGTTGCCGACGTCTTCGGTGGTGCGGTTGAAAACGGATGGGTTCATGTTTGATGCCAGTAATGGATTTCAATGTAGGCGATGAGGGTCATGGCGTCCATGTCATGGCGGAAATGGGCACCATGTCGTATTTACCATGTCGTATTTCAATGTGTGCCATGTTCCCGATGGCATGGGTGAGTGGGCCATCATTGCCTGTATTTCACCCGGCTTTTTGTCACCGCATTTTTTGAAATAGCCGCTTACGCCCGCATTGTCTGGGGTCAGGCATTTTTCATGAACAATTCGGCGCAGACGCCGCGCAGCCAGCGGCAGGCTGCGTCGTGGTGGTACCTGGCATGCCAGTATTGCTTGACGGTGAAGCCCGGAATCTCGAACGGACAGGGCAGCACGCGCAGTCCGGCGGCGTGGGCCAGGGTTTCGCCGATGTGGCGGGGCAGGGTGGCGATCAGGTCGCTGGTCGAGAGAATGGCCGACAGGCCCAGAAAACCGGGCAGCTCCAGCCGTATCTGGCGCGTGATGTGCTGTGACGCCACGGCGTTGTCGAGCAGCTGGTAGCCCGTGCCGGAACTGATGCCGATGTGCGCTTCGGCCTGATACACCGCGAGGTTCCAGTTCGCCCGGGTTTCGTCGATGACACGCGGATGCTGTGCATTGGCCAGGCAAACCCAGTCCTGCGCGTACAGGGTCTGCTGGTAAAAGCCGGCGTCCAGCCAGGGCAGAAACCCCACGGCCAGGTCGGCCTCGCCCGCCTGCAGGGCGTGCGCCAGGTTGGCATCAATACGACTCGCCTCCAGCGCCACACCGGGTGCGAGTGCCCGCACATGCGCCAGCAGCCGCGGCAGCAGGGTGATGTGGCTGGCGTCCGTCATGCAGATGGAGAAGCGCCGCTGCACCGTGGCCGGGTCAAATGCGGCGCCTGACTCGGACAGCCGTTGCAAGCCGGCCAGCACCTCGCGCACCGTGCCCATCAGTGCATCGGTGCGCGGCGTGGGCAGCATGCCTTCGGCCGTGCGCACAAAGAGCGGGTCGTTCAGCTGCTTGCGCAAGCGGGCCAGCCAGATGCTGACCGTGGGCTGGCTTTGCCCCAGCGCGTCGGCCGCACGCGTCACGCTATGGGTGGCATAAAGCTGGTCCAGCAGGCGCAGCAGTTTGATGTCGAGCAGATCAAGGTCCTTGTCCATACCTCTATTGTCTATCTCTATTGTGTTTTGCAATGACATGTATTGCATCCATTGCATGGACGGCATGAAGGGGGCTGCCCAGAATTCACGCCTGGATCAAGAAGGAGTCGCAGTGAAGATTTGTGTTCTGGGCGCCGGCGCGCTGGGTTGCGCCATCGGTGGTGTGTTGACCGAGGCCGGCCATGAGGTGTGGCTGATCAACCGCAATGCGGAGCAGGTCGACGCCATGAACAGCCGCGGGCTGATCCTGCGCGACGGCGGTGCCGACCGCGCCGTGCCGGTATACGCCGCCACCACCGCCCAGGGCGTGAACATCGACACGGGCGCCGTGGACCTGGTGATCGTGCTGGTCAAGTCCTTCCATACGCGCCAGGCCATGGAAGCGGCGACCTCATTGCTGGGGCCGGACACGGCCGTGCTGTCGCTGCAAAACGGTCTTGGGCATGAAGACATCTTGGCGGACATCGTCGGCCGCGAACGCGTACTGGCGGGCAAAACCTATGCCGGGGGCACGCAGATTGGCGTCGGCCATGTGGTCGTCGGCACCCGCGGCAAAGACACCCACATTGGCGAACTGGACGGCCGCATCACCGAGCGGGTACAGCGCATTGCCGACACCTTCAACCGTGCCGGGCTGGACACCACCGTCAGCGACAACATCATGGGCACGATCTGGGACAAGCTGCTGATCAACGTGGCGACCGGTGCGCTCACGGGCATCACGCGCCTGACGTATGGCCAGCTGTACCAGCAGCCCGAGCTCGAAGCCTGTGGCGTGGCGGCCGTGGCCGAGGCCATGGCGGTGGCAGAGGCCAGCGGCATCCGCCTCAGCATTACCGACCCGCGCCAGGCCTGGCTCAAGGCCGGTGCCGGCCTGCCTGATGAATTCAAGACCTCGATGCTGCAGAGCCTGGAAAAGGGCTCGGTCACCGAGGTCGATTTTGTCAACGGCTCGGTCGTGCGCTGGGGCGCCAAATGCGGCGTGTCCACGCCGGTCAACCAGACGCTGGTGGCCTGCATCAAGGGCATTGAGCTGGGCTTGCCCGGTTCATCGTCGCACTAACCAACAAGGGAAATAACGAGTCATGGCTTATTCGAACCAGGCATATGTCGAGCATGTCGCGGTGCGCGTCAGGGACATCCAGTGGTACATCAACTTCTTTTATGAGGTACTGGGCATGGACGTGCGCGAGATCGACGGCCCCGTCGACGCACCGCACCAGTACTGGACGATAGGCGGCATGCAGCTGATGAGCACGCCCGACTTTGAGGCGCCGCCTTCCAACGACGCGGGCTGGCTGGCCCATCTCGGCATCATGGTGGCCGACCTGGAAGGCGCGTTGCAGGCGGCGCAGAAGTGGGGCGTCAAGGCCCTGCCGCAAGGCCGCAACTGGCTGCAGCTGCCCGATGGCCTGGCGATCGAGCTGATCCAGGCCAGCGGCAACAGCGTGGCCGAGGCCCTTGCGGTGAACCCGAGGGCATGAAGTCCGCGCGGCTGATCCGATTTGACAGACAAACAGACTGAAAGAAACTCCCATGCCAAAACCCGACATCCAGTTCAGCACCCCGGAAAAATACTGGGACGACGCCAAGGTCGGTGACGAATGCACCAGCCCGACCTACACCGTCACCGCCGAGCGCATCGACGCCTATGCCGAACTCACCGGCGACTTCACGCCCGTGCATGTGGACGAGGAATACGCCAACGCTTCGCACTTTGGCTGCCGCGTGGCCCACGGTCTGATGGGTCTGTCGGTCGCCGACGGCCTGAAAACGCAGTGCGAGTACCGCTTTCTGCCCGGCATGTCGCTGGGTTGGACCTGGGACTTTGTGCTGCCGATCAAGATCAACGACGTGCTGCAGGTGCGGTTTCGGGTCGAGAGCATGCGCCCCTCCAAAAGCAAGCCCGGCTGGGGCATCGTGGTGCTGCCGGCCGAGCTGATCAACCAGCACGGCCAGGTGGTGCAAAAGGGCGAACACCGGCTGATGGTGCCGCGCCGGCCCGGCGCAGCGGCTTCCTGAGCCCCCTTCAGTCGCCATCAACACCATCAACAAATAGCTTATTACGCCCGCTCCATTGGGGCCGAGAGGACTTTTCATGACTAAACCATCACCCACCAAACCCGCGCAGGCGCTGCCGCTGGCAGGCCTACGGGTCATCGACTACAGCCACTTTCTGGCCGGCCCGCACATGTCGCGCTGCCTGAGCGCGATGGGTGCCGAGGTCATCAAGGTGGAGCGGCCCGTGGCGGGGGATGCCGGGCGTGCCAGCCCGACCATCGTCCAGGGCCAGAGCGGCTACTTCATGCAGCAAAACATGGGCAAGCAGGGCCTGTGCATCAACCTGCGTGACCCGCGTGGCCTGGAGATGATGCACAAGCTCACCGACAGCGCCGACGTGTTCGTCGAGAACTACCGCCCCGGCGCCCTGAACAAACTGGGCCTGGGCTATGAAGAGCTTTCCCGGCGCAACCCCAAACTCGTCTATTGTTCGGTCTCGGCGTACGGCCACACCGGGCCGGACTCGGCGCGGCCGGGGTTCGGCCTGATCGCCGAAGCCAAGAGCGGTGCCATGTCGCTGATTGGCGTGCCGGGCGAGCCGCCGCCGCTGTTTCGCATGCCCATCGCCGACATGTATGCCGGCATGCACGGCGTGTCGGCGATTTGCGCCGCGTTGTTTGGCCGCGTGAGCAGTGGCCGCGGGCAGCACATCGACATTGCCCTGTATGACTGCATGATCTCCATGCACGACTTTGCCGCCCAGAGCTATTTGATGAGCGGCGGCAAGGAGCTGCCGGTGCAGACCGGCCATGACCTGCCGCAGAGCACGGTGTATGGCGCGTTTTCCGCCAACGACGGTTATCTGGTGATTGCTGCGCAGATGACGGACACCTGGAAGAGCCTGGCCCGACTGATAGGCGGCGAGGACTACGCGGCGGACACCCGCCTGCACGACCAGGCCGGGCGCAATGCCCACCGTGAGGCCATCCTGGCCAGGGTGACAGCCTGGACGAAGGCCCATTCGGTTCAGGCGTGTTGCGCGGCGCTGGACGCTGCCGGTGTTCCGGCCGCGCCCGTACAAACCATTGACCAGGTGCTCAGCGACCCGCAAACCCTTGCGCGGGGCATGGTGGTGGAGCAAGATCACCCGGTGCTGGGCAAGATCAAGCTGCCCAATCTGCCCTTTCGCTTCTCTGAATGCGACACCTCGCCCAGCGGGCCCGCGCCACTGCTGGGCCAACACAACCGCGAGATCGCGGCGAGCGTGGGATTCAGTCCTGTCGAGATAGACGCCATGGAGCGCGACGGCGTCCTGTATTCGGAGTCACCTGTGGGAGTCCAGTCATGACCGACCGTTATGCTGTTATTGGCAACCCCATCCAGCAAAGCAAATCGCCGCTGATCCATGGCATGTTTGCCCAGGCCACCGGGCAGGACATCGAGTACACGGCCATCGAGGGCCCGCTCGGCCAGTTTGCCGGCGCCGTCGATGCGTTTCGAGCCAGCGGCGGGCGAGGCATGAACATCACAGCGCCGTTCAAGCTCGACGCTTTCAGCTACGCCACCGAGCGCTCCGAGCGGGCGCAGCTCGCCGGTGCCGTCAATGCCATGAAATTTGACGGCGAGCGCGTGCTGGCCGAGAACTTCGACGGTGTCGGCCTGGTGCGCGACGTGATCCATAACCTGGGTTGCCCGCTCAAGGGCAAACGCGTGTTGCTGCTGGGTGCCGGTGGCGCCGCACGGGGCGCGCTGCTGCCCTTCCTGGAACAGGCACCGGCAGAGCTGGTGATCGCCAACCGCAGTGTGGACAAGGCTCTCGAGCTGGCAAAAATTGGCGCGGCCAAGGGTAGCGTGCGTGGCTGTGCCTACACCGACCTGGTCGGGCAGACCTTTGATGTGGTGTTCAACGCCACTTCGGCCAGCCTGCGTGCCGAGCTGCCGCCGGTGCCGGCCGGCGTATTTGTCAATTGCGCCCTGGCGTATGAGCTGGCGTATGGCAAGGGCCTGACGCCCTTCCTGCGCCTGGCGCAAAACGCTGGCGTCAAACAGCTGGCCGATGGTGTGGGCATGCTGGCCGAGCAGGCCGCCGAAGCTTTTGTCTGGTGGCGTGGCGTGCGTCCCGATACCCTTGCGGTGATCGGGAAGCTGACGGTTCCGCTGGTGTAAATAACCGGCTGTCGTGCGCTGTGCAACCCTTCCGTATGAACACTTCCATGTGCTGCGCCGGGCCTCTATACTGCAGGAATGAACGAGTTAGTACATTCTGTCCCCAAGGCAAAAACAGCAGTCAAGCCGGCAACCAAACCGGCAACGAGGCCGACGGGCAGGACGGCGGGCAGGACCTTGCCGGTCCCCCGCACCAACGACCCGGCCCGCACCATGGCGGGCATTCTCGAGGTCGCCACCGCGGAATTCGCGAACAAGGGCCTGAGCGGTGCGCGCATCGACGAAATCGCGGCAGCCACGCGCACCAGCAAGCGCATGATTTACTACTACTTCGGCAGCAAGGAAGGCCTGTACGTCGCGGTATTGGAAGAGTCCTACCGCCGCATGCGCAGCATCGAAGCCGGCTTGCACCTCGAAGACCTGCCGCCCGAACAGGCCCTGCGCCGGCTGGTGGAGTTCACGTTCGACCATCACCAGGGCAACCCGGACTACATCCGGCTGGTGATGACCGAGAACATGGAGCGCGGCGCCTACCTGGCGCAAAGCAAGAGCATCCAGGAGCTCAACGTCCCGGCGATCGAGGCTATTCGCAATCTTTACGAACGCGGCGTGGCGCAGGGCGTATTCCGGGCCGGGCTCGACCCCATCGACATCCATGCATCGATTTCGGCGCTGACTTTCTTCAACGTGTCCAACCGGCATACCTTCGACCTGATTTTCAAGCGCGACGGGGGCACCCCCCAGTCGATCGCTGCGCGCCGCAACAGCATCGTCGAGATGGTGGTGCGTTTCGTTCGCAAATAGGCAACAGAGAGCTCGGGAGAGGCTCCGAAGAGCTGGGCAATCGTCTGGTGCGGGGCTGGACTGCGCTAGGGTAAGTACTGATTCCAATAAAACTAACTAGTTCGTACATTACTGTACCGAACACATACAGGAGACTGGTTTCATGCTACAAAAACTCATTGACGGCTATTGCCGCTTGCTGTCGGTGCTCATGGCTGGCGCGCTGGCACTGATGGTGGTGCTGGTGTTTGCCAACGTGGTGATGCGCTACGCCTTCAACTCCGGCATCACCGTCTCGGAAGAGCTGTCGCGCTGGCTGTTCGTCTGGGTCACCTTCCTGGGCGCCATCGTCGCGATGCACGAAGGTGCGCACCTGGGCACCGACATGCTGGTGTCCCGTCTGTCGGTAGGCGGCAAACGGATCTGCCTCGTGCTCGGGCATGCACTCATGCTGTTCATTTGCTGGCTGCTGTTCAAAGGCTCGCTGGACCAGGTCAAGGTCAACTGGGAATCCACCAGCGCCGCCATGGAAGTGTCCATGGGAATTTTCTACGCCAGTGGCATGGTTTGCGCCGTGTCTGGCGCGGTGATCCTGCTCAACCACCTGTGGCGCCTGTTGAAGGGTGAACTCACCGACGACGAGCTGATCGGCATCCGGGAGTCCGAAGAAGAGCCCATCGACGTGCCAAAGCCGCTGTAAACCACCAGGGGAATCTCCATCATGACTATTGCTGTTTTCCTTGGTTCCCTCCTGGCCGCCATGGCGCTGGGCATCCCGATCGCCTTTTCGCTGCTGCTGTGCGGCGCCGCCCTGATGTGGCACATGAACATGTTCGACGCGCAGATCCTGGCGCAGAACATCATGGAGGGCGCCAACAGCTTCCCGCTGCTGGCCGTGCCCTTCTTCATGCTGGCCGGCGAGGTGATGAACACCGGCGGCCTGTCCAGGCGCATCGTCGACTTCGCGCTGGCGCTGGTCGGCCACATCCGGGGTGGCCTGGGCTACGTGACCATCGTCGCCGCCTGCATCCTGTCGGCGCTGTCGGGCTCGGCTGTGGCCGACGCGGCCGCCCTGACCGCGCTGTTGCTGCCGATGATGGTGAAAGCCGGGCATGACAAGGCGCGCAGTGGCGGCTTGATCGCGGCCTGCGGCGTGATCGGCCCCATCATCCCGCCCTCCATAGGCTTTGTGATTTTTGGCGTCGCCGCCAACGTGTCGATTACCAAGCTGTTCCTGGCCGGCATCTTCCCCGGTATCTGGCTGGCCGCAGGTCTGTGGGCCACCTGGTGGTGGACGACGCGCCGCGAAAAGCTCGAGCCGCCGCCGCGCAAGTCTGCCGGCGAGGTATGGCATGCCTTTCGCAAGGCGGGCTGGGCGCTGACCTTGCCCTTGCTGATCCTGTTCGGCCTGCGCTTCGGCCTGTTCACGCCGACCGAGGCGGCGGTGGTCGCAGCGGTCTTCGCCCTGTTCGTGGCCGGCGTGATTTACCGGGAACTCACCTGGAGCCAGCTCTATGGAACATTCGTGGCCGCGGCCAAGACCACGGCGGTGGTGATGTTCCTGGTGGCTGCGGCCATGGTCTCGGCTTGGCTGATCACGGTGGCGCAGCTGCCCGCCCAGGTCGTTGACCTGCTCAGCCCCTTGCTGGGCAGCCCCACGCTGCTGATGATCGCCATCATGGTGCTGGTCATGATCGTCGGCACCGCCATGGACATGACACCCACCATCCTGATCCTGACGCCAGTGCTGATGCCCCTGGTAAAGGCGGCTGGCATCGACCCGGTGTACTTCGGCGTGCTGTTCATCATCAACAACTCCATCGGCCTGGTGACGCCGCCGGTCGGCACGGTGCTCAACGTCGTGGCGGGCGTGGGCCGGATGAAGATGGACGACGTCACGCGCGGCGTGATGCCCTTCATGGCCGTGCAGTTCGTCGTGATGTTCCTGATGGTGCTGTTCCCCCAAATTGTGATGTGGCCGGCCCGCCTGCTGTACTGAACCTGCCAACTCTGCTGAACCTGTTTTTCGAGGCGGGGCGTGTGTGGTACGCCATGTCCTGCATCCCATCAATTTGCGTACTGTGTCATTTCAGGAGACAACCATGAAACGTTTGATGATCAAGACTCTGTTGGCCGCTGCCGCGCTGGCCGCCTTCGGCATGGCCGGCGCACAGGACATCAAGGAGCACGCGTTCAAGTTCGCGCTCAACGGACCGGAAGGCCACCCAGCCGTCGCCGGCATGAAGAAATTCGCCGAAGTCGTCGCGGCCAAGTCTGGCGGCAAGATCAAGGTCAACCTGTTTTACAGCGGCACGCTGGGCAGCGACCAGGCCGTGGTGTCGTCCATGAAGGGCGGCACGATCGAAATGTCGGTCATGAACAGCGGCATCCTGGCCAGCGAAGCCAAGGAACTGGCGATTTTTGACTTCCCCTTCCTGTTCGCCAACGAGAAGGAATCGGACGCCATCGTCGATGGCCCGGTCGGCAAGAAGATGCATGCCCTGCTGGAGCAAAAAGGTCTTGTGGGTCTCGCCTACTGGGAACTTGGCTACCGCCAGATCACCAATAGCAAGCGCCCGCTGAACAAGGTCGAAGACATTGACGGCCTGAAGCTGCGCGTGATTCCGAACCCGATCAACGTCGCATGGGTCAAGGCCCTGGGCGCCAACCCGACACCCATGCCTTTCCCAGAGGTCTATGGCGGCCTGGAGCAAAAAGCCATTGACGGCCAGGAAAACCCGGTCAGCGTGATTGCCGCCAACAAATTCTGGGAAGTGCAAAAGTACATCGCCCTGACCAACCACCAGTACAACCCGCAATCGGTGATCTTCAGCAAAAAGGTCTGGGACACCCTGACACCGGCCGAGAAGAAGATCATCGGCGATGCCGCCAGCGAGGCTGCAGTTGTCCAGCGTGCCGAAGCCCGCGCCGCCGTGGCGAGCAACCTTGAGCTGCTCAAGAAGAACGGCATGACCGTGACGCAGTTCCCGCCCACCGAGGTGGCCAAGCTGCGCGACAAGATGAAACCGGTGATTACCCAGTTCAGCGCCAGCGTCGGCGAAGCCACCGTCAATGAAGTGACGGCCGAGCTGGTCAAGATGCGTAAGTAACTGCACCCCAGGCACGCACTGGCGGTTTTTTGCCGCCAGGGCGAACCCACTCCCGTTTTGATCGATTGATTCCGATGACCGACAGATGACCGACAGATGACCAAAACCCGCATTGCCGTCGCCGGTGCCGGCTACATCGGCCAGGCCCACATGGGTGTGGCGCAAAACAGCCCCACCTGCGCACTCTCCGCCATCGTCGATCCCTCGCCCGCAGCCGTGGAGCTGGCTGCCGGGGCCGGCGTGCCCCTGTATACGTCCATTGAGGAGTTGCTGGCCAGGGACCGGCCCGACGGATTGGTCCTGGCGACACCCAACCAGCTGCACGTACCGCAAGCGCTGCAGTGCATCGCTGCCGGCCTGCCCATTCTGCTGGAAAAGCCGATTGCCACCACCGTGGCGGAGGGCGAACAGCTACTCAAGGTGGTGGATGAAACCGGAGCCAAGGTGCTGATTGGCCACCACCGCGCGCACAGCCCCATCATGGCCAAGGCCAAAGAGGTGGTGGACTCCGGCAAACTGGGCAAGCTGGTGGCGGTGATGGGCAGTGCCACCTTTTTCAAACCCGACCAGTACTATGCCGACGCAACGTGGCGCCGCGAGATCGGCGGCGGCCCCATCCTGCTGAACATGATCCACGAGGTGCACAACCTGCGCATGCTGTGCGGCGACATCGTCGCCGTGCAGGCCTTTGCTTCCAGCGCCACCCGCAGCTTCACGGTGGAAGACACCGTGGCGATCAACCTGCGCTTTGCCAGCGGGGCGCTGGGCACCTTCATGCTGTCCGATACCGCCGCCTGCCCGCGCAGCTGGGAGCAGACCAGCCAGGAAAACAAGGCTTACCCGACCTACGACGACGAGGACTGCTACGTCATTTCCGGCACCAACGGCAGCCTGTCGGTGCCCACGATGCGCCTGAAAACCTACCCGAGGCCGGAAGACCGGTCCTGGTGGAAAGAATTCGAAGTCGGCGTGGTGGGCATGGTGCGAGACGACCCGCTGAAGCACCAGATCGAACACTTCGGTGCCGTGATCCGGCGCGAGGCCGAGCCGCTGGTCAGCGCGCGTGATGGCCTCTTGAACCTGCGCATCACCGAAGCCATTGCCGAAGCGGCCAGGACGGGCCAGATCGTCCATCTGACAAACTAGCAGCCTGACAGTTTCCTAATTTCCTAAATTTTCCAACCACACAAGGATCTCCCATGAAAGTTCTCATGCTTCACGGCATCAATCACAACATGTTCGGCAAACGCGACCCCAAGCAGTACGGCACCATCACGCTCGACGAGATCAATGCCAGCCTGACCACCCTGGGCAAGGAGCTGGGTACGGAAGTGGAGTGCTTTCAGACCAACAGCGAAGGCGAGATGTGCGAGCGCATCCACCAGGGCTACCGGGACGGCGTCGATGCCGTGCTGATCAACGCCGGCGCCTGGACCCACTACAGCTACGGCATCCGCGATGCGCTGGCCATCCTGACCTGCCCGGTGGTCGAGTTGCACATGTCCAACATCCACGCCCGCGAGGCTTTCCGTCACGTGTCGGTGTTTGCCGAGATCGTGAAGGGGCAGATTTGCGGTTTTGGCGTCGACAGCTACCTGCTGGGCCTGCGTGCCGCCGTCTCGGCCGCCCAGTCCGCCCCGAAGGCCTGACCTCCTGACCTTCTGACCTATTCCGCCGAGTTGCCCATGCGCCGTTCCATCGCCACGGTTTCTCTCTCTGGCATGCTGCGCGAGAAGCTGCAGGCTGCGGCTGCGGCGCACTTTGACGGCGTGGAAATCTTCGAGAACGACTTGCTGCAGTTCCCGGGGTCGCCGCGCGAGGTGCGCCTCATGGCCGAAGACGTCGGGCTGAGCATCGACATGTTCCAGCCCTTCCGCGACTTTGACGGCACCACGCCCGCGCAACTGGCGCGCAACCTGGAACGCGCCGAACGCAAGTTCGACGTGATGCAGGAGCTTGGGACCCAGCTGATCCTGGTGTGTTCCAACGTGCAGCCCGACGCACTGAGTGATGTCGACCGGCTTGCCGAGCAGTTCCAGCAGCTGGCCGAACATGCCGGGCGGCGCGGCATGCGCATTGCCTACGAGGCGCTGGCCTGGGGCAGCAAGGTCAGGCTCTGGTCGCAGGCCTGGGCCGTGGTCCAGCGGGTCAACCACCCGCACATGGGCCTGGCGCTTGACAGCTTTCACACGCTGTCGCTGCGCGATGACCCGAGCGGCATTGCGCAACTGCCGGGCGAGAAAATCTTTTTCGTCCAGCTGGCCGATGCCCCCTGGGTCAACACCGACGTGTTGACGCACAGCCGGCATTACCGCTGCTTTCCCGGCCAGGGCGAATTCGAGATGGCGAAGTTCACCGCCGCCGTGCTTGATGCCGGTTACTCCGGCCCACTGTCGCTGGAAATCTTCAACGACGAATTCCGCGCCGCACCGGCCCGGGCGAACGCTGTCGATGCCATGCGTTCGCTGCTGTGGCTGGAGGAGCAGGTACAGCGGGGCCGCGCCGCGGACGCCAAGCCCTACAAGGTGCCCTTGTTCGCGCCGCCGCCTCCGCCAGTACTCACCGGATGGTCGTTCGTCGAGTTCGCCGTCGACCCGGCCGCGGGCGCGCGTCTGGCCGCATGGCTTGAGGCGAGCGGCTTTCAGCGCATCGGCCATCACCGTTCCAAGACCGTTGATTTGTACGGCCAGGGAGAGGTTCGCATCCTTGTCAACCTGGAAGAGGATTCCTTCGCCCGCAGCCATTTCGAGTTGCACGGCACCTCGGCCTGCGCCGTGGCGCTGGCCACGCCGGATGTTGCCGGTGCGCTGGCGCGTGCCGAGGCGCTGCAGTGCCCGCGCGTGCTCGGCCGCGTGGGGCAGCACGAGATGACCATCCCGGCGGTGCGCGCGCCGGACGGCAGCCTCGTTTATTTCTGCGAGACGGCTCAGGGTGGCCGCTACCCGTTCGAGGCCGATTTTGTGATGGATGAAGCCGCGCTGCACGGCGGGGCGCTTGGTGACTCAGCGTGCATCGACCACCTGGTGCAGGCCGTGCCGGCCGGTCAGGTCGAGCCCTGGGTGCTGTTTCACCGCGCCGTGCTGGGCCTGGTGCCGGAGCGCAACGTGGTGCTGCACGACCCCTACGGCGTGATCAGGAGCCGCGAGATTGAATCGGCCGACCGGGCGGTGCGCGTGTCCCTCACTGTCTCCGAGCGCGACAACACCTCGGTGTCTCGCGCCGTGTCCAGCTTTCGGGGCGCTGGCGTGCAGCAGATTGCGCTGGCCGTGGCCGATCTGATTGCCACGGCGCGCGCGCTCAAGGCATCGGGTGCGCCGCTGCTGCCCGTACCGGCCAATTACTACGACGACCTGGCCGCCAAATACGGCATTGACGACATCGACGCCGCAGAGTTGGCCGCGATGCGCGAGCTGGGCATCCTGTACGACCGCGAAGCCGGCGGCGGCGAGTTCCTGCACCTGTACCTCACGCCGTTCGACGACCGTTTCCATTTCGAGCTGGTCGAGCGGCGCAGCGGTTACGCCGGCTACGGTGCGCCCAACGCCCCGGCGCGCCTGGCAGCGATGGCGCTGTGGCGCCAGACACAGGGCGAGTCCCAGGATCGGCCCTGACCACCGCAACACGAACCATCGAACGGTTGTCGCCAACCCAACCCTGACTCCAATTCGACCCCGACCCGACAACGACAACGACGCCAACGGCGTACACCTCATCAGGACATGAACATGATCAACGGCAACACAGAACTCATTGCCCACATCGGCTACCCCACGCATTCGTTCAAGGCGCCGATGATCTACAACCCCTACTTTGACCACATCGGCGTCAACGCCCGGGTGATGCCCATGGGCTGCCAGAGCGCAGACTACCCGGCCTTCCTGCGCGCCGTGTTCACGCTCACCAACATTCGCGGTGCCCTGATCACCATGCCGCACAAGGTCACCACGGTGGGCCTGCTCGACCGCGCCACGCCCACCGTGTCGGTGGCGGGCTCCTGCAACGCCGTGCGGCGCGCCGCCGATGGCAAGCTCGAAGGCGACATGTTCGACGGCGAAGGCTTTGTGCGCGGCGTGCAGCGCAAGGGCTTGACGCTGGACGGCGCCCGCGTGCTGGTGGTCGGCAGCGGCGGCGTGGGGTCGGCCATTGCCGCATCGCTGGCGGCGGCCGGCATTGGTGCCATCAGCCTGCATGACGTGAACACGGCGTCCTGCGAAGGCCTGGGCGCGCGGCTGAGAAAGCACTACCCCAAGCTGCAGGTCAGCACCATGTCCAATGACCCGGCCGGGCACGACCTGGTGGTCAATGCCACACCCATGGGCATGAACGAGGGCGACCCGATGCCCATGGATATTGCGCGCATCGCGCCGACAGCCTTTGTCGGCGAAGTCGTGATGAAAACAGAGATGACCGCATTCCTGAATGCCGCGGAGGCACGCGGCTGCCGCATCCAGGTGGGCTCGGACATGCTGTTCGAGCAGATCCCGGCTTACCTTGAGTTTTTTGGCTTCCCGACCACCACGCCCGAGGTGCTGCGCTCGGTGGCCCGCCTGAGCTACTGATGCTCCGACCCAGCCGGCGACCGCCTCGGCGATCGTGGCAACGGTGGGCGACTTCAGACAGTTCAGTAACGGCGCGCAGTTCGGCGCCTGGATCGGCCTGACGCCACGGCAAAACTCCAGTGATGCCAAAAGCAGTCTGGGCAAGATCACCAAGCGGGGCGACAGCTACTTGCTCACACTGCTGATCCAGGGAGCCAAATCGACTGTGATGACAGCACACAAACGTGACGACCCGATCTCCAGGTGGGTGCATCAGTTACGCGAAAAATCAGTGGTTGGTTTCCTTGCAAGGCGTGAATCCGAAGATGCATTGAACAGTCAGATCGGCGGCGGGCAAGCTCGGCTAACCCTTTGTTGCATTCGATTGGTAGTGACCACGGGATAGGAATGGAGCCCCGCCGAGCGGCTCGTATCTGGGTCCACGCTGAAAAATCAGTGCAACAAGGCCGACAGTAGATGTCTGTTCCTCGTTTCACCGCCGCTTCACTTCACGCCAACGCAGGAAATACCGTTATCAAGGAAAAGCTATCGCGTACCGTTGCTTGACTTCGTGGGAAGTCCCAGTAAAGAGTTAGACGTCATAGCTTACCCAGCTCGACTACCAGCGCTTCTGGTGGGTCATATAGGGTTGAGCGAGAAATTCGGCCTTGAAATCCAAGTTCCACTTTTAGGTGTCGGGAGTACACCTCTACTAGAGATGACGTCGCTCGGGAGTCTATAAGGACGCCTTGCACCATTTCGTGCGGATCGATCTTCAGGTGAACTAGTCCAGCTTTGGCACGGTTGTGTCTGTCTACGACGAGAGCTCTCACCTCCGATTCATGCGAGAAGGAGTTGCGCTTGAACAGGAGACTTTGCGCGGCCGCTGTCTCGGTTTGATCGTCCAGCATTTTCCTTGCCAAGTCTCGCGCCCTGCCCACTATGTCCTTCTGCGGCAGATAAGTCACTCGTCCAACAAACCATTTTGAACGTGGTGTACGCGAAAGCGCTCCGTCGAGCGCCTGCCCGAGGAGCCTTGGTGTTGTTTTGATCCTTACCGCGTTTTTCTCGGGCGAGTAGATGCGCCAGAGAGCATCGGACACGGACTTCCGTGTCCAGCATTGACCGTGAATTACGTGGCGGTGGGCTCTG
The DNA here is from genome assembly GCF_056401235.1 of Polaromonas sp. P4_F9. Classification (NCBI taxonomy): domain Bacteria; kingdom Pseudomonadati; phylum Pseudomonadota; class Betaproteobacteria; order Burkholderiales; family Comamonadaceae; genus Polaromonas; species Polaromonas sp. P4_F9. The sequence goes on along the minus strand of NZ_JBFUJT010000016.1, from coordinate 48,880 downwards.
TCAAGTATGACGTTGCCCCTCTTGAAGTTTGCGCCAATGACATGGGTCTCAAAAGGATCGCCCCACTTGGTAGGGTGCGCCAGAACGAGCTTCTGGGTCCGGAACAGGTCTACAAGTCTCTCGAAAGAGATGATCCGATAGATCGGACGATCGAGTTCGGAGGTCTTAATGTTGAGAAACTGTGATGACATGCAAAGCAGCGTTGTGGGGGAGTCCATATACGACATGTTAGGCTGCGCCGTCACGGCAGTGCCTTTTCGGCGTCGACAAGGAATACGATCGCCGACGCCGTGAGATGCAGGACGTATCCAACGAGAAACCCTGGCACTTCAGTGATCGTTCCCCCCTGACCATGCCCACCAAGACGATTCCGTGCAGTTGGAACACCACTTTCAAGCGTGCTTCGCAGGGCCGAGAAGTGTTGCTCCCAGAACGACGGGATTAGTCCGTTCTGGAAGAGGACTTGGAGCAGTTGTCTACTCGTTGCGTTCGGATCGTGAGTCCATTGGCGCTTGGCACAGATAACCTTTATCACACTCTCAAGTGCCTTGAGCGATTCAGTCAGCGCCTCTTTGGAATTCCCATGTCTGTAGTGCTCATGTGCCTTCAAGAATTCCGCCTGTGCTCCCGCAAAGAGCTTCCCATTCAGGAGACTTAGAGCTGGCTTGACGACCTCCGCATGAATCAGCTGAGAATCGACTCGGATGATCTCGCCGTCGGCAAACTGGAAACCGATTCCGTGCTCCTTAAACCGGTCGTTCAACTCTTCAATCGCATCATCCGCGGTCTTCGAAGCATTCTGTTTGTGCCGGTACTCATGCCTGCGCGTCATTCGATCGATATACCTGAATGAAAGCTCGACCGCATCCAGAACTCTTTCGGCGCCCTCTTCTTGCAGCAGGAAGTTTGCCAACTCTCCTAGATAGTTGCGGTCGCCATAGCTCTTGGAAGTCGTAGGAAGCGCGAAAAGGCCGTACTCACGACAAAGCGTGTCCACAATGAACTTGTATGCTCGCCCGGTTCCAAGGTAACTGTCGCGATACTCGTTCTCATCACCAAGGGCATCCTTCCAAATGTGGATGATCTGCACTTTCAGGGGCTGCGGAATGCTGTCATAGGTATAGACGTCCGGAACCTCGCCACGCAATTGCTTCTGGCGCTTGGAGAAAAGGTCGAAGATGCTCATGTGCGCTCCGTAGCAGCCTAACGTGATACAGAAGTGAAAACCGTACGAACAAGGCCGTCGTGCATCTGGTGTCCCTCCCGTAAAAATTTGTAAGTGCTTGATTTATATCAGAAGGCGCCGTACGGCTACCCGCGCCACTGCCACGAAAATCCCCGCAAGCCCTGCAAACCTGCTGACGAACAAGGTTCGGTCAGCAAAAAGAGTAGAAGCCGTGGTGGCTATTGCGGCCAGCTTAAAAGTGCGAATTGTTGGAATCGCTGTCAAAAAGTAGTCGATTCGGAACATTTGTATACATAATGTGGGATGGACAAACTCAAGCAACTGGAATCTTTTGTGGCGGTGGTGGCGCGCGGCAGCTTGACGGCGGCGGCCAAGGCGGAGGGGGTGGCCCCGGCGATCATGGGGCGACGGCTGGATGCGCTGGAGGAGCGGCTGGGGGTGAAGCTGCTGGTGCGCACCACGCGGCGCATCACGCTCACCCACGAAGGCAGTGCTTTCCTCGAGGATTGCCAGCGCCTGCTGGCCGACCTGGCCAACGCGGAGGCCAGCGTATCGGCGGGTGGCGTCAAGGCCAGCGGCCATTTGCGCATCACGGCGCCTGCCGGTTTTGGCCGGCGCCATGTGGCGCCGCTGGTGACGAAGTTTCGCGAGCAGCATCTGGACGTGACGATTTCGCTGAACCTGAGCGACCGCGTGGTGGACCTGGCGGGCGAGGGCTTTGACTGCGCGGTGCGTGTCGGCGACCTGCCCGATTCCTCGCTGGTCAGCGTGCGCATGGCCGACAACCGGCGCCTGTGCGTGGCAACACCGCGCTACCTCCAGCGCCACGGCACGCCGCAGCACCCCAGTGAGCTGGCCCGGTTTGACTGCCTCACCCTGTCCAGCGATGCATCCCAAACCCGTGGCTGGGCCTTCCAGATCGACGGCGAGCTGGTGCACCTGAAACCCGGTGGGCCATTGGACTGCTCGGACGGGCAGGTGCTGCACGACTGGTGCCTGGCCGCCTACGGCATTGCCTGGCGCAGCACTTGGGAAGTCGAATCGGAAATCGCCAGCGGCCACCTGGTGGCTGTGCTGGAAGCGTTTGCGGCGCCGCCCAACGGCATTTACGCCGTGTTTCCGCAACGCAAGCATTTGCCGCTGCGCGTGCGCCTCTGGATAGACTTCCTGAAGCACCATTACAGCCAGCCGGATTTTTGGCGCTCGGCGGCGGCTTCACCGGCTTAGTCCGCTTGGCCGCTTTATGTTCGCCACCCTAGAGCAGGCCGAGCAGCAGCCAGCCGGCCGTGCCCCACATCGTCAACGCCACCAGGCCATCGAGCGCGCGCCAGATGCGCGATGAGTTGAGTCGCTGGCCCAGCCACCACATCGCCAGGCCGAGCGCCGTGAACCACAGCAGCGAGCCCGCGGCCGCACCCAGGCCAAACAGCGCGTTGTCGGGCTGCGCGTAGGCCAGCGAGGCGGAGCCAATCAATACGGCGGTGTCCAGCCAGGCGTGCGGGTTGAGCCACGACAGGGCAAGCGCCAGCGTGACCGCCCGGCCGCGTGACACACCTTCGCCAGCGGGCAGGCGCGGCAACGGGTCTGGCTTGGCCGTGGTGGCTGCCGGTTCGGGGTGGAGGAAGCGGCGCATGGCCTGGCCTCCGTAGGCCAGCAGCACTGCCGCGCCCGCGCCCACCATGGCGCCCTGCAGTTTGTCTGACAGGCCGCCGAGCTGCGCCAGTCCCAGCACGCCGACCGCAATCAGTGTCACGTCGGTCATGACGCAGACCGCAATGGTCAGCCACAGATGCTGGCGCAGCAGGCCCATGCGCATCACATGCGCGTTTTGCGGGCCGATGGCCATGATCAGCGACAGGCTGAGCGCCAGTCCGGCGGCGAAAGCCGGAGCCGGGAAGATAAGGGTGAGGGTGGGGGTGAGGGTCGGGAAGGCGGGCATGGTGATTTTCTGTTCTCTTCGGGGGAACGATGCACGGAGTGTTCCGGAAAATCGCCTTGAGTTAAATGAATTTAAGTTAAATTGGTGTTGGTCAATAAATACTTGATAAAACGCAATCAAGAAACACCCTGCGATGCTGGATGCCCGCCAACTCGATGCCCTTGCGGCCGTGATCGAACACGGCAGTTTTGGCGCGGCCGCCAAGGTGCTGAGCGTGACGCTGGCCGCCGTGTCGCTGCGCATCAAGTCGCTGGAGGACGCTTTGGGCCAGCGCCTGCTGGTGCGCGGCAAGCAGCTGCATCCCACGCCGGCCGGCCAGGCGCTGCTGGGGCATGTGAAACAGCTCAGGCTGCAGGAGGCGGACCTGCTGGCGAACCTGCAAGGAGGGCGCCGTGCGGGCTCAAAGGCCGTGCCGCTGCAAAGCCTGAGCGTGGCCGTCAATGCCGATTCGCTGACCGGCTGGTTCCTGGCCGGCGTGGCTCCGGCGCTTGAAAAACACCGGCTGCTGCTCGACATCGTGGTGGACGACCAGGACCACACGCACGATGCGCTTAAAAATGGCGATGTGAGCGGCTGCGTGACGACGCTGGCGCAGTCGATGCGGGGCTGTGTGGCCGAGCCGCTGGGCGTCATGCGCTACCACTGTGTGGCGGCCCCGGCGCTGGTGGCCAAGTGGCGCGCCGGCAAGGGCGCCGTGGCAGCGCAGCGCCTGCTGGCCAGCCCGGCCGTCATCTTCAACCGCAAGGATGCGCTGCAGGATGCCTTCCTGGCGCAGCATTTCAATTTGCGCGACGCGCTGTATCCGCGTCACTTTGTACCCGCCGTCGATGCCTTTGAACTGGCGCTGGAGTTGGGCCTGGGCTGGGGCATGGTGCCCGAGCAGCATCTGGCAGCCCGTACGCACCGCCCGCCGCTGGCCGAGGTGATGCCCGGCAAAACGGTAGACGTGGCGCTGTACTGGCAGCACTGGGCTCGCGAGCCCGTGCTGGCCCAGCGCCTCACGCAGGCGGTGAAAGACGCCGCCCGCGCTTTGCTGATCTAGGGCCCGCGCTGGCGCGACGATCTGCGCTATCCCGAATTTTCGATTCGAAACGGATCGTCGCCTGCTGGCCAGCGTTGGCGGAAAATATCTGGCAACGCTGCTGAAGAAGCAACAGCGCATCCGGCAACAGAACACAAGGGGGATGAGACATGGCAAAACAGTTGCGCATCGCCGGTCTGGTGCAGGGCATCGGCTACCGTGCGGCCTTCGCGGAGCAAGCCCACGCACTCAGGCTCTCCGGCTGGGTGCGCAACCGCCTGGATGGCTCCGTGGAGGCCACCGTAGCCGGCGAAGCCCAGGCAGTCCAGAACATCATCGATTGGGCGGGGCGCGGACCGGCCGGCGCGCAGGTGCGCAGCGTGTCGGTGGTCGAAGTGGATGACGCGCTGGTGACGGACGGGAAATTTCACATCCGGCCGACGGCCTAGCAGGCTGCTGCTGATTGGCAGGGCCAGTGGCGCCGTGCGAATTTCAACAGCCTGCCAGTCGCTGGCGCCGCCCGCGCCAATCGGATGGCAGCGAATCCCGCCAACTCGACCGATTTAGCCGATTTAGCCGATTTAGCCGATTTAGCCGATTTATGCCTGTGTTGCGGGCCGGCCCAATGACACCCGTTTGCGCTCAGGCACCTGGCCGGTGAAGGCAAAGTCCACCTGGGGTGCGCGTCCGCTGACGATGTCGGCAATCGCCGCGCCCGACCCGCAGGAGTGCGTCCAGCCCAGCGTGCCGTGGCCGGTGTTGAGGAACAGGTTGCGGGTTTTGGAGGCGCCGATGTAGGGCACGTTGGACGGCGTGGCCGGGCGCAGGCCGGTCCAGTATTGCGCATCGCGCCCGTCGGTCATGTCGGGGAAGAGTTGGCGCACGCGCCGCACAATCGCCTCGCAGCGCACCAGGTTCAAGTCGGTGCTGTAGCCGTTCAATTCAGCCGTTCCCGCAATGCGCAGGCGGTTGCCCAGGCGCGAGAACACCAGCTTGTACTCGTCGTCGGTGAGCGATACGTTGTAGGACGCGGCTTCGTTGATGACCGGCAGCGTCACTGAATAACCCTTGGCCGGGTAAATCCGCAAGGTCTGGCCCAGCAGTTTGGCCCACTGCGGGCTGTAGGCGCCCAGGCACATCACATAGGCGTCGGACTTCAGCTCGCTCACCACCCCTTCGGCGCTGGCAATCTGCACCGCCGTCAGCGTGTCGCCTTCTTTGCGTGCACCCACGATGCGGGTGTTGTACAAAAAATTCACGCCCGCGTCGGCGCACAGGGCTGCCAGCTGGCGGGTGAAGGCATGCGCATCACCCGATTCGTCGCTGGGCGTCATGCTGCCGCCGACGATTTGCGAGCGGCTGCCCGCCAGCGCGGGCTCGATGGCCACGCATTCATCGGGCGTTTTCATGTCCAGTTCGCAGCCGTACTCGCGCATCACCGTGGCCGGGCCCTGCGCATCGGCGTATTCCTGCTCGCTGGTGTAGAAGTGCAGGATGCCTTCGGTCTTTTGCTGGTAATTGATGCCGGTGTCGGCGCGCAGCTTTTGCAGCGTGGCCCGGCTGTACAGGCCCAGGTTGACCATCTGCTTGATGTTGTGCCGGGTGCGGCCCGGCGTGCACTGGCGCAAAAAGTCCAGGCCCCAGAGCCACTGGTTCAGGTCGGGGCGCAGGCGAAACAGCAGCGGCGCGTCTTCCCGCATCAGCCACTTCAGCACCTTCAGGGGCGCGCCCGGGTTGGCCCAGGGTTCGGCATGGCTGACCGAAATCTGCCCGCCGTTGGCAAAGCTGGTTTCCAACCCGGCGCCCGGCTGGCGGTCGACCACGGTGACCTCGTGGCCAGCCTGGCGCAAAAACCAGGCGGAGGTGATGCCGGTCACGCCGGCGCCCAAAACGGTAACTTTCATGATGAAATTCCCAAGGAAAACAAGGCAACAGGCCAGCACGGATGCGCGCAGGCAGCTATGAAATTGATCGTGAATTTCAGGGCGGCAGCGTGCACCAGTGCTGGTGCCGCTCCCACTGTCCTTGGTACCTGAGAGATTCAGCCCGGCATCAGCGGGGCTGACGGCCAGGATTTGCTCCTTCGGTGGCGGCAGCGTTGCGCTGCAGCTCTCTCCAGATTCGGCATGTTTCATTCAATACGGGGACCTGAGCGATCATGGGAGATTGCGCCTTCGGCGGCCGTTGCAGGGCAACAGCGCTCTCTTGAATGAGCCCCGATTCTGCCATGGGCGGTTTGAGCGGGTCAAGTCAGGGAAATATCAGCGCCTTGAGGGCATTTTCCGCTGGGCCGCCCCAAGGAAAATACGGCCCCCTTGGGGGGCAGCGCATTACACGCAGTGAAAAGCGTGGGGGCCACACCTTTAAAATCTCTCCATGCTTCAAATCAAACAAGACTTGCTGGACGCCCTGGGCCAGGCCCTCAAAACCATGGCGCCTGACAATACCGTGGCGGCAGCCTTCGAGTCGCCCAAGGTGGCGGCCCATGGCGATTTTGCCTCCACCGCGGCCATGCAGCTGGCCAAACCGCTCAAGCTCAACCCGCGCCAGGTGGCGGAAAACCTGCGCGGGCTGCTGCTCCAGGCGCCCGCGTTTGCGCGCTGGGTGGACGCAGTTGAAATCGCCGGCCCCGGTTTTCTCAATATCCGGCTCAAGCCCGAAGCCAAGCAGCAGGTGGTGCGGGAAGTGTTGCAGGGTGCAGACCAGTACGGCATGCAGTTGGCCGACAGCCCGCATCGCATGATTGTGGAGTTCGTCTCGGCCAACCCGACCGGGCCGCTGCATGTGGGCCATGGCCGCCAGGCGGCGCTGGGCGATGCGATTTGCAACCTGTTCGACACGCAGGGCTGGGATGTGTGGCGCGAGTTTTATTACAACGACGCCGGCGTGCAGATCCAGACCCTGGCCACCAGCACGCAGGCGCGCGCCAAAGGCCTCAAGCCGGGCGATGCCGGCTGGCCCGAGCCCGCGTACAACGGTGACTACATTGGCGACATCGCCAATGACTTTCTGGCCAAAAAGACCGTCAAGTCCGACGACCGGGAGTTCACCGCCAGCGGTGACGTCGAAGACCTGGACTCGATCCGGCAGTTTGCCGTGGCCTATTTGCGCCATGAGCAGGACCTGGACCTGCGGGCCTTCTCGGTCAGGTTTGACAACTACTACCTCGAGTCCAGCCTGTACAGCTCGGGCCGTGTCGACAGTGCGGTGCAAAAGCTCAAGGACGCCGGCAAAACCTACGAACAGGACGGCGCCCTGTGGCTCAAGTCGACCGATTACGGTGACGACAAAGACCGCGTGATGAAAAAGGGCGACGGCAGCTACACCTACTTTGTGCCTGACGTGGCCTACCACCTGGCCAAATGGGAGCGCGGTTTCAGCAAGGCCATCAACATCCAGGGCATGGACCACCACGGCACGATTGCCCGCGTGCGCGCCGGGCTGCAGGCCGCCAGCGCCGGCATTCCGCAGGGCTACCCCGACTACGTGCTGCACACCATGGTGCGCGTCGTGCGCCATGGCGAAGAGGTGAAGATCTCCAAGCGCGCCGGCAGCTATGTCACGCTGCGCGACCTGATCGAATGGACCAGCGCGGATGCCGTGCGCTTCTTTTTGCTCAGCCGCAAACCCGACACCGAGTACGTCTTTGACATCGACCTGGCCCTGGCCAAGAACAATGAAAACCCGGTGTACTACGTGCAATACGCCCATGCGCGCATATGCTCGATTCTCGGCACTTGGGCCGCGCAGAGCGGCGATCAGAGCCAGCTGAAAAGCGTGGACCTGTCGGCCCTGGTCAGCCCGCAAGCCCAGGCCCTGATGCTGCTGCTGGCCAAGTACCCCGACATGCTTAGCAATGCGGCCGCCGGTTTGGCGCCGCACGACGTGGCCTTTTACCTGCGCGAGCTGGCCGCCTGCTACCACAGCTATTACGACGTCGAGCGGATTCTGGTGGACGACGAAGCCGTGAAGCTGGCGCGCCTGGCGCTGGTCGCCGCGACGGCGCAGGTATTGCACAATGGCCTCAAGGTGCTGGGCGTCAGTGCGCCCCACAAAATGTAGGCAACCATGAAGCACACACAGCGGAATGCAGAGCGAAATTCAGAGCAGGATTCAGAGGCAGGCAAGAAAATTGGGCAAGGTATGAGAAAACAACGAGGCGGAACCCTGCTGGGTCTGGTGATTGGCGCGCTGATCGGCCTGGGCGCTGCGCTGGCCGTGGCGGTCTACATCACCAAGGTGCCGGTGCCTTTCATGAACAAGAGCCAGTCGCGCAATCCCGACAGCGACGCAGCGGAAGCCAAAAAGAACCGGGACTGGAACCCGAATGCCCCGCTGGCGGGAAAAACGCCTGTGAAGCCGCTCCCTTCTGCTTCCAGCGCTTCCGGCGAACCCGGCACTGTGCCGGCCCCCGCCACGGCGACCGCGCCCAAGGCGGCTCCCGCGCCCCCGGCGAAGCCCGCCCCCTCCGCGGATCCGCTGGGCGATCTCGCCAAGGCCAAGGCGGACGCCGCGCCCGCCGTCTCGGGCGTTGACCCGTTCAGTTATTTTGTCCAGGCCGGTGCATTCCGTACGCCAGAAGACGCGGAGCAGCAGCGCGCCAAGCTCATGCTGCTGGGCGTGCAGGCCAAGGTGAGTGAGCGCGAGCAGTCGGGCCGAACGGTGTACCGCGTGCGCGTTGGCCCCTTTGATAAAAAAGAAGACGCCGACAAGGTCAAGGAGCGGCTGGACGGCAACTCGATAGAAACAGCCCTCGTCAGGGTGCAGCGCTAACCGGGGTGAACTTTTATGGGCGGGGGCGTACCAACCCCTGTACGAAACGGCCGGCCGGCTTGTTTTTTTCACTGAATAAGTAAGTGGCCGCTTTGCAAAATACCCCCACACAGACCCACAGACCAGGAAACCAGGAGAAAAATTGATGCAACGACGTGAGTTTTCGCTTTCAGCCGCTACCGTGGCAGCCGCCGCCACTTGGGGAGGCGTTGCGCTGCCCACAGCCGCGCAGGCTCAGGCCCGCGCCTTCAAGGAGGGAACGGATTATTTGACGCTGGGCAAACCCGCTCCCACCGACGTGCCTGCCGGCCAGGTCGAAGTGGTGGAATTCTTCTGGTACAGCTGCCCGCATTGCAACGCCTTTGAGCCGCAACTCGAGGCCTGGATCCAGAAAGCGCCCAAAGACGTGACCGTCAGGCGCGTGCCGGTAGCCTTTCGTCCCGATTTTGAGCCGCAGCAGCGTCTTTTTTATGTGCTGGAAGCCATGGACAAGCTCAATGAGCTGCACAAAAAGGTGTTCAATGCGATCCATATCGAGCGTCAGGCGCTGAACACGGCGGATCAGGTGGCGGCCTGGGCGGAGAAGCAGGGCCTGAACAAGGCCAAGTTTGTCGAGCTGTACAACTCGTTTTCCGTCAGCACCAAGGCGCGCAAGGCCACCCAGTTGCAGGACACCTACGCGGTCGACGGCGTGCCGGCCCTGGGCGTCGGCGGGCGTTACTACACGTCTGGCCAGCTGGCCCAGAACATGGACAGGGCCCTGCAGGTCACCGATTACCTGATCGCGCAATCGCGCAAGGCCAAATAAGCGCGCGGCAAGTCGGCAAGTCACACGCCGGCGCCCGGCGTTGGCCCGAAAACCCGCCCACCCGTGGCGGGTTTTTTTATGGGCCCAATTTGGCCCTGGCCGCCATTCCCGGAGCTGGCATGGCTACAATCACTCAAAACAAGCAGCAAGATTCGTGCCTTTATGAAACACCCCATTTTTCCCTTGATCGTGCTGGCCGCACTGGCGGCCGGGGCCGTGTTTCCCGCCGCGGCCGAGCGGGCTGACCGCGACAAGCCGATGAATGCGGAGGCCGATGCCCTGCGTTACGACGACCTGAAACAAACCAGCGTGTTCACCGGCAATGTGGTGATCACCAAGGGCACCACCATTGTCCGGGGCGAACGGGTGGATGTCAGCCAGGATCCCCAGGGCTACCAGCAGGCCCTGGCCGTGGCGGCGCCGGGCAAGCTGGCCTTTTACCGGAAAAAGCGCGATGGCGTGGACGAGTACATCGAAGGGGAAGGCGAGCGGATCGAATACGACAGCCGTGCCGACACCGTCAAATTCATCAAGCAGGCCGTGGTGCGGCGCTACAACGGCGCGACCCTGGTCGATGAAACGACCGGCTCCCTGATTGTTTATGACAACAACACCGATGTGTTCACTGTGGATGGGGGCGCGCAAAACCGCACGGCCACCAATCCCACGGGGCGGATTCGCGCCATGCTGTCGCCGCGCGGCGCCGCATCGGCACCGCAGCCGCCGGCCGGACCCGCGCTCCGTTTGCGTCCCGGCACCACGCTGGGGCCATGACGGAAAGCCGAAAAATGGACAGAACGGACAATCAACCCGCGGATGCGGTGACTGACACATCGTCGGTCAATACCCCGGCAGCCAATACTCCGGCGGCCAGCACCGCACCGCCGAGCCGTCTGGTGGCCCAGGGGCTGCAGAAATCCTATGGCAGCCGCAAGGTGGTGCAGGATGTCTCGCTGTCCGTGCAAAAAGGCGAGGTGGTGGGCCTGCTGGGCCCCAATGGCGCGGGAAAAACCACGTCGTTTTACATGATCGTGGGGTTGGTGCGTGCCGATGCGGGCGAGATCTCCATCGACGGCCAGTCGGTCGAGCACATGCCGATTCACCTGCGCGCGCGCCTCGGGCTGAGCTACCTGCCGCAGGAAGCGTCGATTTTTCGCAAGCTCACCGTGGAAGAGAATGTGCGCGCCGTGCTGGAGTTGCAGCTGGACGCCAGCGGCAAGCCGCTGGGCCGCGCAGACCTTGAAAAGCGGCTCGAAGCGCTGCTGCAGGATTTGCGGGTCGATCATTTGCGCGACTCGCCGGCGCCGGCGCTGTCGGGCGGTGAGCGCCGCCGCGTCGAGATTGCGCGCGCCCTGGCGACGCAGCCGCGGTTCATCCTGCTCGACGAGCCTTTTGCCGGTATTGATCCGATCGCCGTGATCGAAATCCAGCGCATCATCGGTTTCCTGAAGTCGCGCGGCATTGGCGTGCTGATCACCGACCACAATGTCCGCGAAACGCTGGGCATTTGCGACCATGCCTACATCATCAGTGACGGCCATGTGCTGGCGACCGGCACCCCTTCCGAGATTGTGAACAATGCCGATGTACGCCGCGTTTACCTCGGTGAACACTTCAGAATGTGATGGCTCCCCCCCGTTGTCGCTCACTGCGTGTAGCTCCCTCCCCCCTGCAGGGGGCGGCGCCTGCGCCCCGGCAAAGCCGGTTGCACGGCCCCCGCTTGGTTAATACATCCCAATTCGTTTTGTCGTGCGCTTAGGGATGCCATGAAACAAGGCCTTTCCCTCAGGGTCTCGCAGCATCTGGCGCTCACGCCGCAACTGCAGCAGTCGATCCGCCTGTTGCAGCTGTCCACCCTTGAGCTGAGCCAGGAAGTCGAGCAGATGCTCGATGAAAATCCGTTCCTGGAAGTGTCGGAAGAAGCCGCGCCGCGCGAGGAGTTTGGCCTGGAGAATGCCGATACGCCGGTCAGCCAGGACAGCCGGGAGTTTGAGTTTGCTGGTGATTCAGTAGCAGGAAGCCCTGATGAACCAAGGGTTGCAAGCCAAAACGATGTAGATACAGGGCCCGAGATCAGCTCCGAGGCCAAGCTGGAAGAAAGCTGGGAGGGCGACGGCACGGTGGAGTCGGCGCCGGACGACAGCGAATGGGGCGGCGACGCGCCTGCCCGCAAGAACAATGTGGATGACAGCGAGGCCGAGGCTTCCGACCTGGCCCGCAGCCATGAGTCGCTGCAGGACCATTTGCACCGTCAGTCGCTCGGCCTGCGCCTGTCGGAGGAAGACCAGGCGGCGCTGCATTTCCTGATCGAGTCGCTCAATGACGACGGCTACCTCGAAGACAGTCTCGCGTCACTGGCCGCCGGCCTGGCGGGCGACGACCTTGAGCAGGCGGAAGAGCTGGAGCAGCACTTTGCCATGGCCCTGAAGCTGCTGCAGCACATGGAGCCCGCCGGCGTCGGTGCCCGCAACCTGGCCGAGTGTCTCGGCCTGCAACTGCTCGACTGCAAGGACTGCGACGAGACCCGCGCAGCGATCGCCATGTGCAAGCAGCCCATGGAGCTGCTGGCCAAGCGGGATATGAAGCGCCTGTCCTACCTGTGCGGATTTCCGGAGAGCGTGATCCGGGGCGCCATCGCCGTGATCGGCCGGCTGGACCCCAAGCCCGGGCGGCGGTTTGTCAACGTCGAGCGCAACCTCATCGTGCCCGACGTGATCGTCGTCAAGTCGGGCCGCGGCTTCAAGGTCTCCCTCAACAGCGAGGTCATGCCCCGCCTGCGCGTGCACGACATCTATGCCAATGCGCTGAAGCAGCACAAGGGCCAGAATGGGCAGGCCCTGCAGCAGCGCTTGCAGGAGGCACGCTGGTTCATCAAGAACATCCAGCAGCGCTTTGACACCATCCTGCGCGTGAGCAGTGCGATTGTGGAGCGACAAAAGAATTTCTTCACACACGGCGAGCTGGCCATGCGTCCGCTGGTGCTGCGCGAAATTGCCGACGAACTGGGCCTGCACGAGTCCACCATCTCGCGCGTCACCACGGCCAAGTACATGAGCACGCCGTTCGGCACCTTCGAGCTCAAGTACTTTTTCGGCTCCGCGCTGGGCACCGAGACCGGCGGCAACGCCTCCAGCACGGCGGTGCGCGCCCTCATCAAGCAGTTTGTCTCGTCCGAGAGCCTGAAAAAGCCGCTCAGCGACAACCAGATTTCCGAAATGCTCAAGGAGCAGGGCATTGAATGCGCGCGCCGCACCGTGGCCAAGTACCGCGAGGCTTTGCGCATCGCGCCTGCCAACCTGCGCAAATCGCTTTGAAAGAGCCCCTTGAGGCCCTACTTATGAACCAACTTCAACTCTTTTTACCCTGCGCCGCCGGCGTCGAGGCCTTGCTGGCCAGCGAGGTCAAACGCATCACCGGCATCGAGGGCAAGGCCTGGCGCGCCGGTGTGCAGTTGCAGGGCTCCTGGCGCGATGCCCTGCAGCTCAACCTGCACAGCCGCCTGGCCCAGCGTGTGCTGATCGAGCTGCAGCACAACCAGTACCGCAGCGAGCAGGACCTCTACAACGCGGCAGCCAGCGTCGCATGGGAGATCTGGTTCACGCCCAAGCAGACCTTCAAGGTCGAGATCACCGCGCAGCACAGCCCGCTGACCAGCCTGAACTTTGCAGCGCTCAAGGTCAAGGACGCCATTGCCGACCGCTTCCGTGCCAAGTACGAGGTGCGCCCCGATGTGGACACGCGCTGGCCCGACGTGCGCGTGTATGTGCACCTGACGACCGACACGGCGACCATCTACATCGACACCTCGGGCGAGCCGCTCTTCAAGCGCGGCTGGCGCGAAGACAAGGGAGACGCTCCCCTGAAGGAAACACTGGCCGCCGCCATGATTGCCGCCAGCGGCTGGGACCAGCAGTGCAAAGAGGGTGTGCCACTGTACGACCCGTGCTGCGGCTCCGGCACCATCGTGATTGAGGCGGCGCAGATTGCCTGCAATATCGCGCCCGGCATCAACCGCCGCTTTGCCTTTCAGAAGTATTTGCCCTTCCAGGCCCATGTGTGGGAGGGGCTGCTCGACCAGGCCGAGGCCGCCATCACGGAGCCGACGGCACCGGTGTTTGGCAGCGATGTGTCGTTCCGCATGGTGGATTTTGCCGAGCGCAATGCCGAGCGCGCGGGCGTGGCCAACGCCGTGCAGCTGCGCGGCGGTGATGCGCTGCAGCGCATGCCGCCCGCGCCGTCCGGCGTGATGCTGGTGAACCCCCCCTATGGCGAGCGCATTGACGTGGCCGGCGTGGCCGGCATCACCGGCGTGCAGGGACGCGACCAGCGGCGCCAGCAGGGCCATGGCGTCAGCGGCTCCTGGGACGGCACCCAGGCCATCGACGAGTTTGGCCAGCCGCTGCCGCGTGATGCATCCGAAGCCGGCCAGGCCGACGCTCCGCGCGACCGCTCGGCCAACCCGGGGCGCGAGCAGGCACAGACGGAAACCGGCGAAGAAGCCTCCGACTTCTTTCCCCGGCTGGCCACGCACTGGAAGAAGAACTACGCCGGCTGGACGGCTCATGTGCTCACGCCCGACCTGAAGCTGCCCGGCAAGATGCGCCTGAAGGAGTCGCGCCGCGTGCCCATGTGGAACGGCCCGATCGAATGCCGGCTGTTCCGCTTTGATATGGTGGCCGGCTCGGCGCGCGGCAAGCCCGCACCTGCATCTACATCCACTCCTGGTCTGGCTCCCTCTCCCACCGGGGGAGGGCAGGGGTGAGGGTGGTGCATCACCGGCTTGCCTGCAGGCACGCCATGGCCTTCAGCGCATGAGCACTCAATCCATCGTCCTGGACACCAACATCGTTCTCGATGTGTTTGTCTTCAACGACGCGGCGGCGCTTCCGGTCAGGCAGGCGCTCGAAGCCGGCGAGCTGGACTGGCTGGCCACGCAAGCCATGCGCGACGAGCTGGCGCGTGTGCTGGCCTACCCGCAAATCGTGCCGCGCCTGGCGTTTTACCAATTGAGTGCCGACGACGTGCTCGCCGCCTTTGACCGGCATGCGCGGCTGCAGGAAGTCGCCGGCAAAGCCGGTGTGACCTGCAGCGACCCGGACGACCAGAAATTCATCGACCTCGCGGTGGCCAGCCAGGCCCTGCTGCTGAGCAAGGACCGGGCTGTTATTTCCATGGCAAAAAGGCTTTTGGCCCATGGAGTACGGGCGCAAGCAGCTATTTAATTCATGGTGGGCCGGCCAGCTGCAAGAGACCTGCAAACTCAGGCCAGGCACAACACGGCAGATACACTTTGGGTCACCAGCGCCCATCCCGTTCAGGATTTTTCATGAAGACCCCCTCCGCACCCCCTCCCTCCACAACGCCTGATGCCTCGTCGCCCGCCACGCCCTGGCTGGAAACCGAGGCGTTTGACGAACTCGACACCATCCTGGACGAGCTGCGCACCCGCTATGACGAAACACCGCAGTGGGAGTTTTGTGAAGGTTTCATGGCCGCGGTGATTTGCTCGCGCCGCCCGATTGCCGCCGATGAATACCTGCCGGTGTTGCTGGCCACGCCGGCCGAGGGCGAAGCGCCCGACGCCGAAGGCGGCTCATTTGCCAGCGAGGCGCAACGCGAACGCTTTCTCACGCTCTGGAACCAGCGCTGGAACGAAGTGGCCACGGCGCTTGATTCGGAAGTGGACTCGCTGGAAGACGACAACTGCTACCACCCTGAAGTGATGGACGTTCGGGGTGCCGTGGCTGACATGCCGCCCGAGGAGCGAGCCGCCTTCAAGGGCGAAGACCTGCCCGCTTTTGCCCAGGTGTGGGCGCTGGGTTTCATGTTTGCCGTGGAAAGCTGGCCCGAGGAATGGGCCGCACCGCGCGACAAGGACGCCGCCAAATGGCTGGACGGCGCCCTGCAGGCCGTGGTGGCCATGACCGAAGACGACGAGGCCGCGCCCGAAGTGTCACCCCTGAGCGAAGACGGCGCGCCCAGCACCAGCATTGCCCGGCTCAATGCGTTTGGCGAGGCGATCTGGGCGGTGTATGACCTGCGTGAACTGTGGAAGACCTTGGGCCCCAAGGTGGAGACGGTGCGCAAGGAAGTCACGCCTGGACGCAATGATCTTTGTTATTGCGGCAGTGGCAAGAAATACAAGAAGTGCCACGGGGCGGGGTGAGTGCCGAAGGACCTGGAGATCGGGCCTGATTGCTTCTGATTTGGTAGCGGCTGGCGCCTGTATCTAAAGGGTTGGAGGGCGATTTGATGGGCAAAAGAGCTCTTTCACCTCTACAGCAGGGCAGCTTCGATTAACGGTGAAGTTTAGAGGCCGCAGCAGGCGGTCCAATGGAATAGGTTAGCTCACGGAGCGTTTTTTTATGAGTGCGGCCTTACTAGCGTTTATGAGTAAGGCTGTGCTCATGTCCTCGGTCTTGACGATGATGTCGCGAACGTTTCGTACGACATGCTCACCCAGGCGATAGCCTCTGCCTTCCCAAGCGACAACACCAGGACGCCCGATCACTACGATGGGCAAGCATCCGTTTCTGCAGGTGTAGACGGTC
Organism: Polaromonas sp. P4_F9; assembly: GCF_056401235.1. NCBI lineage: Bacteria > Pseudomonadati > Pseudomonadota > Betaproteobacteria > Burkholderiales > Comamonadaceae > Polaromonas > Polaromonas sp. P4_F9. The sequence goes on along the minus strand of NZ_JBFUJT010000016.1, from coordinate 32,602 downwards.
TCGCCCTCGTCTAGCGAAACTGCGGCCTCTGACAGCAGTTGATCCGTCCCGCACGCTGGGCATGCAGTTTTCATGTCACTGTCCTTGATCGGTCTACCGCCCTTTGGCCCGATGCCCTGCTTGGCAAAGACATCTTCGACCCTTACAAGGTCGTAGGTAATGTCGTGAGCCTTGTTGTAGTTGCGCACCTTCTGGATTACGGCGTCGACAATCTTCTCCTCTGTAGTCTTTCGGTAGTCCAAGAAGCCGACGGTATCCAAAATGCCATCGACCGGAGCATCGTCGAGTCGCAACGGAAGGATGTATTCGCTGTTCTCTACGAAAGCGCGCGCCTGGGCTGCCCGGCGTTCATGGTTCGTCCACTGCTTCTTCGCGTAATGCTCTGAAACGAGCATCAAACAATACTTTGCTTCGTCCTTGTATATCTTTGAGAGATGAACGTACAGGTCTTTGCCCCAAAGGTTGGCTTGCTCGTACTCATCGTAGAAAACGTTCAATCCTTTTGTGACAAGGAATGAAGCTAGCTTCTCTGCCACAGGCCGGTCTTCGCCGGCAAACGATATCGCGATGTCATAAGTTGGCATGAACACAATTCCCTCTGTTATGAGCTAACGTTCATTATTAACGCAGGAACCTGTCGAAGCCTTCTTTGATTTGAACGCCATCTACTCAACGAGCATGCCGGGTCTCGCCCCGGCGGGCGACTCACTTTCTCTTGCGTCGCTGTATGGACCGGAGACATGGGAAAGTAAGCAAAGAGAAGGCGACCCGCAGTCTGGGTCCTTACGCTTCGCTTCAGGCAACCTGCGCTGCTCGACTCCGGCGGGGGTCCGCAGAACTCGCTTCGCTTGTATGTTCTGGGTGTCGGGGTGGACAAAAATTCAAAAACCACCGAACACACCGATGCCTTACTCCCTCCCCCGCTGGGGGAGGGTTGGGGTGGGGGCTGACCCCGAACCCATTCCCTTCTGTCTGCGCCGAGGAGCACAGGGCCAGGCGGATCAAGGATCGCGATTGTCTGAGCTGCAGGCGAGTTGAGCGAGACCCCGCCTGGCCCGAGCACCGCAGGCTGCCCGTAGCGCAGCGAAGGGACGCAGACAGCAGGGTCGCCTTTTCTTTTGCTTACTTTTCTTTTGGCGAAGCAAAAGAAAAGTGAGTAGCCGCCGGGCTACCCCCGGCTTGGTCGCGAAGGGCACCCGCTCTTCCTTCAAAAAAAGGCAGGCCCGTTGGCTCTGTCTCTCAGAAGTTCAAGCGGGTTTCATCAGCTAGCAAATCACACGCTGCTAGCCCCCATCCCGGCCTTCCCCCAATGGGTGAAGGGGCAAATCGGGCTAACCGGCTAACCGGGGTAGACCGGCTCGCAGCGCACCTCGGTCTTGACCGAGTTGGCAATGAAGCAGGCCTCGTGCGCCTCGTGGTGCAGCTTGTCCAGTTCTTCGCGCGTGGGCAGGCGCTCGCCCGAAAACGCCACATCGGGCTTCAGCGTGACGACGGTCATGGCCATTTTTCCGTCGGCATTTCTTTCCATGACGCCGGTGGCCGCGTCGAAGTAGCGGTCGACGCAAAACTTTCGTTTCGCGGCAATCGACAAAAACCAGAGCATGTGGCAGCTGGACAGCGACGCCACAAAGGCTTCCTCGGGATCCAGCGCTGACGCATCCGACATCGGCAGCGGCACCACATGCGGCGACGAGGAGCCCGGCACCTGCAGGCCGCCGTCAAACAGCAGCAAATGGCGGCGGCTGTAGTGGTTGCCCAGAAAGTCGCCGTCGTTGCGCAGCCATAAAACTTCTGCGGTGTAGCGAGCCATGTTCAAACCCGATCCAGCTCAGGCAAAGCAAAGAACTCCAGCAGGGCCTGCGCCACCGCCTGGGGCTGCTCTTCGGGAATGAAATGCCCCGCCGGCATGGTATGCCCCGCCACGATGCCGCTGCATTGTTCCTGCCACAGTGCCATCGGGTTGAAGAGCCGGTGCACCACGCCGCGCTCACCGCTGAGCACCAGCATGTCGCAGCCCACCTTGAGGCCATGCGCGCGGCTTTCACGGTCGTGCTCCAGGTCGATGCGGGCGCTCGCGCGGTAGTCTTCGCAGGCCGTGTGCAGTGCTTCGGCATTGCAGAAGCACCGTTCGTACTCGGCCAGCGCCTGCGGCTCTATGTAGCCGAGTCCGGAACTGCCCCAGCCGCCCAGTTTGGCGTGCAGATAGGCTTTGGCCGTCTCCAGGTGGTTGGCGCCCATCATGATTTCCGGCAGCGGGGCCGGCTGCAGCATGTGAAACCAGTGGTAGTAGGCCTGGGCAAACGCCATGTAGGGCTCGGTCATGCCGCGGCCTTCGTACATGTCCAGCGTCGGGGCAACGTCGATAACGCAGAGTTTTATCACGCGGGCTGCATGGTCCAGCGCCAGCCGGTGTGACACCCGCGCGCCGCGGTCGTGGCCGCACAGAAAAAAGCGGTCCACACCGAGGGCGCTCATCACCGCCACCATGTCGTGGGCCATGTTGCGCTTGCTGTAGTTGCTGTGGTCTGGCAGGCCCGGTGATTTGGACGAGTCGCCATAGCCACGCAGGTCGGGCATCACCAGGAAGTAGTGCTGGGCGAGGCGCTCCGCGACCCGGTGCCACATCACATGCGACTGCGGGAAGCCGTGGATCAGCAGCAGGGCCGGGCGCGGCGCGTCGCCGAGCGCCACTTTGGAGAAGCGTGTTTGGATGGAGGCCCCATTGACCTCGAAGCTGCGCGACTCAAAGCCGTCAAACCAGGTCATTATTCAACTCCCGTGTGATGTCAGGTATTTTTGCAGATTTGCCGCCGCCTGCGCCCTGACTTTTTGTCGCAGAAACGGTGTCCAGCCCAGCAGCAGGCCGGGCAGGCCCAGGGCCTGGCGCGACCAGGCCCAGAAATCAAAGCGGTCGCGGTGACGGGTGATCAGGCCCTGCTCATTGAATTCAAATACCCCGTCGATCATGTTGTGCACCATACGCCCCGTTGCGCTGAAACGGTAGTCCGCCTCCCAGTGGGCCTTGCCGCTGCGCGCATCGGCTTCAATGCCACTGTACGCCAGCTTCCAGACATCTGCCCCCTTGGCCCGGGTCACGTCACAGAGCATGCGCCACATGCCGGTGACCTGTGGGTGGCCGCGCAGGGAAAACACTTCGTCGTCAAATTGCGCATCCGGCGCATAACAGGCGGCCATGGCCTCCGCGTCGAGGCGGGCAAAGGCTGCGTAGAAGCTTTCAAGCTGGCGCTGGTTCGGGTGCATGCGACTCCTTGGATGGCTGACGGGTTTTTGGTCGTTCTCTTGGCCGCACCGGGCCTGCACTGGAGCGCGCCCGCCACCGCCTCGGCGTTGCCCGCGAGTTGTGTCCCTCTGCGCCTCGCCTGTCAGGGGGGAGCTTGCAATAATTCCACCAGACGCTGCAGTGCGTGCCGTACCGTGGCTGCCCGCACGGCGGCCCGGTCACCGTCAAAACGCCGGACTTCTGAAACCACCTGGCCCGGCAGCGCAAAACCAAACCATACCGTACCCACGGGTTTGGCCGCACTACCGCCCGTCGGACCGGCCACGCCGGTGACGGCAACCGACACCTGCGCCGGTGAACGGCTCAGCGCCCCCGTGGCCATGGCGCGCACCACTGCCTCGCTGACGGCGCCGTGTTTCTTGATCAGCGCCGCATCCACCCCCAGCAACTCGGTTTTGGACTCGTCCGAATAGGTCACAAAGCCGCGTTCAAACCAGTTGCTGGAGCCGGAAAGATCCGTGCAGGCGGCGGAAATCATGCCGCCGGTGCAGCTTTCGGCGGTGGCCATCATCCATTGTTTTTTCAGCAGTAAATCGGCCACCAGCCCAACAAGTGCCAGGGTAGACGGCTCATCTTTTGATGGCAATTCACTGCTCACAAGATTCTCCAGAGGGCGATCACCAGCAGCGTGCAGAACGCGGCGACGATATCGTCGAACAGAATGCCAAAGCCGCCACGCGCATCGAAGCCCTTGAAGTGCCGGTCGGCCCAGGCCACCGGGCCCGGCTTGACCGCATCAAAAAACCGGAACAGGGCAAAGGCCACCAGCTGGCCCCAGAAACCCGCAGGCATCACCAGCCACAGCACCAGCCAGAAGGCCACCACTTCGTCCCAGACGATGCTGCCGGGGTCCAGCACCCGCATGTTTTTGGCGGTCACGGTACAGGCCCACCAGCCCACCAGCGCAGAGGCGGCAATCAGCCAGCCCATCTCCACCGGCGCCAGCCAGTTCTGCAGCACCAGAAATGACAGCCAGGCCCACAGGGTGCCGGCCGTGCCGGGCGCCACCGGGCTGAGGCCAGAGCCAAAACCCAGGGCGATGAAATGCGCCGGATGCGCCAGCAGAAACCGGGCGTTGGGCCGGGTTCCGGGCGGGTTGAGGGGCTCTGGCGGAGGGGGGGAGTCGCTCATGGTGGTCATGGGGTGGTTCTGGTTTTTTCAAACCATTCGGTCCAGTGGTCGATGCAGGCCCTGATCTTGGGCAGGCGGTGGCGGCTCGTAAGCGTAACCGCGTAAACGGGGCGGGGCTGGTCATCGACGAAGTCCGCCAGCACCGGCACCAGCAGGCCCTGGCGCACCAGCGGCTCGGCCACCAGGGTGGCCATGCGCGAGATACCCAGGCCGTGCAGGGCGAGCTTGGTGGTGATGCCCGTGCTGTCCGAGCGCCAGCAGGCTTCGGCCGCGATCATGCTGGATTGGCCTTTGCTCTGGAACGGCCAGCGGTTGAGCATGGGCACGGCGCTGTTCGTGATCAGCTTGTGGCGGCGCAGCTCGTCGGGATGCCTGGGCGTGCCATGCGCCTGCAGGTAGCCCGGCGTGGCATACAGCCTGCGGCCCAGCGCGCCGATTTGCCGCGCTACCACGGTGTCAGTGGGTGGCACACCGGTGCGGATGGCGATATCGATGCCATCGTGCGCCATGTCCACCAGCCGGTCCTCCACCTGGAATTCCACGCACAGCCGCGGGTGGCACTGGTGCAGGCTTGCGAGGCTGGGCACCAGCAGGTATTCGGCGATCACGGTGCTGGCGGCCACGCGCACCCAGCCGCTGGCTTGCCGGGTCTGCTGGGCAAATTCGCCTTCCAGCTCGTCGAGCGTGCCCATCATGCGGCGGCAGTATTGCAAAAAGGTTTCACCCTCGGCCGTGGGCGCCAGACCGTGGGTGGAGCGGTGGATCAGCCGCGCGCCGCAGGCTTTTTCAATGCGCGCCAAGGTGCGCGAGATCTGGCTGACTGGCACGTCGCGCTCGCGCGCGACGGCCGAGAGCGTGCCCAGCTCGGCCACGCGGGCGAACAGGTGCATGTCGTCGAAGTCGAGGTGGCGCATGGGCCAATGGTAACCAGCACGCCTCCAGCGGCTTTGCAGTGGATGCAAAACCCATTTGCGCCACCTGCCGTTTCCCGGGGGGCAGCCCTTGCCTAGAGTGGCTTCATCCCCATCGCAACGAAAGGAAGCGTCATGAACAGCAAGATCAATCCAGCCGAATACGGCCGCCTGATGGATGCGGCCAAACTTCAGGCTCAGCAGTTGCGGCGCCAGGCGAGCGAGGAATTCTGGAGCGGGACAGGCCGGGTCGCCGTGCGAGTGCTGCAAGCTGCGCGCCGTAGCGCCTGGTGGCTGCTGCGTCGCGTCGCGCCCGAGCACCGGCCAGAGGCCTGAAAGACCGACCGACCAGGCGTGATGCTGGTTGCCCTTTTGTCATACCGGTTTCACACAGACCCGGCACAGTCCAGCCACTAAATGGAGGATGAGCATGTCGGTGTTGAAACAAATGAATGCGTTGACCATTGCGGCCGCCTGTGCACTGTGCCTGGCCTCGGGCGGCAGCCGTGCCGAGCTAGCGCCGGTGCCAGCGGTGGAGGCCGTCCTGGCGGGCCATGCCACCCTCCTCGCCACCGGCGCCGTGAAGGCACCGGGCGATGCCGGTGCTTTTTTTGCGACGGCAGGCAAATTCGCCAATGCCAGGCGCCAGCGCAACGAGCAACTGGGCAGTGAAGCTGCCAACACCTTTGTGGGGGATGCCAAATACCCGCGCGCTTCGGGCGGCACGCTGCCGATGAAAGGCCAGTCGGTGCAGGGCTTTTCCGGCATCGTGTCGGTGGGGAAGGGCGAATTTCTGGTGCTGACCGACAACGGTTTTGGCAACAAGGTCAATTCGCAGGATGCGCTGCTGATGGTGCATCAGATGTCGGTGAACTGGGGCAAGGGTCAAGTGGTGCGCCGCGGCACCATCTTTTTGAGCGACCCTCACAAACGCGTGCCTTTTCACATCCAGAATGAAAACACGCAGCGCCGCTACCTCACCGGCATCGATTTCGATCCCGAGTCGATCCAGGTGGTGGGCAATGAATGGTGGATTGGCGACGAGTTCGGCCCTTACATCCTGCGCACCGACTTTCAGGGCCGCGTGCTGGGCGTGATCGAGACGGTCGTCAATGGCAAGCTGCTGGCCTCCCCTGATCACTACATGCAGGGCCGCCTACCCAACCTGCCCGATCAGCTCGGAATGGCATTGTTTGAAGTGCGTCGCTCCAATGGGTTTGAAGCCATGGCCAAGTCGCCCGATGGCAGCAAGCTCTACCCGATGTTTGAAGGCCCGCTGTTCGATGCGGCGGCCAAAAGCGTGGAGAAGCTGGGCGACAAAACCTATGTACGCATCAATGAAGTCGATGTGGCCTCGCGCCGCTACACCGGCAAGCAGTGGAAATACCTGCTGGAAGAAGTGGGCAACGTCGCCGCTGATTTCCAGATGCTGGACGCCACGACCGGCCTGGTGATTGAGCGCGACGATGCCACCGAAGGCCAGGCGCCGGCTTGCCCCAACGAAGCGCGCGCCGACTGCTTCACCCGCCCGGCGCGTTTCAAGCGTGTTTACAAGATTGATTTGTCGGCTGTGGATGCCGACGGCTTGGTGCGCAAGGTCGCCTACATTGACCTGACCCGTATCGCCAACCCGAATCGGCTTGCCCGCCTGGGTCCGAACGAGGCCAATTTTGTGCTGCCGCACCTGGGCCCCGAAGGGCTGGCGATTGTCGATGCCACGCACATTGTGCTGGTCAACGACAACAACTTCCCGTACTCGTCAGGCCGTGTGATCGGCAAGCCCGATGACAACGAGCTGACCCTGCTGGACATTCGTGCGCTGGTGGATGCGAAGTAATTGCGAGGCGGGGGCGCGGTAGCATTTGCTTGCGGCCCCGGAGAGTCTGGCGGGGCAGCTATTTGGGCGCAAATAATGGCTGCTGCCGTGTCAGGCAAAGTGGTCAAATGACGAGAACCCGCCGGGCATGAGCCGCCCCTGGGCATCGACCAGCCGCAGGCCGGTCTCGCTCTCGATACTGCCAATGCGTATGACCGGCGTTTGCGCCAGCTGCGAGGCGGCCCGCACGGCATCACGGGCGGACATGGGCGCCGTGAAGGCCAGCTCGTAATCGTCGCCGCCCGAGAGCACGAATTCAAGCTGTTTTTCTTGGGAAATAGCGGCCCCCTCCACGGCCAAACGTGAGCCGGCAGCGGCCAAATCCATAGCGAATTCGGTGCGGATGGTGGCGCCGACGCGGGAGGCCGTGAGGATATGGCGCAGGTCGCCCAGCAGCCCGTCGCTCACGTCGATTGCGGCGCTGGCGACGCCGCGCAAGGCCTGGCCCAGCGCCACCCGGGGCGTGGGCTGCTCCAGGCGGGTGCGGGCTTGCGCCAGTGCCTCGGCGGGCAGCTGCAGCGCGCCGCGCAGGGCCTCCAGCGCCAGCCGCGCATCGCCCAGCGTGCCGCTCACATACAGGTCATCGCCCGCCCGCGCGCCCGAGCGCAGCAGGGCCTGGCTTTTGCCGCCCACCACAGGTACCTCGCCGAACACGGTGATGCAGATATTGAGCGGCCCCTGCGTCGTATCGCCGCCGACCAGCTCACAGCCGTGCGCATCGGCCAGGTGCAGCAGGCCGCGCGAGAAGGGCTCCAGCCAGGCCTTGTCGGCGCGCGGCAGGGCGAGCGCCAGCGTGAAGGCCAGCGGTGTCGCGCCGCAGGCGGCCAGGTCGCTCAGGTTGACCGCCAACGCCTTGTGGCCCAGCGCGAAAGGATCGACATCCGGAAAAAAATGCCGTCCCTCGACCAGCATGTCGCTGGAAATGGCCAGCTGCGTGCCCGGCGTCGGCTGCAGCAGCGCGCAGTCGTCGCCCACGCCGAGCACGGCACGGCGTGCAGGACGTGTGAAGTAGCGCGCGATCAGATCAAACTCACCCATGCGCCAAGCATACAGGCAGTGCGCCTGCCCGGTCAGGGCAGCTGGGTATGCGTCACGCCGCCGCGAAAGCGTTGCGCCGCCTGCCGGATGACTTCGGCCAGCAGGCGCTCCTCGCCCTGCTTCTCGCGCAGCCAGCGGGCGTCGTTGTCGCCCCGCTCCACGCTGGTCTGCAGCAGGTGCAGCGAGGCGCCGGCGCCCACCGCGCCCGCATGGCGAGCAATCTGCTCCATGGTCATCAGGATGTGCTCGCGCAGCGGCATGTGGCCGCCGGTGGCCGGGTCCACATAGACGGCGTCGAGGCCGAAGCGGCAGGCCTGGAAGCGGTTGTAGGTGTAGACGAGGTAGTCGTCTTCCGTCGGCATGAAGGGCTGCTCGTTCATGAACCACGAGGCCAGCGACTGCACGAAGCCCGCCAGCGCCGTGGCACGCTCCACCGTGAGCGGTGTGTCGAACACCCGGATCTCGATGGTGCCGAATTCCGGTTTGGGCCGGATGTCCCAGTAAAAGTCCTTCATGCTCTTGACCACACCGGTGCGCGTCATCTTGTCGAAGTACACGGTGAAGTCGTCCCAGGTCAGCGCAAACGGGGCGCGGCCCGACAGCGGGAAGGCAAACACCGAGTTGAGCCGCGCCGAGTCAAATGCCGTGTCCTGGCCCTGCACATAGGGCGACGAGGCCGACAGCGCGATGAAATGGGGGATGTAGCGTGACATGCGGTGCAGCGTGAGCAGTGCGCTGTCTGCATTCGGGCAGCCCACATGCACATGCTGGCCGAAAACCGTGAACTGCTTGGAGAGGTAGCCGTAGAGCTCGGACAGTTCGCGAAAACGCGGCTTGTCGTAAATGCGGCGTTCGTGCCATTGCTGGAACGGGTGCGTGCCGCCGCCGACCACGGCAATATTGAGTTTGTCGGCGCTTTTCACGAGCGCATCGCGAATCTGCGAGAGCTGGCCCAGGACTTCCGACGACGAGTTGCAGACCCCGGTGGAGATTTCAATCATGCTCGAGGTCATCTCGGGCACCACGCTGCCGGGCAGCGGCGTCTTGTGCATCAGGCGCAGCATGTCCTCGGCATAGGGGGCCAGGTCGTAGTCGTGGGTGTTCACGAGTTGCAGCTCAAGCTCCACGCCCAATGACAGGGCGGCAGATTTATGGAAGGTTTCAAGACTCATGCGGGGCTCCTGCAGGGGCGCTGCGCCTGAGCGGCGGCCAAGGGGTAGAGGTTTCACCCGAGCGGTAAATGGCCACGGTGGCCAAAATCGCGCCCAGCACCTCCATCAGCAAAATGGCCGGCAAGGCCACCCCGGCGATCTGCCGCCCCAGCGCGCCAGAAGCGGCCACAAACTGCGACACCAGCAGCAGCGCCACCGATGACATCGGGGACATCGCGCAGCCGACCCACAAGGCCTGCTTCCAGCTGGCACCACTGCCGACATTGCCCAGCGCCACGCCGAGAATCTTGGCCAGCATGCGCGCCACCACCAGTGCCAGCACCAGGCCCGTCACCGGGCCGCTCCAGTCGGCCCGGGCTGCCACCACCGACACCAGCACAAACATCAGCATGGTGAGCATGGATGAGGCCGTGCCCATTTGCCGCGGCCAGGACCAGGGGCGCGGATTGAGCTGCTTGAGCAGCATGCCGCCCAGCAGTGCCGCCAGCGGCGCGGAACCGCCAAAGTTGGCGGCCAGCGCGGCGCCGGCCGCAATCAGCGCGAGCAGCAAGATGGCCGTGTTCTCACTGGTGGGGCTCATCACGCGCAGTGCGGTGCGCAGCGTGAGCGCCAGCACGGCGCCGACCACCACCGACAGCCCGAGCACCACCAACACCGGATAGAGCGAGTTCGTCAGCTCGGCTTCGCCTCGCGGCATCATCCCCGCGCGGGCGCTGCAAAGCGTCAGGGCATACAAGGTGCTGAGGGTGGACAGCACCTGCGCCCGCTCGGTGACCGGGCCCGCCGCCCGCGTGTCGATGGCCACGCGAGCCAGCACGGCGGGCGATGCGGCGATGGCCAGCAGGGCCAGGGATTCGGCGACGACTTCGCGCATGCCCATATAGTCCAGCGCCCAGCGCACCAGGAAGAAGGTCAGCGTGGATTCGGCCAGGCTTTGCACCAGCACCATGGGGTTGTGGCGAAACCAGCGCAGCGGAATGCGGCCGCCCGCCTCAAACAGCACGACCGCGACGCCCAGCTCCAGCAGGAAGAGCCCGATACCCTGCAACGGCCAGGCGGCGCCCGTGAATCCGGCCAGACCGGCAATTGTGCCGAGGGCCGAATAGCCGATGACCTTGGGCAGGCCGGTGTAACGGTTCACCAGATGGCCGGAAGCGGCTGCCAGGGCTAGCAGGATGGACCACTGCACCGTAGGCAACCCTGCCGATGGCTTGATCCACTCGGCCCAGATGGCCAGGATTTCATTCATGCGGGAGGCTCTCCACTCTGGTCAGGACTCTGCAGCCACGCCTGCCGCGGGGGAGGGGCAAAGGCGGGTGCGCTTGGGTTGGCCAGCAGTTATAGCTTGAAGCCCGGCCGTCACTCGGGAAGCGACGATGCGTTGCACTAATTTACAGGTGTCGTGGCGCCCGTCCTGTAGGACAAGAACTGAAACCGCCTGATGTGGCCGCCGGTTCGCCTTGACGGCGCTACGCCGGCATGAAGAAGCTGCGTGCATGGGTGCGCCAGCGGGCCCAGATGGCCGCGCGAATGCGGGCGCGGTCCACCCCGCTGACGTTGTGGGCCTGCAGGGCCAAACGAAACGCGAGGTAAAAACTCACACCCAGGTTCAGCGCGCCAATCAGCGGAATCGCGGCCATGCACCACCAGATCGTCGGGTACCGGAAGGCCTCAAGACCGAGCGAGGCGCCGGCCGCAGCGAGCTGCCCTGTCGACAGCGTGACGTGGCGCGCTTCGAGTTCGACGCCGAAAAAGCCGGTGAACGCCGGGATCAGGCCCAGCATGAAGCCCAGGGCGATGTTGGAGGCAAAGCCGGAAATGTTTTCGCGCATGAAGGCTGACCAGCGCGCCGCCCGTTCACTGCCCAGGGCGCTGGTAAAGCGCGGGTTGTAGCGCATGGCCGAATCAAGGCGGTGCAGCACAAACCAGTTCTCGGCCCACCCGGCGATCATGCTGGCGGAAAACAGCAGAACGCCGGTGAAGGCTGCCCAGAGCAGCGTCGGGCCCAGCAGCGTCAGCGTGGCCAGGATATGGCGGGCTTCCTCGTGGCTGATCATCGGATGGCCCAGCAGCAGCAGGATCAGCGCGTTGATCAGCAGCACGGCCGGCACGACCATGAACACGTTGCCGAACACGGCCGCTACCTGCGAGCGCACCAGGTGCGTCACCTCATCGACAAAATCCTCCACGGCATTCGTGGCCTCGGCCGATCCGATGTCCTTGAGCTTGGCCGCCATGGCGGGCGCCGTCATCGCCGGTTGCTTGGTGGCCAGCGTGAAATGCAGCAGCTGGATCATGACGAAGGTGCCGGCGTAGGCCACGCTGGCCCAGAAGCCGCTCCAGAAAGCCGACAGTCCGATGCCCACCACCATGAATTTGAGCAGCGTGGTGAAGGCCGTGACCGCACCGCCGCCCATGGCCTTGCCCAGCATGTCGCGGTATTCCTCGCGGTTGCGGGTGATGTAGCGCTCGCCGGTTTCAGCGCTGCGCTCGGCCATCTTGGCCGACAGCAGGGTGGAGTTGGCGCTGATCAGCGCGCCGATACTTTTACTATCGTGCCCGATGACCACCCGCCGCACCAGCAGCTTGAGCGCGGCCATGGCCGGTTTGGGTGAGAGCAGGGCGTCCAGCAGTTCCCGCACGCGCATCATGCGCTCGCGCAACTGGCGCAGGCGGAACACCATGCCGACCGAAATGCCGTTTTCCTCGATGTGCGCGTAGACGCTGTTGACCGCCTGGCGACAGGCGTCAAGCCGCCCGCGGTACTGCGTGACGGCGGCCTGAAGCTGCGCCTCGTCACGTTCTGGGTTGAAAAAAATGCTGCGAAGTTCTTCGATGTCGGAAGGCAGGGCGTGAAATGCCCGCGCGTGGGGCGTGGCCCGGTCCATGCGCAGCCGCAACTCGGGCGCGAAACCGGTGGCACGGATTTGGGCCGTGCAGTAGGTCAGTGCGTCCACCAGGCTGTACTGCCAGTGCAGGGTGTCCAGCTGGCCATGGGGTGACAGCAGGCAGGCCAGCTGGTCGATCTGCGGCTCTTCCAGGGCGCCCATCCATTGGGCATCGAAACGCCTCGGCGCCACCAGCGGGAACAACTCCGACGCATCGGTGGTTTCGGGCGTGCCCGGCAGCATCTTGCGACGCAGGCGCTCGCCGAGTTCGCTGACAAAAGCCGTGCGGGGTGCAAAGCCAAAGTCCGCCAGCAAGGTGGTGATGTCGACCGTCTGTATCAGCTGCTGCCACCAGGCCTGCAGGCGCCGCTGAACGTCCGGCTGCGCCTCGGCGGCCTCCAGGAAAGCCTGCACCCGCGCCACGGCGGCCTGGACCGAGGTCTGGTCGCCGCGAATCCAAGCGAACAACCGGATCAGCCAGACGTGGCGCCCGGTCAGGTCGGCATCGGGGTTCAGCGCCCGGAGCAGGGTGGGCAGGTCTTTCATCGGCCGGGTCAATGCAGGACGCGGCCGGCCGGATTGCCCCCCTGGTGCGCCTCGAGCACAAACATCGGGATGGCCACTTCGAAGCGCGTGCCGTCTTCCGCCACACAAAAATAACTGCCGTGCATGGTGCCGGTCGGCGTGCGCAGGCGCGAGCCGCTGGTGTACTGGAAGGACTCGCCCGGCTTGAGCAGCGGCTGGTGGCCCACCACACCCAGCCCCTTGACTTCTTCGGTGTGGCCGTTCGCGTCACTGATGATCCAGTGGCGGGAGATCAGCTGGGCGGCCACATCCCCGGTGTTGGTGAGTGTGACGGTATAGGAAAACCCGTAAATCAGGTCTTCGGGCGCTGACTGGTCAGGCTGGTACTGGGGGACGACTTCGCAGGAAAAATGGTATTTGGACATGGCTGGAAAAACTGTGGGCGTCCATATTAACCGCCTCAACCCGTGCCGGTGTAACGGCCCCCCGGCAGCGGGGGGCGGCTTGCTGCGACAATCGCCCCATGAGTAAAACCACGCCGCCCACCTACCGGATTGCTCCGTCCATTTTGTCCGCCGACTTCGCCCGCCTCGGTGCGGAACTTGAGGCCGTCATAGCGGCGGGGGCCGACTGGATCCACTTTGATGTGATGGACAACCACTACGTGCCCAACCTGACTTTCGGGCCCATGATTTGCCAGGCGCTGAAACCCCACGCCAAAAAAGCCGATGGCTCGGCGGTACCGATTGATGTGCACCTGATGGTGCAGCCGGTCGATGCGCTGGCCGCCGCGTTTGCCGATGCGGGCGCCGACCTGATCAGCTTCCATCCCGAGGCGTCCGGCCACGTGCACCGCAGCGTGCAAGCCATCAAGGCCAAGGGATGCAAGGCCGGGCTGGTGTTCAATCCGGCCTCGTCCATGGAGGTGCTGGACTGGGTCATAGACGACATAGACCTGATCCTGATCATGAGCGTCAACCCCGGCTTTGGCGGGCAGAGCTTCATCGACTCGGCGCTGCGCAAGATCGAGCAGGCGCGAAAACGCATTGACGCCTCGGGCAAGGATATTCGCCTGGAAGTCGACGGCGGCATCAAGACCGACAACATCGCGCGTGTGGCCGCCGCCGGCGCGGATACCTTTGTGGCAGGCAGCGCCATTTTTGGCAAACCCGACTACAAGGCGGTGATTGACGCGATGCGGGCCGCATTGGCGAACTGAGGCGGCGCGCCGGGGCGCAAAAAAGTGCCTCTGGTTTTAATGGAGGAGCCGGACCATGCATAACGTAGCGAGGCCGGGAGCGGGCGAGCTGCTCCATCCGGGTGCTGGTGCCATGACTGCCCCGGTGCAGCCGCACCGGCCCCGCGTTCTGGTGATTGACGATACGGCGGATATCCGCTATTTCCTCGAGGCCTTGCTGCGGGAGCGATACGAGGTGCTGGTGGCTGGCGATGGCGAGGCCGGCCTGCAGCTGGCAAAGGGCGACCCGCGCCCCGGGCTCATCCTGCTGGACGTCATGATGCCCGTCATGGATGGCTATGAGGTCATGCGCCGGCTGGCAAGGGACCCGCGCACCGCCGATATCCCGGTCATTTTCCTCACCGCCCTTGGCAGCGTGGCGGATGAACAAAAAGGGCTGGATCTGGGCGCCACGGACTACATCACCAAGCCGATCAGCCCGCCCATTTTGCTGGCCCGTGTCAGGCTTCATCTGGAACGCAGCGCCAATGCCAAACGCCTGAAGGATTTGTCCGAGCAGCTGTCGCGCTACCTGGCGCCACAGGTCTACCAGTCGCTGTTCGACGGTTCCCGCCACGCCGAAATTCAGACGCAGCGCAAGCGGCTGACCGTGTTTTTCTCCGACATCAAGGATTTCACCGCCTTGACGGCGCAATGGCAACCCGAAGAAGTCACGCTGCTGTTGAACAGCTATTTCGCGGAGATGTCGCAGATCGCGGCGGAATACGGCGCAACGCTGGACAAGTTCATCGGCGACGCCATCGTCATATTTTTCGGCGATCCCCACAGCCTGGGGCCGCGCCAGGATGCCTTGCAGTGCGTGAGGATGGCGATGGCGATGCAAAAGCGCATGCAGGATTTGCAGCGGCGCTGGCGCAGCATGGGCATCAGCAAGACGTTCGAGATACGTGTCGGTATCAATTCCGGCTTCTGCGATGTGGGCAATTTCGGCAGTGCGCTGCGCATGGAATACACCATCATCGGGCGTGAGGTGAATCTCGCTGCCAGGCTTGAGCAGGCAGCCGAGCCCGGCGGGATCCTGATCTCCAGCGAAACCCATGCCCTGGTGCAGGGCGAGATCCTCGCTGATGCGCGGGACCCCCTGCTGGCCAAGGGCTTCTCCGAGCCCATCGCCATCTATGCCGTCCGTAACACGGCCCTCGCCCCGGCAGGCGATGCCGGCATCATCCAGAGTGACAAGCCGGGACTGCGCATGGACATCGACCTGGGCCGGCTGACGGATGCGGAGCGGGCGCAAGCCGCTGCCCAGCTTCGCAAGGCGCTTGAGAGCCTGGAGGCGCCGGCGGCTGCCACCGCCGTGCCTGTCACTGAAGCTGCCGCGGCCTCCGGGGCCGGGGCGGGGGAGGTAGATTCAGTCAATGCTTTATTGCCCGACCACGTGGTGGGTCTGGACCTGGCGTTGGGACTGTCTCGCGCGATGGGGCTCAACCCGCTGTACGTCTCGATGCTCCGCCGCTTCCAGCAAAGCCACCAGGAAACGATCGCGCGCATCCGCCAGGCCCTGGAAGAAGGCGAGCTGAAAACGGCTGAGATGCTGAGCCATTCCTTGCGGGGTATCGCGGGGCAGATTGGTGCAACGCGTGTGCCACATGACGCAGAAACGCTTGAACTGGCCCTCGGTGAAAGCCTGCCGCGTGAGGCCCTTGACGGGCGGCTGGCGGCGCTGGAGGTGTCCCTGGGCGAACTGATGGGCGCGCTGGATGCCGGCTTGCCGCCCGAAGCCGCTGCGTCTCGATCATTCTGACGCCGGGGTCGAGGTAATATGCAGAGGCTGGTACGCCAGAATCTGCGGGTGTATGGGGGGAGTCGCTTGCGAATGAGCCGGCCCTCAACCTCAAGCACCAGAATTTGACAGCACCCAGGCGCATGTCACGCCGCATGTCATGAGAGGAGCCAATACCTTGGACTACACCGATGTTTACGGGGTTACTTCGAACGGTGAACAGGAGTTGCGCGGTTCGGTCACCACCATTTCACCGCTCGAGGTCGAATTGCTGGTGCGACTTGATGGTGTTTTGACGCTGGCGCAGATTCGGCAGAGCATGAGTGCGGCGGCTCTCGAAACATTCGATGAGACGCTCCGGAATCTGGTCTTCAAGAACCTTGCGGCGGTGGTCCATCCGGATTCCTTTGCCGCGTCGCTGCAGTTCAAGTTCAGCGCCATGGCGTTGACCCAGGCCAACGCTGAAGCCGATGCCTGCGCCGCGTCGCTCAAGAACTCCAGCTACTACGTCCGGATTGCGCACAAGCGCGCGGTGCATCCCCCGCGGACTCCGGGGCAGCGCTTATCGGCCATTGTTGTTGATGACGACCCGCTTCTGGCCAGTTTCCTGAGCCAGTATCTGATTTTTGAAGGGTTTGATGTGCGAGTCGCCGGGTCTCGTGCCGAGGTCGTGGCCGAGTTTCGTAAACCCCCGAGGCCCGATCTCGTTCTTCTCGATGTGATGCTTCCCGATGCCGATGGCTTTGACATTCTGCTCAGAATTCGTGCGCACCCGGCACTCAAGGATGTGCCTGTCATCATGCTGACTGCCAAGGCAACCCGGGAGTCTGTGTTGAAAGGCCTGGCGGGGGGCGCCAATGGCTATATCACCAAGCCAGTCGAGATCGATTCCCTGCTGGAGGCAGTGCGGACGGTGGTCGGGCAGCAGTAATGCAGGCCCCGGGCGATGGACGGCCTGCCAACCCGTGTATAAATCACTCGGGCAGGGTATGCCGCGGTGGCGTATCCGGCCTGCACGCACCATCACGGTCCCTGGATGAGCCGGTTCGGGGCATCTGCGGTCACCGACCCCTGGCACATTGAGCCCTAAGACGAGGTCACGAGGTCCAAACCCAAAAAGCCACCATGAAGCTACCCTTTCGCGCCACTGTCAACCTGGCCCTGTGCATGGGGCTGGCCCTGATCGTCCTGAGTACGGCCGCGTCGTACATCACGATCAATGCGCTGATCAGCGATGCACAGCAGGAGACGAAAACCCGGGAAACGGTACTGCTTCTGGAGGAAGTCGTTTCCCAGTTCAAAACCACGGAGTCCCTGCAGCAGCGCTACCTCCTCACCCAGACGGCAAATGACCTGACGGCGTACCGGCAAGGCCGGGAACGGTTGCAACAGGCGCTGCTGCACATCTCCGGCGCGCAAACGCCAACCGACACGTCGCAGGCGTTGCTCGCTCTGAAAGACCTGATCACCCGGCGGGTTGAACTGATGGAGCAGACCGTCGCCGCCCGGCAGCAGGCGGGGCTGGAGGCTGCCGCGGCCCTGGTCGGCAGTGGCCCGAACCGTCAGCTTCACCAGGAGATTGACGCTCTGGCCCATCGCATCAAAAGCGCTGAAACGCTGGCGCTGGAGCGCTCAAAAGAAGAGACCCGGCAGAGCGCCCAGACCGTCAAGCGGCTGATCCTGTCAGGCGGCGTGCTCTCGCTTGCCGTATTGGCATGGGCCCTCCTGATGATCAGCCGCTTTCAGGCCCAGCGCCGCCTTGTGGAGGCGCGGCTTTCCGACAGCGAAGCCATGAGCCGGGCCGTGACCGAGAGCATGGCGGAAGGGGTGGTGACGGCCACCCCGCAAGGCGTTATTGTCGGCGCCAACAGCGCCGCACGGGCTCTCTTCGGCTACACGCTTGAAGACCTGGTCGGCCGCCAGGTGGCTACTTTGTTGCCGGCGCGCTATCGGACGAAGTTCACCGCGTTTTATGAGGCCCTGGCCCGCCGCCCCCGCGATTTCAGGGAGTCCGGCACCGAGGTCCGCGGGGTGCGCCGCGACGGCATCGAATTTCCGGTCCATGTGTCTTTCGGGGACGTCCATGTGGGCGGACAGCGGCTGTTCACGGCCATCATTCGCGACATCACCGAAAGCAAACGGATCAGCCAGGCATTGCGCGACAGCGAAGCACAACTGCGCCAGCTCACGGATACCGTTCCCGCGCTGATTGCCTACGTTGACAAAGACCAGCGCCTCCAGTTCCACAACAAGGCCTATGAAGAGGCGTTTGGCCTGTCGCACGAGCAAATTCACCAGAAAACCCTGCTGGAGGTGATGGGGGCGGATTTTTACGCAGGGGTGAAAGACCACGTCGCGGAAGCGCTTGGAGGCTATTCGGTGCGGTATGAGCGCGCGCAGGTGAGCGCCACCGGCCGGCGCCGCGAATACGTGATGGATTATTTCCCGCGCTATGGCGAGGGCAAGGAGTGGGACCAGGCCATTGGATTCTTCGCGCTGGGCAACGACGTCACCGAGCTCAAGCGCGTTGACCGCATGAAGAGCGAGTTCGTGTCCACCGTCAGCCACGAATTGCGGACTCCCCTCACGTCCATACGCGGCTCGCTGGGACTGGTCTGGGGCGGCGTCACCGGCGAGTTGCCAGAGAAGGCGAAGGCGCTGGTGGGCATTGCCAAAAACAACTGTGAACGGCTCATCCGCCTGATCAACGACATCCTTGACAGCGAAAAAATCGAGTCCGGCAAAATGCGCTTTGAGATGCAGCCGGTGGAGCTGGCGCCCCTGATGGAGCAGGTGCTCGCCGCGAACGAGGGGTTTGCAGCGCAGCACCAGGTGAAGCTGGTGCTGCGTGCCGGCCGCCATCCCGTGAGTGTCTACGCGGACAGCGACCGCCTGATTCAGGTGGTGACGAACCTGCTGTCAAACGCCATCAAATTCTCCCCGGCGGAAGGTACGGTGCAGATTCTGCTGCGCTGCGAGGCGGAGCGCGTGCGCGTCGAGATCCGCGACAAGGGCCCCGGCATACCTGAAGAATTTCGCAAACACATCTTCCAGAAGTTTTCCCAGGCCGACGCGTCTGATACGCGGCAGCGGGGCGGAACAGGCCTGGGCCTCAACATTTCCAAAGCCATTGTGGAGCGCATGGAAGGAAGCATTGGCTTCACGACGGAGCAGAACGTCGGAACGACTTTCTTTTTCGAATTGCCGCAATGGAAGGAGGCTCCCCCCGTGACGGCCCCGATGAGCCTTTATGCGATTGCACGGCCACGGATTCTGGTGTGTGAGGACGATCCGGATGTCGCACAGCTGATTGGCATGATGCTGGACAAAGGCGGTTTTGATGCGGATGTGGCCCATACGGCGGCACAGGCTCGCGACTACCTCAAGATGGAGTCCTATGCGGCCATGACCGTCGACATCAAACTGCCCCATGAAAACGGCCTCGACTTGATCGCCGAGCTGCGCAGGGACAAGCGCACCGCCGGCCTGCCTGTCGTGGTGTTGTCGGTGACACCGGAGGAGGATCAAGTGCGCGCCGAGCGGCTGTCGCTGGAGATTTCCGACTGGCTGGAAAAGCCGCTCGATGAACAGCACATGCTCGACTGCCTGCGCCGGGCCGTCAGGAGCGGGCGTGCCCGCCAATGGAAGGACTCTCATTGATGGTCGACAATTTCCCTCATCTGAACCAGGGCGCCTTTGACGCGGCCATTGTCGATCTGGATGGAACCATGGTGGACACAGTGGGGGACTTCGTGGCCGCGCTCAACCTGATGCTGGCGGATCTTTCCGGGGAGGGCTTCAAGGCTCGTCCGCTGGATGCCGCCACGGTGGGCCGCATGGTCGGGAAGGGCTCGGAGCATTTGGTCCGCTCAGTATTGAATCACGTTCGGGTCCAGGAAAGTCGGGCCTCTCCAGCTATTAATTCAGCAGCCAATTACGATCGGGCCTATGCGGGCTATCAACGGCACTATGACCGCATCAGTGGCCTGCATTCGGTGGTTTATCCGGGCGTTCCGGAAGGGCTGCATGCGTTGCGGCGGGCCGGGCTCAAGCTGGCCTGCGTGACCAACAAGCCGGCGGCCTTTGCGCGCCCGCTGCTCAAGCTCAAGGGGCTGGAGGATTTTTTTGCCGAGGTGTTTGGCGGGGATTCGTTCGAGCGCAAGAAGCCTGACCCGCTGCCGCTGCTGAAAACCTGCGAGGCCCTGGGAACCCGACCGGGCCGCACCTTGATGATTGGCGACTCCAGCAATGATGCCCGGGCTGCCCGCGCGGCTGGTTGTCCCGTGGTGCTGGTCACTTACGGCTACAACCACGGCGAGCCGGTGCGTGCCGTGGATGCTGACGGGTTTATCGACTCGCTGGCGCAGTTGCAATGGCAATAGCAATGGCAGCCATGACGGGTGCGGCCTCGGCGTGAACGGGCGAACGGGCACGCCAACAGCGCGTGCCCCCGGCTGTCCTTTGGGCGGGCTATGCGCCTGAACGGGTGGCACATTCTTGGGCATTCTGCCCCTCGTTGAAGCCTTGCTTGATTGAAGCCTCTCCCGGTGCGCGCCATCGACCCCGGAAAGTGGTCGGGGTGGGTGAAAAGGTTAAAAAACTGTAATCAACGCAATACTTTGTGTTTCGAATATCAGATATTTTTAACATTTTTCCTGTTGCTTCCGACCGCCATCGGGGTATGCCTTCCCGCAATTGGCTCATTTTTCACACTTTATTGTCGAGCTTGCTGCAGCTCGCCTGCTGTAAGTCTCGTCCTACATTCACGGTCTCGTTTCAGCCTTTGCGGTGCAGCGAGGCTTGTAGGAATGCGCCTACAAACAATTTTCTGAAATCCGCAAACTTTGTGGTGCATGGAAGAAGGTTTGTGACGGTAAAACGAGCACGAAAGCTTCAAATGGGCCGTAGGAGTCTTCCTACAGCCTGGCATTTCGCCAATGTCAAACCCACCTTAATGCACGTAGGTGAATTCTTACAAATAGTGTGCGCCAGCACACATAGCTGCCGAGCTTGCGCGAGTCGCTTCACAGTACACCCGCCGCTGTAACAAGCGTGAATTTGCCGACTTGTCCATTTTTGTCAGGCCGGCCCCTGGCGCAGGAAGCGCCCACCTGCAAATTGAAGGATTCCCCATGCAAAGACGTGAATTTTCAAAGGCGGCCGTTGCGGCAGCCGCTCTCGGTGGCTTGGGCGTGGCTTCGGCCGGGCGCCCCATCAAGACGATCCCGGGCGGGACCACCACGCCCCCCCCACCAACGACCACGATTTCGGGCGTGCCCATGGGCACCAATCTTTCCGGCATGGAGTGGGCCAAGCCCGGTTTGCGCTTCGGCATGAGCACGGCACCCAACCTGAACTTCACCGTGCCGCGTGCGCAGGACGTCGCTTACCTGGCGGCCAATGGCTACGCCAAGAACCGCCTGCCCATCCAGTGGGAGTTGTTGCAGCCCATGTTGCCCGGTACCTTTGCCAATGCTGCAGCCATCGCTGCCATCGGCAGCCCGGGCGCATTTCATCCGGGTTACGAGTCTTACATCACCGGCGTCCTCGACGCACATGCGGCGGCCGGCACGAAGTGCATCATCGACAACCACAACTACTGCCGCTACCAGGACTTCAAGTACCAGGCTGACGGCTCCGTGATTGGCCTGACGGTCCCGTCGGATCCGCTGATCAGGCCCTACACGACCGACAACACGCAGGTGCGCACGCGGATTTTTGCACTGGCCGCAGGCGCCACGCTCACGCTAGCCCATTTCACGGATTTCTGGACACGTGTGGCGGCCAAGTGGGGCAGCCACCCCGGTTTTGGCGGCTACGGCCTGATGAACGAACCGCACGATATGCCCCAGCCGGGCGGCATCGTTGCGTGGAATGAAGACGCCGTCAAAACCGCCGAAGACCTGACGATCTGGCCGGCCTATGCGCAGGCCGCCATCAATGCAATTCGCACCATCGACGCTGGCAATCCCATCTATGTTGCCGGGAACCTGTGGGATTCGGCCATGTTCGTCGGAACGAAAAATCCGGGTTTCCCGCTGATGGGCAGCAACCTCATCTACGAAGTCCACATGTACCTGGATGCGTACAGCAATGGCGCGGCCTTTGACTATGACACCGAAGTGGCCAAGAACTACAGCGCGGGCTTTGGCGTGGGCTCCATCACGGAGTCGACCGGCGCCGACCGCATCAAGATTGCCACGGACTGGGCCAAGGCCAACGGTGTCAAGCTGGCGCTGACCGAAACCGGCATGCCGATCGATGACCTGCGGTGGCAGGCCATGTTCTCCAGGGCCGTGAGCTATGCACGCGCAGCCGGTTGCGAAATCTACAGCTGGATGGGTGGCAACCACTGGCCCATCCGCAATTACGCGATCAACCATGTGCCGGGCTGGCACCAGAACAAGACGCTGGAGCCGTCGGTCTCGGGCCCGCTGAAGGCATCCGCCGGGATCGCCAAAGCCGTGCTGTTTGACGACGGGCCGGGTTATGCGCTGGCGGGAACGCCCCTCACCATCACGGTCTACGCCCGCGGGAATCTGGCGGCGCCTGTGAGCATAGGGGTGTCCTCGAACAACGGCGGCACGTTCAGCAAAACGGTGCTGACCATTCCTGCTGGCGCGAACGGCCAGGACACCTTCACCTACGTGCCCGAGGCCAACCGCATCGCGACGCTGACCTATACCAGCGATGGCCAGCTGTCAGGCCAGGTTCCGCCACAGCGCAAGATCTATTCGCTCAATGACCCGGTCGCCTATGCGGCCACCAGCCTGCCGGGCGCCGCGATGGCGATCCTGGCGAAATACAACGCCGCCAAATGGGATCTCGCCGACGGGTACACCGACTACCTGCAGGGCGCTCCCGCCGCCGCCGGCGAGCCGGTGCGCGCCATCTCCGACTCCGGCTTTGGCTCCAGCGCCGGCAACGCCCTGGAAATGATCAACTGGGTCAACAAGGCCAATGGTGGAATGGGGGCGATGTCGGTGCCGGTGATGCGCGTGACCAACGGCAAAAAGAACTCGGACCATGCGGTCTACAACACCTGGGGCTTCTGGTGCAAGAAGTCGCTCAAGATGCCCGGCATACAGCCCAATCCCAGGAACCGGGTGCCGTACAACCTGGAGGATTCGCACTTTGCCATCGCGGCGGTGAGCGTGCCCGGCCAGTACAACACCGGTGTGCTGTTTCAGGCGTCACAGGCCGAGGCCCGTTTCACGTCAGAGCTCAATTTCACCAACAGCTGCCCTGGCGCGAAATGGGTGGATGCCAACGGCCAGACCGTGCAACTGGCCAGCTCCACCAAGCTGCCCGTCAATGTGCCGTCCGTGGTGTCGTTCACCTGTGCGCCAGGGTCGCAAAAGCTGCGCGTGAACTCCGCCCTGGTGGCGGGCGCGAGCGCAAGTTTTTCGCCAAGCGCCTTCAACCAGATGCTGATCGGCTGGGGTTACCTCAGTTACTACCCGCGCGACGGCTTCCGGGGGAACATCTATGCCGTCATCAGCGGCAAAGGCGCGCCCACGGCGGAAGAGCTGGGCGTGCTGGAGAAATACCTGGCGAGCACCGCGGGCGTCGCGATATAAGCGCAGTGCCTCCAGCTGGGGGAGGGGGGCTGCCGCCGGCAGGCAGGTGGTCTGGCGGCCCGCCCCTGGTGTGCGCAGTCCGATGCACCCTTCAACCGCTTGAGCTTTAGCTTTTACTCAGCAAGGCGTCCTTGAGCTTCCAGTCTGCGGGCTGCGGGCCCAGCCAGATGCGCATCAGGGCATTGAAAAATTCAATTTCCCTGAACGGCTCGCCCTGCTGCTTGCCCTTGACGGTGAGCACGGTGCCCGTGCCGGGAATCCAGTCAATGGTGAAGTTTTCGCCGGGCAGCAGCTTTTTCTGGTCGGCAAAGATCTGGCCCATCCTGATCAGGCCCGGGATCAGCCTGGACATCTCGCCTTTGGGCGTGTTTTCTTCAAAGCCTTTGGTAAATGCCTTGCCGAGCTCGTTGGAGTCGATTTCGCGCAGCAGCGTGATGCTCAGGCGCTTGGGGCCCGGTGCCGCGTACACCTCTTCGGGCGTGGCGGCCTTCTTGCCCAGGTAGAGGCCCGCCACATACACCTTGAACACCGCCTTGTAGCGGACGCCGGCGCCATTGAGCTGGAGTTTCGTGCCATGCAGCTCCACCGGATCATCCAGTTTGACCCCCGAAATCTCCACCGGCGCAGCTAGCACGCCAAGTGACAGCATCAGCCCGGCCAGACCGGTGATGCACTGCTTATACAAAGACAAAGGCAAAGACAAAGACAAAGTCATGAAAGTCTCCAACGGGTTTAAATAGAACGGTCGTTCTTTTTTTTGTGAGGCTATTTTCAAGCCCGCGACGCGCTGGCGGCTATAGGGTTTGCCAGATGGATGGGGCTACCTGCTGCTGATTAGGGGAGTCTGCCCATTTACCGGAATTTCCCGGACGCCACGAATTGCCACGATGGCCCTTTCGGTCGGGGTCTTCTTTGCTACACTTTGGGCTACATGTTCATTCATCGCATCATTCAAACAGGTTGTGCAGGCCGGGGAGCCTGGCCCTGGCGTACCTGTCATCTCGCGCACGCCTGAGGCGTACACGTGTCAGCTGTACCGCCTGACCGTGCCCTTGCAGCAGTCCCCGCGCCCTCCTGAATTGATGCGCTCGTGCGCCACGCAACGAGCATCCCGGCCCCGGACTTCGGGGCGTTTTGAATGACAGGCGCAGGCGCCCACAACGCGCCCGCCCTGATGAAGGACCCACTGTGATCACTGAACTCGAATTTAAAAGCCTGGCCAGCCAGGGCTACAACCGCATTCCGCTCATGCTGGAGGCGTTTGCCGATCTCGAAACCCCGCTGTCGCTCTACCTCAAGCTCGCCAATGCCAAAGACGGCGGCAAATTCAGCTTCCTGCTGGAGTCGGTGGTAGGGGGCGAGCGTTTTGGCCGCTACAGCTTTATTGGCCTGCCCGCGCGCACGCTGATACGCTGCTCGGGCTTCGGGGCCGACATGCTCACCGAGGTGGTGACGGACGGCCGGGTCATTGAAACCTCGCGGGACAATCCGCTGGACTTCATCAGTGACTACCAAAAACGGTTCAAGGTTGCGCTCAGGCCCGGCTTGCCGCGCTTTTGCGGCGGGCTGGCCGGTTACTTTGGCTATGACACGGTGCGCTACATCGAGAAGAAGCTGGAGGCCACTTGCCCGCCGGACACGCTGGGTTGCCCCGACATCATGCTGCTGCAGTGCGAAGAATTGGCCGTGATCGACAACCTATCGGGCAAGCTCTACCTGATCGTGTACGCGGACCCGGCCCAGCCCGAGGCTTATGCCAACGCCAAGAAGCGCCTGCGCGAACTCAGGGAACAGCTCAAATACTCCGTCAGCGCGCCGGTCGTCAAGCCCTCGCAGGGCTATCCGGCCGAGCGGGATTTTGCCAAGGCCGACTACATTGCCGCGGTGGAGCGCGCCAAGCGGCTGATCGAGGCCGGCGATTTCATGCAGGTGCAGGTCGGCCAGCGCATCAAGAAGCGCTACACCGAGTCGCCGCTGAGCCTGTACCGGGCGCTGCGCGCGCTCAACCCTTCGCCTTACATGTACTACTACCACTTTGGTGATTTCCATGTGGTGGGGGCGTCGCCCGAGATTCTGGTGCGGCAGGAGCAGGTTCCCCTGGCGGCGGCCGCCGCGAAGGGCCGCCCCGAGCAAGGCACGGCCCCCTCGGGGGGCAGCGCAGCACACGCAGTGGCAAGCGTGGGGGCCATGTTCGAGCAGAAAATCACCATCCGTCCGCTGGCCGGCACCCGCCCGCGCGCCTCCTCCCCCGAGGCCGACAAGGCGGTCGAGCAGGAACTGGTCAATGACCCGAAAGAGCGCGCCGAGCACGTGATGCTGATCGACCTGGCGCGCAACGACATCGGCCGCATCGCCAAAACCGGTACCGTCAAGGTGACCGAAGCCTTTGCGGTCGAGCGCTACAGCCATGTGATGCACATCGTGAGCAACGTCGAAGGCGTGCTGCTCGATGGCATGACCAGCATGGATGTGCTCAAGGCGACCTTTCCGGCCGGCACGCTGACCGGCGCGCCCAAGGTGCACGCGATGGAACTGATCGACCAGCTGGAGCCCACCAAGCGCGGCCTGTATGGCGGCGCCTGCGGCTACCTCAGTTATGCGGGCGACATGGACGTGGCCATCGCGATCCGCACCGGCATCATCAAGGACCAGACCCTGTATGTGCAGGCTGCGGCCGGCGTGGTGGCCGACTCGGTGCCCGAGCTGGAATGGAAAGAAACGGAAGCCAAGGCGCGCGCCTTGCTGCGTGCCAGCGAACTGGTTGAGGAGGGTCTGGAATGAGCAAGATAACTGTCCAGCACTGTGACACCATGGCCGACGTGCGCCGGCACATCGATGCGCTCGATGACCGCATCGTGGCCCTGCTGGCCGAGCGCAGCGGCTATGTGGCCCAGGCCGCACGCATCAAGCAGCGCTCAGATCAGGTGTACGACCAGGCGCGCATCGATTTCATCATCGACCGCGTGCGTGCGCAGGCCAGGCAGGCCGGCGCCCCCGAGGACGTCATGGAGGCGACCTACCGCGCCATGATTGCCGCGTTTATCGAGTTTGAGCATGGCGAATTCGCGCGCCTGAAAGAAGGGGCAGGATCATGAAACTCCTGATGATCGACAACTACGACAGCTTCACCTACAACATCGTCCAGTACTTTGGTGAGCTGGGCGCCGAGGTTGAAGTCTTTCGCAACGACGAGATCACGCTGGAGGGCATCGCCGCGCGCGCGCCTGATCTCCTGGTGGTGTCGCCGGGGCCTTGCTCGCCGGCCGAGGCCGGCATTTCGGTGGCGGCGATCCAGCACTTCGCCGGCAAGCTGCCCATCCTGGGCGTCTGCCTGGGTCACCAGGCGATAGGAGCGGCCTTCGGCGGCAAGATCATCCGGGCCCAGCAGCTCATGCACGGCAAGACCAGCCTGATCACCACCACGCAGCAGGGTGTGTTTGCCGCCCTGCCGGAGCAGTTTGTCGTGAACCGCTACCACTCGCTGGCCATTGAAAAGTCGTCCTGCCCGGAGGTGCTGGCCGTCACCGCGTGGACGGATGACGGCGAGATCATGGGCGTGCGCCACAAGGAACTGCCCATTCAAGGCGTGCAGTTCCACCCCGAATCCATCCTGACCGAGCACGGCCATGCGATGCTGAAGAACTTCCTGGTGCAGCGGGCATGACCTCGTCAGCTATATATCTGATAGCTGTTAGTCCCCGTTGTAACTTGGCGAAAGGCCGAAATGACTGTTGATCTTCGCAGTGACACCGTCACCCAGCCCACCCCCGCCATGCGCGCAGCCATGCAGGCCGCGCCGCTGGGCGACGATGTGTTTGGCGACGATCCCAGCGTCAATGCGCTGCAGGAAAAAATTGCCGGCATGCTGGGCTTTGAAGCCGCGCTGTTTGTGCCCACCGGCACGCAGAGCAACCTCTGCGCGATCTTGAGCCACTGCCAGCGCGGCGACGAGTACATCGTCGGCCAGATGGCGCACTGCTACCGCTGGGAAGGTGGCGGGGCCGCGGTGTTTGGCAGCGTGCAGCCACAGCCGCTGAACCACCAGCCTGACGGCACGCTGGCGCTGGCTGACGTCGAAGCCGCCATCAAGCCCGACGACCCGCATTTTGCGCGTACCCGCCTGCTGGCACTGGAAAACACGCTGGGCGGCAAGCTGTTGCCCTTTGACTATCTGCAGCAGGCCACGGGGCTGGCCCACAGCAAAGGCCTGAGCCGGCACCTGGATGGCGCGCGCCTGTTCAATGCCGCCGTGGCACAGGCCGCGCTGACCGGCAGCGACGCCCAAACTGAAGCGCGCCGCATCGCGCGGTGTTTTGACAGCGTGTCGGTCTGCTTCAGCAAGGGGTTGGGCGCGCCCGTGGGCTCCGCGCTGTGCGGCTCGCGCGAGTTCATTGCGCGGGCGCGTCGGGTCCGCAAGATGGCGGGCGGTGCGATGCGCCAAGCCGGCATGCTGGCGGCCGCCGCCAGCTACGCGCTGGACCATCACATTGAACGCCTGGCGCAGGACCATGCGCTGGCCAGGCAACTGGCCGACGGTCTGGCGGGGATTGAGGGCTTGCAGGTGGAAGCGCCCGAGACCAATATCCTGTTTGTGGACTTGACCGGCGCGGCGCGGGACAAATCTGCAGCCCTGCTCAAGCACCTGCTTGATCACGGCATTCAGGCGACGGGCCTGTACCGGCTGCGCTTTGTCACGCATCTCGATGTAGAAGCGGCAGGGGTGGACCGCGCGGTGGCGGCCGTCCGTCAGTTTTTCAACGCATAAGGACGCTTTGCCATGCCTGACTTTCAGCACCTGTTGTTGTTCATCGCGGCCGGCTGGCTGCTGAACCTGACGCCGGGGCCCGATGTGCTCTACATTGTGACGAATTCGCTGCGCTCCGGTGCCCGCGCGGGCGTGGTGGCCGGACTCGGCATCACGGCCGGCTGCTTCGTGCATATCTTCGCGGCGGCCCTCGGCGTGAGCGCACTGCTCGCGACTTCTGCCACCGCGTTTACTGTGCTCAAGTACATCGGGGCGGCTTACCTGCTGTGGATGGGCATCAAGATTCTGCTGGCCAAGGCACCGCAGGCCGCGCCGGACTTGATCGCTGCGGCCGCCGCTGAGAAACCGCGCAGCCTGAAAGCGATTTTCCGGGGCGGCTTTCTGACCAACGTACTCAACCCCAAAGTGGCGATTTTCTTCCTGGCCTTTGTGCCGCAGTTCATTGCGCCGGATGCTGACAACAAGGCCCTGGCCTTTGTGCTGCTGGGCTTGCTGTTCAACCTCAACGCCATCCCGGTCAACTCGGGCTGGGCCCTGGCCGCCGCCTGGATGGCCCGGCGCGATGCCGTGCAGCGCGGCATGCACTGGCTGGACCGGGTCGCTGCCTGCATGTTCATCGGCTTTGGCCTGAAGCTGGCTTTGTCCGACAATCCGAGCAAGTAAGGAGACCCCCATGCCGAACACCCACAAAATCACCCCGCAGGAAGCCCTGCAACGCACCATCGAGCACCGCGAGATCTTTCACGACGAGATGCTGCACATCATGCGGTTGATCATGAGCGGCGAGATGTCGCCGGTCATGATGGCGGCGCTGATCACCGGCCTGCGTGTCAAGAAGGAAACCATCGGTGAGATCACGGCCGCCGCGCAGGTGATGCGCGAGTTTTCGACCAAGGTCAATGTGGCCGACAAGACCCATCTGGTGGACATCGTCGGCACGGGTGGCGACGGCTCGCACACCTTCAACATCTCGACCTGTTCGATGTTTGTGGCGGCGGCGGCGGGCGCCAAGGTCAGCAAGCACGGCGGGCGCAGCGTCAGCAGCAAGTCGGGCAGTGCCGATGTCATGGAATCCCTGGGCATCAACATCAACCTGACGCCCGAGGCGATTGCCCGCTGCATTGAAGAAGCCGGCGTGGGTTTCATGTTTGCTCCCAACCACCACCCGGCCATGAAAAACGTCGCGCCCATCCGCAAGGAGCTGGGCGTGCGCACCATTTTCAACATCCTCGGGCCGCTCACCAACCCGGCCAGCGCCCCGAACATCCTGATGGGCGTGTTCCACCCCGACCTGGTGGGCATCCAGATCCGTGCGCTGCAGCGCCTGGGCGCCGAGCATGCGCTGGTGGTGTATGGCAAGGACGGCATGGACGAGGTCAGCCTGGGTGCCGCCACCATCGTGGGGGAGCTGAAAAACGGCGAGATCACCGAATACGAAATCCACCCCGAGGACTTCGGCATGACCATGGCCAGCAACCGCGCGCTGCGCGTCGAAACGCCGGAGCAGTCCAAAGCCATGCTGCTGGGCGTGCTGGACAACCAGCCGGGCGCGGCGCGCGACATTGTCATTCTCAACGCCGGGGCAGCGCTGTACGCGGCCAATGTGGCTTCCTCGATGCAGGAAGGAATTGTCAAGGCGCGTGGCGCCCTGGAGTCCGGCGCGGCCAAGGCCCGCCTCGCGCAGCTTGTTTCCATCACCCAAACCCTGGCAGCCTGAACACCATGTCCGACATCCTCGACAAGATCATTGCCGTCAAGCGCGAAGAAATCGCGGAGGCCATCAAACGCAAGCCGCTGGCCGTGATGCGTGAAGACGCCGAATCGCGTGTGCTCACGCGGGACTTTGTCGGCGCGCTGCGCGCCAAAATCTCGGCGGGCAAGCCGGCGGTGATTGCCGAAGTCAAAAAGGCCAGTCCGTCCAAGGGCGTGCTGCGTGCCGACTTCATTCCGGCCGACATTGCGCAAAGCTATGCGGAGCATGGCGCGGCCTGCCTGTCCGTGCTCACCGACCGGCAGTTTTTCCAGGGCAGTGTGGACTACCTGAAGCAGGCCCGGGCCTCGTGCGCCCTGCCGGTGCTGCGCAAGGACTTCATGGTCGACGCCTACCAGGTGTATGAGGCGCGTGTGATGGGGGCCGACTGCATTTTGCTGATTGCGGCCTGCCTGGACGACGCGCAGATGAAGGCGCTGGAGGCGCTGGCCTTCTCGCTGGACATGGCGGTGCTGGTCGAAGTGCACGACGAGGCCGAGCTGGAGCGGGCGCTGAAGCTCAGGACGCCGCTGATCGGCATCAACAACCGCAACCTCAAGACTTTTGAGGTCTCGCTGGACACGACCCTCAGCCTGCTCGGCAAGGTGCCGGCAGACCGCCTGCTGGTCACGGAATCCGGCATTTCCACCCCTGCCGACGTCAAGCGCCTGCGTGAGGCCAAGGTCAACGCCTTCCTGGTCGGTGAGGCTTTCATGCGGGCAGACGACCCGGGTGTCGCCCTGGCGCAGCTTTTCGGCGAGGAATAGTTCCGGCCATGAACGACCTGTTCCTGGACAGTGCGTCAGCCGCGGGCGCGGCGGACCACCTGACCAGCGCAGACCCGTCGGCCTGGCCGGTAGCGCCCGGTTGGGAGGCTGCCACGGCGGAGTTTTTTTCCAGCCCGATCGGCCGGAAACTGCTGGATTTTCTGCGTGGCCGGCTGGCGGACGGCGCCGTGATCTTCCCCCCCCGGCCACTGCGCGCGCTGGAACTCACTTCGCCGGAGCAGGTGCGCGTGGTCATCCTCGGCCAGGATCCCTATCACGGCCGCGGCCAGGCGGAAGGGTTGGCCTTTTCCGTGGCGCCGGGCGTGCCCCTGCCGCCGTCATTACGCAATATTTTCAAGGAATTGCAACGCGACCTGGGTACGCCACCGCCTGCGTTTCCGGTGCCCGGCGGCAGCCTGGTGCGTTGGGCGACTGACGGCGTGCTGCTGCTCAACACCTGCCTGACGGTCGAGGAGGGCTTGCCGGCCAGCCATGCCGGGCGTGGCTGGGAGGTCTTGACGGATGCGGTGATCCGGCAGGTTTCGCAGGGCGACCATCCGGTGGTGTTCATGCTGTGGGGGGCGCATGCCCAAAGCAAGCGTGCGCTGATCGACGTCGACCGGCACAAGGTGCTGGTGGCCAACCACCCGTCACCGTTGTCGGCGCTGCGGCCGCCCCTGCCTTTTATCGGCTGCGGGCATTTTTCGCAGGCGCGCGAGTGGCGGGACAAGAGCCCGCAGTCCTGAAAACCGCCCGGCCGGCTACGGCCAGTCGCGGATGGGGTTTTATAAGTTGGTGCACACTGTCTGATGAAGCTTCTGACTTTCGTCAAGCTGCATCGCCGTGGTCGTTTGAAGGCGAGTGGGTGCTGCTGGCCCCGCGACCTGGAGGCGCTTGCGAAGGTGGGGCGGTCTATGCTTTTTAAAGGTTTTTGCAGTCACCCGGCATTCCCGATGACATAAAACCGTGGCATAATCCGAGGTTCGCTTAATGGATGGGTGCCCGAGTGGCTAAAGGGGGCAGACTGTAAATCTGTTGGCTAACGCCTACGCTGGTTCGAATCCAGCCTCATCCACCAGATTTTTGTTGATTTTGGGTAAGCGGCCGATGCAGGGCGGTGCTGTAAAGCGGGCTTTGTGTTGTGGAATTTGTTGCAAGTTGCTTGAGTTGTTGAGTGCGAGTCGATTTGGCAGAGCTGCGCGGGAGTAGTTCAATGGTAGAACCCTAGCCTTCCAAGCTAATGACGCGGGTTCGATTCCCGTCTCCCGCTCCATAAAGCTTTTTATGGTTCTGCAGGTCGGTTTTGCGGCAAGTTGTAGCAAGTTGCAGTGATAGATGGATTGAATTCAGCCCTTTTGGCTCAGTGGTAGAGCACTCCCTTGGTAAGGGAGAGGTCGCGGGTCCGATTCCCGCAAAGGGCACCACATTTTTGAGCTGGCGCGGCGCGCTGTGTGCTGTTGCCGGTCGTAGTAGTAACTGGTTTTGTAACTTTTCGGAGTTGAAAATGGCAAAAGGCAAATTTGAGCGGACCAAGCCGCACGTCAACGTCGGCACGATTGGCCACGTGGACCATGGCAAGACGACCCTGACGGCGGCGATCACGACCGTGCTGGCATCCAAGTTCGGCGGCGAAGCCAAAGGTTACGACCAGATTGACGCGGCACCTGAAGAAAAGGCCCGCGGCATCACCATCAACACCGCCCACGTCGAGTACGAGACGGCGAACCGCCACTATGCCCACGTCGACTGCCCCGGCCACGCCGACTACGTCAAAAACATGATCACCGGCGCGGCCCAGATGGACGGCGCCATTTTGGTGTGCTCCGCCGCTGACGGCCCCATGCCCCAGACCCGCGAGCACATCCTGCTGGCCCGCCAGGTCGGCGTGCCTTACATCATCGTGTTCCTGAACAAGTG
>NZ_JBFUJT010000015.1:0-160618 GCF_056401235.1 Polaromonas sp. P4_F9 | reverse complement strand
CTATTTATGCAAGATGCGTTGCGAGTCAAAAAGGCCATGAGCAAGGCGCAAAACGCAGGCGGGGTAGACCCCGCCAAGGCTTTGCAACGCCGCGCAGGGCCTTTTTGATCGCAACCCGAAGGGAATGGGGTGAAAACAGCGCCACTCTGCGTTGCGCTCCTAGCCCAGACGCCCGGTCTGGGCGTCGTCGCGCGCCTTGATTGGCGCTGTTTTCACCCCATTCGCATTTGCATAAATAGCGTTCACAGGCCCTAGTTCCAGCCGATCACGTCAAAGCCCTTTTCGCTCAGGCAGCGCTGCACGAAGCTGCGGTAGGTGGTGTTGGGCCGGTCGCTATGGAACGCACCCGAGACCGCACCGGCCGAGCCGCCCACCGCGGCCCCTGCAGCGCCAGCCCGCAACACGCCCTCGGTGCCGCGGCCCGTGATCAGCGCGCCGACCGCGGAGGCGACGCCCACTGTGGCTGCACCCTCGCCGGCCCGGCGGCCCACTTCATTGCTCCGTTGCTCGGGCGTCAGGCCGGCCGACACGGCGCGCGACATGCAGGCGTCGGCCTCGGCCCGGCCTTGCACCTCGCCGACGCGGTTGAGCGTGGCATTGGGATAGAGCACGGGCCTGGCCGACGGGCTGCCGGGCCCGCTGGTCGCGCAGGCAGACAGCAGGGCCACGGCGGCCGACACGGCGCACACTGCAAAAATTCTGGCCGATGTGTTCATGCGTTCCTTCAACTGCTTCCTTCAACTGATTTGACAGCCTGAAGATTACCGCAGGCAGGTAATTGCCGCTGCCCGGGCCATAAAGGTAAAATCCCAAAAGTTATCAAGACTTTCCAGGAACCACCATGTCCAGCTCAGCCAATCACACCACCCATGCAGCGCACAGCAGCCCCACCCCTGCCGAAGACCAGGATGTAGTGGATGCCATCGCGCCGCTGATGCCCCTGGTGCTGCCTGTCGTCGGTGGCGTGCTGATGTTCCTGCTGGCTTTCATCGCCGTATTCCTGGCCTGATACGCCCTCTTCCGGGAACGCCGAAGTCCGCCGCAGGCGGACTTTTTCGTTAGGCAAGCCGGCAACCCCTTCAGCGCTTCAGCCCTGCCGCACCGGCATGATGTGAACGGCTTGCGGCGGAATGTGCAGGTGCAGCACGCTTCCGGGCTCGGCGCCGAGCTGCCGCAGGGCAGCCGTCGACAGGTTCAGCGTCAGGCATTGCGACGGCAGCTGCGATGGCACCAGGGTGCACAGGCTGATCTCGCCCAGCGGCAAGACCTCCTGCAGGGTGCAGGAAAAGGTATTGACCGCCTGCGCCGGGGGCGTGACCGACAGGTCCAGCAACTCACCGGCAACCACCCAGGACACTTCGGCGCCATCATCCAGCCGCCCCTTGTCAATCACCGCCAGGCTGACGTCCGCCGTACCCGGCAGGCCCTCCGGACTGTCGCTGGCTGGCGCCTCGCCATGCCAGACCAGGCGGCCAAAACCGGGCGCATCGGCGGGCCTGTTGGAAAAAAACCGTCCCTGGAAATGATTCTGGATACCCACCAGCTCGGCAACCCGGGCGTTGCGGGGGCTGGCAAACACCCGGGCGGGCGGGCCCACCTGCAGCGACTCGCCGGCATCCAGGATCACCACCCGGTCGGCCAGCCGGCGCGCTTCGCTCAGGTCATGCGTCACCAGGACCATGGGAATCGCCACGCTCTGGCGCAAGGCCGCCAGTTCCCGGTACAGCGTCTGGCGTGTCGGCGCGTCCACCGCCGAAAAAGGCTCGTCGAGCAGCAGCACCTGGGGCTCACGCGCCAGCGCCCGCGCCAGTGCCACGCGCTGCTGCTGGCCGCCGGACAGCTGGTGCGGTCGCCGGGCTTGCAGGCCCGCCAGCCCCATGCGCTCAAACAGGGCATCAAAATAGGCTTTGGCTCTCGCAGGATGGGCGGCGAGCGCTACATTTTCAATGGCCGTCAGATGCGGAAACAAGGCATAGTGCTGAAACACCAGGCCGACACGGCGCTGCTGCGGCGCCCGGCGGATGCCGCCTGCGCTGTCAAACCAGACATCCTCCACGCCCGTGCCGACACTGACGCGGCCCTGCAGGCCCGGGCTTCGCAGCAGACCCGCCACCGCGCGC
Source organism: Polaromonas sp. P4_F9 (assembly GCF_056401235.1). Classification (NCBI taxonomy): domain Bacteria; kingdom Pseudomonadati; phylum Pseudomonadota; class Betaproteobacteria; order Burkholderiales; family Comamonadaceae; genus Polaromonas; species Polaromonas sp. P4_F9. The sequence goes on along the minus strand of NZ_JBFUJT010000015.1, from coordinate 158,498 downwards.
AGCACGCTGGTCTTGCCGCTGCCCGAGGGGCCCAGCAGCGCCAGCAACTCGCCAGGGGCGCAGTCAAAGCCGGCATTGAGCCGGATCGGACCGTGGTTTTGAAGTGAGACCTGCAGCATGGGGTGTCGGGTGGGAGCGGGCAAGATGACAGCGCCAGGCGCTATCTGTCCTGCAGCGGGTGCGCCTTGCCGGCCGCAAAAACAAGCGCCAGCGCGCCCAGCGAAGCCAGCACCAGGGCCAGCGCCATCACGTGGGCGGCGGGCATGTCAAAGGCCTGCACCCGGTCGTAAATCGCAATCGACAGGGTTTTGGTCTCACCGGCAATGCTGCCGCCGACCATGAGCACCACGCCAAACTCGCCCAGCGTGTGCGCCATGGTCAGGGCCACGCCTGCCAGCAGGCCGGGCCAGGCCAGCGGCAGCTCGATTTTCCAGAAGGCGCGCCAGGGACTCAGGCCGCAAACCCAGGCCGCTTCGCGCAAGCTGCCGGGAATGGCGGCAAAGGCGCGCTGCAGCGGCTGCACCATGAAGGGCAGGTTGACCAGCACGCTGGCCAGCAGCAGGCCCTCGAAACTGAAGACCAGTCGCAGGCCGAGTGCGCGCGCCAGCCAGCCACCCACCGCCGAGCCCTGGCCCAGCGTGATCAGCAGGTAAAAGCCGATGACGGTGGGCGGCAGCAGCAAAGGCAGCATCAGCAGGGCCTCCACCACGGGCCGGCCGCGCCAGGGCGTGATGGCGAGCCAGCGCGCCAGCCACACGCCCAGCGGCAACAGCAGCACCGCCGAACAGACGGCCAGGGTCAGGGATACGCGAGCGGCTTGCCAGTCCATAGCGGCCTATTGTCGCAAACGGTTGCACATGGCAGGAAATGCCGTCAAAGGACAGCAGGCAGGACACCGGGCACGGCAAGACGGCAAAAGGCCTGAAAAGGCCTGATCAGGGCGGGCACCGGCCTCAAACGTAGCCGTAGCGCGAAAGCACGGCCTTCGCGCGCGCTGACTGCAGAAATTCGTAAAACGCGCGGGCGGCGGGCCCGGCATTTTTGAGCAGCACCATGCGCTGGCGCACCGGCGCGTGCAGGTCATCGGGCAGCAGCACATAACGCACGCGTGTCGCCAGCTCGGGCGCCAGCGCCAGTGACAAAGCCGTGATGCCGGCCTGCGCGGCGCCTGTGCTGACGTACTGCGTGGTCTGGGCGATGTTTTCCCCGAGCACGATTTTTCCCTGCACGGCGGGCCAGAGGTCCAGCTTTTGCAGCACCTGCACCGCCGCCTTGCCATAGGGCGCCAGCTCGGGGTTGGCAATGGCAAATTTCTGGACCTGGCCCAAGCCGGCTTTGAGTCCGCGCAACTGCGGGTCCAGCGCCAGTGGGGAGTCGGCCGGCACCAGCAGCACCAGGCGCCCGGTGGCATACACCAGCCCGCGGTCCAGCGTCAGCCCGGCATCGGCCAGGCGCAGCGCGAAGTCTTCGTCGGCCGACAGGAAGAGTTCGGCCGGCAAACCCTGCTGGATCTGCCGCACCAGGTTGGCGGACGAGCCGATGTTGATCCTGACCCGGCTTTTCTGTTCACGCTCAAACAGCGGCACCAGTTCCGCCAGCACCGGCTGCAGGTTGGCCGCCGCCGCGACCAAGGCAGGCCTGGAGCCGTCCATGTCCTGCGTATTCTGCGTGTTCTGCGCCGACGCCGGACTCGCCAGTCCAAGCCCCAGCTGAAGCGCCAAGGCCATTTGCAGCAGCCCGGCCGCAGCATGCCGCGCCCGCACCTGAAGAAGCCCGAACCGGGCCCGGAACAAAGCCTGGCGTACGCGGCCTGGCAGCGCGATCACCGCGTCGGGAAACGGGGGTTTCATGAAACGACTTCTCCTTTTTTTGGTGCATTCACCCGGCCAGGTCACGGCCGCCATGACCCCGGATATTTCACGCATAACCTCATGCAAGTTTTGCATATCTTTTGACCGTAACTTCTAGGTAACCCATCGCGATCTTCTTAAAATGAATTTTTGGTCGGCCCGTGCACCCCCCAAAAGCAGCCCACCAGCCGCTTTTTTGCCGCAGCGCCCCCGCAGCTTCGGCTTGCGGTTCCGCTCGCCGACCGAGAGTGTCCGATGGTAGTCGCCGATTGTTTCGGGCCGGAGCCGGTCTCGCCTGAATCTGCAGCCAGCGCCATTTCGACAGACGCCCCGTGTCACAGCAACTGCTGCATCGCGACATCCACCGGCGTTTATCGAAATAGCGCTTTTTAACTTTGGAGTTTTTTCGATGAATCACCCCGTCATGCAAGGACTGGATCTGGGCACGCCCAGCTATGTCAAGAACGCAAAACTGATTGCCTGGGTCGCCGACATGGTAGTCCTGTGCAAGCCTGACCGCGTGTACTGGTGCGACGGCAGTGACGCCGAATACCAGCGCCTGTGCCAGCAACTGGTCGATGCCGGCACCTTTAAAAGGCTCAACGAAGCCAAGCGCCCCAACAGCTTCCTGGCGCAGAGCGACCCTTCCGACGTGGCACGCGTGGAAGACCGCACCTATATCTGCTCGGCCCGCAAGGAAGATGCCGGCCCGACCAACAACTGGATGGCCCCGGCCGAGATGCGCGCCACGCTGCAGCCGCTGTTTGACGGCTGCATGACGGGCCGCACCATGTATGTGGTGCCGTTCAGCATGGGCCCCCTGGGTTCGCCGATTGCGCACATCGGCGTCGAGCTGTCGGACAGCCCCTATGTGGCGGTCAACATGAAAGTCATGACGCGCATGGGCAAGGCGGTGTTCGACGTGCTGGGCGTCAATGGCGAGTTCGTGCCCTGCGTGCACACGGTGGGCGCGCCGCTGGCCGCTGGCCAGAAAGACGTGACATGGCCGTGCAACAAGACCAAGTACATCGTGCATTACCCCGAGACCCGCGAGATCTGGTCCTACGGTTCGGGCTACGGCGGCAATGCGCTGCTCGGCAAGAAGTGCTTTGCGCTGCGCATCGCGTCCAACATGGGCCGCGACGAGGGCTGGCTGGCCGAGCACATGCTGATCCTGGGCGTGACCAACCCCGAGGGCAAGAAATACCATGTCGCGGCGGCCTTCCCGTCGGCCTGCGGCAAGACCAATTTCTCCATGCTGGTGCCGCCCGCCGGCTTTGACGGCTGGAAGGTCACCACCATTGGCGACGACATCGCCTGGATCAAGCCTGCCGCCGATGGCAAGCTGTATGCCATCAACCCGGAAGCCGGCTATTTCGGCGTGGCGCCCGGCACTAACATGCTGACCAACCCGAACTGCATGCGCAGCCTGAACCGCGACACGATCTTCACCAACGTCGCGTTGACCGACGACGGTGACGTCTGGTGGGAAGGCATGGAGCAGGATGCACCCGGCAAGGCGCTGCCGGCCCACCTGATCGACTGGCAGGGCAACGACTGGACGCCGCAAATCGCGAAAGAAACCGGCGCCAAGGCCGCCCACCCCAACTCACGCTTTACCGTGGCCGCGACCAACAACCCGGCGCTCGACAGCGCCTGGGATGACCCGAAAGGCGTGGCCATCGATGCCTTCATCTTCGGCGGCCGCCGCTCGACCACCGTGCCGCTGGTGACCGAAGCGCGCAACTGGGTGGAGGGCGTCTACATGGCGGCCACCATGGGCTCCGAGACGACAGCAGCCGCAACCGGCCAGGCCGGCGTGGTGCGCCGCGACCCGTTCGCGATGCTGCCGTTTACCGGCTACAACATGAGCGACTACTTCCAGCACTGGCTGAACGTGGGCAACAAGCTCGCCAGTTCCGGCGCCAAGCTGCCGAAGATCTACACCACCAACTGGTTCCGCAAGGGCGCGGATGGCAAATTCGTCTGGCCCGGTTACGGCGAGAACATGCGCGTGCTGAAGTGGATGATTGACCGTATTGAAGGCAGCGGCAAGGGCAATGAACACATCACCGGCATCAGCCCCAGCTACGAAGACCTGAACTGGACCGGCCTCAACTTCAGCGCCGAGCAGTTCAGCAGCGTGATCAGCATGGACAAGGCGGCCTGGCTCAAGGAGCTGGAGCTGCACGCCGAGTTGTTCAAGCAGCTTGAGCATCATCTGCCGAAAGAGCTGGGCGAGACCAAGGCGGCGATTGAGAAACGCCTGGCCGCCTGACAGGAACGCCGGACACAAAAAAGCCACCTCGCGAGGTGGCTTTTTTTTGGGGGCTTACCGCAACAGCGGCCCGGCCCGGGGCTCAGAAGTTCAGATGTAGTTGCGCTGGTAAGCGCGCATCACCGAACTGCCCAGTTTCACCGTACGCTCTGCTGCCGTGACCGGTGTCGAAGCGGCGGCCGGTGCAGCTTGCGCGATCTCGGCGTTGGCTTCTTCACGCAGGATTGCGGCCTGCAGGTCGGCCATCACGCGTGGGTCATTCCTGGCCGCAGCCCACATGCGCTGGTCGGCGCGGGCCTGTGCCAGGCTCTGTGACCAGTCAGCCAGACCGGTTCTCAGCTGGGCTGCCAGGCTGCGCGCGGTGCTCGCAAACAGTGCCAGTGCAGCGAAGGCCGCGGCCCAGAGCGCGATCCACATGACCAGCAAATGGCCTTCCGTGACGCTGTCCATCACCTGGTAGGCCACCACCATGACCGCAGCGGCGATGGCGGAGAGCAGCAGCGTGGCCAGGCCGCGCGTGCCGGAGAAACTCTGACGCAGGTGCTTGGCGGCATCAATGGCCGACTCAACACGGGCGACGCCGGGGTGCTGGTTGGAATACTTGATATTGACAAAGCTGGTCATGGTGAACTCCTCCGTTGGTTAACTGCCCCGACTGGCAAGATTGGCAGCGGGTAGGAGAATGTTAGGGTAATTACTGATGTTGTTCAACTTTATCTTTATGATAAACATCATTCACAATGGTGATAACAAAGTCCGGCCAAACCAAGCCACACCACCTCGCCCGGCCCGTTAATGAAGGAGCGCCCCTTGAGCCCAACCAACTTCCGTACCCTCGATCTGAACCTCCTGCGCGTGTTTGACGAGGTCATGGCGGAACGCAGCCTGACACGGGCGGCGCGCAACCTGTCGCTGACCCAGCCGGCCGTGAGCAATGCCTTGCGCCGCTTGCGCGAAACACTGGGCGACGAACTGGTGCAGCGCAGCGGCCAGGGCATGGCCCCCACCCCGCGCGCGCGCGCCATCTGGCCGGCGGTGCGCGAGGCCTTGCAACAGCTGCAGGAGTCGCTGCTCCCCAGCGAGTTTGTGCCGGGCAATGCCAGCACCACCTTTGTGCTGGCCATGGCCGACGCCACGGCGGCGGAACTGATACCGGGGCTGACCGAGACGCTGGAGCAGGAGGCGCCGGGGGTGTCCATGCGGGTGATACCGCTGACCACGCGCGACCCGCGGCGCTTGCTGGACGAGGAAGCCTGCGACCTGGCGGTCGGTTATTTCCCCTCGGTGCTGGCCGACCTGACGGCCCATGCCCAAAGCGGCGAGCCCATGCCCTTCCAGCACCGGCGACTGTATGACGGCGAGTATGTCTGCGTGATGCGCAAAGGGCATCCGCTGGCCAGCGGCCCCCTGACGCTCAACCGCTTCTGCGCGGCGCGACACATGCTGGTGAGCTTTTCAGGCCGGCCGTATGGCTTTATTGACGAGTCGCTGGCCTCGCTGGGGCGCGAGCGCCAGGTGGTGCTGACGGTGAACCAGTTCTTTACGGCAGGGCGGGTGGTGGCCAATTCCAACCTCCTGACGGTGTTGCCACGCCACTTTGTCAGCGTCACCGGCATCGCCGAGCAGCTGGTGCTGCGCCCCCTGCCCTTTGACGTGTCGCCGGTGCATGTGGACGCGGTGTGGCATCGCCGCTCGCAGCAGCGCGCCGCCCACGTGTGGCTGCGCGAGGCCGTCTTGCGGGCGGCCGACAAGGCCTTTTCGAGCTGACCGAACTGACCATCGGCCAGCGGCGACCTGACAACTCTTTGGGACAAATCGGCGGAATAGCCCAATAATGTCCGGGAGTTCAGCTACTTTATTGATAGCGACTTGAACCTGACCGGGATGCCCCTTGCGCTGGGGCATGCTTTTTGCACCGCTTGTTGCACACAGTTTTTTCTGCTGTTTTCAGGAGCCTGCCATGCCTCATCCCGTCCTGCCTACCGGCCTCACCTCATCCCACCAGCGCCTGCCGCGCCGCACCGCACTGAAGGTGCTGGCTGCCGGCGCTGCCAGCGTGGCACTGCCGGCACTCGCCGCCTGGCCCGAGAAGCCGATCAAGATCGTGGTCACCTTCCCTGCCGGGGGCGCCAGCGACATCGTGGCCCGGGTCATGGCCGAACAACTGGGTCGAAAGCTGGGCCAGGCTGTGGTGGTGGACAACCGGCCCGGTGCCGGCGGCAGCGTGGGCGGGCTGGTGGTGACCCAGGCGCCCGCCGACGGCTACACCCTGATGCTGAGCAATTCCACGCCGATTTCCATCGGCCCCTTTGCGCTGGAAAAGCAGCCCTACGACCCGGTGGCGGGCTTTACCCATATTGCGCTGATAGGCAACGCGCCCTGCGTGGTGATGGCCAACCCGGCCGCGCCGATCAAGACCATCACCGACGTGGAAGCACAGGCCCGCAAGGCCGGCCGGCTCGACTTTGGCTCGGGCGGCCCCGCTTCCATCGGCCATATCTATGGCGAGCTGATGAAAAAAGCCATGGGCGTGAACCTGGTGCACATTCCCTACCGCGGGGGTGCGCCCATGACGACCGACCTGATTGCCGGCGTGATCCCCATCGGCATTGATGTGCTGACAGCCTTTGTGCCCTACTTCAAGAGCGGCCAGCTGGTGCCCCTGGCCGTGACGTCGGCGAATCGCTCACCCCTGGTGCCCGATGTGCCCAGCGTCGTGGAGTTTGGTTACCGCAAGCTGGTGCTGGACAACTTTTTCGGCCTCAGCGGGCCCGCCAACCTGCCCGCCGACATGGTGACGCGGCTCAATACCGCGTGCAACGAGATCCTGGCCAGCAGCGAGGTCAAAAAGAAAATGCTGGACCTGGGCATCACCACCAGCCCGGTCAGCAGCGCGGCCTTCACCGGCTTTGTCCGCGAGCAGGTATCCGTGCTGGCGCCAGCCGTGAAAGGCGCAGGCGTCAAGCTTTAACGGGCGGTTCGACGCCGCGCGCGGCCCCCGGCGAGATTTACGGACGGCTTCAGCGAATCACGCTGAGGTAGGCACGGGCGGCGTCGCGCAGCTCCTGGGCCTGGCGCGGATGGCGGCCGGCACGGGATTCGGCACGCTCCATCAGGTTGTGCGCCACACCGTTGACCGGGGCCACGCCCTGCGCTGAGGGCAAAAAACGAACTATCAGGGAAATCAGGGTGTACATGTCGACGCCGCCCAAGGGGGCGAAAAGTTGCAATGAACCTAGATTAAGGGTTTTCCCTAGGTTTACAAGCCTAAACAGGCACGAAAACCATGCAAAACCCGCATAGTTAGGCCGGCAGCCGGACATGACCCCGGCGACGGGGCCCGGTGCCCGTTGACTTGCAGGCGCGGCGGAGGACGGATGTGCGGCCCGGCCAGGGCCTCATGGCTCTTCCCCTAGTCCGTGACGCCGAATTGGGGATTCCAGGCTATCTCCCACAGGTGACCGTCCGGATCCTGGAAATAGCCGGCGTAACCGCCCCAGAAGGCGGGCTGGGCAGGCTTGACGATCTTCGCGCCCGCCCGCTGTGCCTGCTCCATGACAGCATCCACCTCTTCCCGCGTCGCCACGTTATGCCCTATTGAAAACTCGGTGGCGCTGCGCGCCGACTTGGCCACGCCTGTGTCATGCGCCAGGGAATCGCGCGGCCAGATCGCCAGCTTGAGGCCGGACTGCAAGTCAAAGAAGGCGACAGCACCGTGTTCGAATTGCTCGCCCACAATGCCTTGCGTGGCCAGCCCGAGCCCGTCGCGGTAAAACGCCAGGGACGCCTGGAGGTTGTCGACAGCCAGGGTGATCAGGGTGATGCGCGGTTTCATGGCAGCTTCTCCGGTGATGGTCTGACGCATTCAGGAATGCATCAATGCAAGAGTGCAAGAGCGCATGAACCAGCCTATCACCCGGGCAACTTTTTTCAAGCCCCGGCGCGCAGTCGGGGCGCAGCTGGCGAGGGATGGCGCTCTTCCCGCACAATGACCCGGTGAACATCCAGCTCCTGTCCGACCTGCACCTCGAATCCGATCCACATTTCAGGGCGCGGCCCCTGCCCGGCGCCGACCTGCTGGTGCTCGCCGGCGACATCGGCTCCTACCAGAATGGCTCCCAGCTGGGCAGCCTGAATATCAGCGACTTTGGTCTGGCGCGGTTTTCGCCGCTGCCAGTCAGCCAGGGGGGTGCGGGCTGGCCGACGCCGGTGCTTTTCCTGCCCGGCAATCACGAGTACGACGGGCTGGATTTTGACGAAACGAAAGCGCGGCTGCGCGCAACCTGCGAGCGGCTGGGCCTGGTCTGGCTGGAGCATGAAACCGTAATGCTGCAGGGTGTGCGCTTTATCGGCTGCACGCTGTGGACCGATTTTGATGCGCTCGCCATCGCTGCGGCGCGGGCGGGGACCGTCACCGATGAAGCGCAGCGCAAGGCCCGCGAAAAAGCCTTTCGCGCCGCCAACTTCTACCTGAACAGGCACCACGCGTTTCGCGGCGGCCAGCCGATGCTGGCCGAGGCCGTGCGGGAAGAAGGCCTGAAAAGCCAGGCCTGGTTGCGGCAGGCGCTGGCGGCGCCCTTTGACGGACCCACCGTAGTCGTCACCCACTTCGCACCCAGCCTGCTCAGCGCCGACCCGCGCTACGGACTGGTTCCGGGCACAGCCGGATTTTGCAATTCGCTGGACGAGCTGTTCGCCAGCGCGGATCTGTGGCTGCATGGCCACCTGCATTGCCCGGTTGATTACGTGAAGGATGGCTGCCGCGTGGTGGCCAACCCGCTGGGCTATGCGCGCAAAGGCGAGCAGCTGGCGTTCAAGCCCGATTTGCTGATCGAAATTGGACCGCCCTCTTTTTCCACGGGTTGCAAGCTACACAATTGATAGCACTTCAAGCCGGCATCCCCAGCCCTCTCAGGGCCGGGGATGTGCGAGTGTGAAACAGAAACTGGCACCCTGGCCAATGGCCGACTGGGCCCAGATTTGCCCCCCATGGCGCGCAATGATTCGGCGAATGTTGGCCAGACCCACCCCGGCACCGGGAAAGTCCATCGGGGAATGCAGGCGCTGGAAGCTGCGAAACAGCTTGCCGGCATGCGCCATTTCGAAACCGACCCCGTTGTCCTTGACCTCATACACCGTCTGGGCCGTCTCACCGACGGCCACCTCGCGCACGCCAAAGCTGATTTCAGCAAAGCTCTGCCGCGACGTGAATTTCCAGGCATTGCCCAGCAGCTCTTCCATGACCAGCCTGAGCAGCATGGGGTCGGCCCGCGCCACCAGGCCATCCTGAATGCAGATACTGGCCACGCGCGTGCCTTGCTGCTGCAGTTGCAGGTTGTCCATCACGCCGCGCGCGATGGCGCTCAGGTCCACCAGCTGTGGCCGCAGCTGTACGCGCGACAGATTGGCCAACGCGAGCAGGGCCTCGGTCAGCTCACCCGCCTGCTGAACACCCGCCTTGATGCGCGCGAGGTAGTGTTTGCCATGGGGATCGCTCACCATGCGTTCGAGCAAACCGCTGAAGCCGCCGATGGCAATGATGGGCTGGCGCAGGTCATGCGCCACCGAATGGGCAAACTCCTGCAAATCCCGGTTGGACGCTTCAAGCTGCGCCGTACGCCGCTTGACCCGCTGCTCCAGCTCGGTGTTCAGTTCGGTGATGCGCGCTTCCGAGCGCTTGCGCACGGTGATGTCGCGCAGCACAACGTTGGCGCAGGCCTCATTGCCGTGGTCGAGGTACATCGATGATGACAGTTCGCACTCAAAGTGGGAGCCGTCACTGCGCAGCATCCGGAGTTCGCCGTAAGCTTTGCCTTCGCGCTGGCGCTCCTCCAGCAGCGGCTCCAGGCGCGCGTCGTTGGGGTCGACCAAGCCGTGCCGGCCACGCTGCCGCAGTTCGTCCAGGCTCATGCCAAACAGCTCGCAGGCGGCCGGGTTGGCATGCAGCACCTGGCCATCGGGCCGGGTCTGCAAAATGCCGTCGAGGCTGGTTTCGTAGAGCTGGCGGAAATGCTCTTCACTGTTGCGCAGGGCCAGCTGGGCCGTCTGACGCTCGGTGATGTCCATCAGGGTGCCCGCCATCAGGTCGGGCCTGCGCTGACTGGTCCACTCCGATACCCGGCCCCGCGCCAGCACCCAGACCCAGCGGCCATCCTTGTGGCGCAGGCGCGCTTCGAAGTCATAGTAAGGCGTCTGGCCGGCAAAATGCTGCTGCAGCAAGGCGTCGGAACGCGCCAGGTCATCGGGATGCACCTGGTTGCGCCAGGTCTGGATGCTGACGGGTTGCAACTCGCCCAGCCTGTAGCCGATGATCCCGGCCCAGCGCTCGTCCAGGCGGAGGTCGCCGGTCTGCACGTTCCACTCCCACGTTCCAACATTGGTGCCTTCCACCATGCTGAGCAGACGCTGCTGCTCATGGGCCAGGCTGAGCATCATGTGCTGGGCCGCAGCCAGGGCCCGCGCCCGGCTGCTGCCGAGCAGCCAGATGCATACCGCGAGCAACAGGCTCAGCGCCACACCGCCCAGGCCCAGCAGGGTCGGCACAGGGCTCGCGGCCTGCGCCTCAAAAGCGGCCGTCGTGCTGACATGCAGCGTGAGGATGCGCCCGCCGGCTGAAATGGCGCGTGACGCGTGAATCAGGCGGTCGGCATAGTGCGCCGGGCCAATCTCGCCCTTGCTGGAGGCCAGATGCCCGTCAAAGTCATAAATCAGCTGATCCTTCGTGGCGCTGGCGCCGTCAAAGAGTTCAAAGTCAGCCTGTCCCTGTACGGCCGCGGCCGCACCGTCCATGACCTCGGCAACCACCAGGGGCGCAAACAGCAGCCCGATCAAGGCCGCGCTGCGTTGCGCCGGTGTTGAGGGGTCGGTGCCGGTCCGGAAAACCGGCAGCAGGTAGACAAATCCACGGTCCTGCCGGGAGGCTCCCAACAACAGGACTTCCTTGCTCAGTGTCGGCGCGCCGGTCGCCACGGCCCGTTCGATGGCCTCGCGGCGCACGGCATCGGCGCCCAGGTCCTCACCGAGCAAGGGGTAGTTGTCAGCCTCGGGTTCGATGAATTTCGCAACATAAAGATCGGGCGCGTTGCCAGCCGCGTTGACCGAAAAGGCGGGTGCGCCATCGCTCCGTTCTGCGCTGACGAAGCGGCCCAGGTCATCACGCAACACCCGCGCCAGCAAGCCAAAGCCACGCACGCCAGGGAACTCTTGCTGGATCTGCGTGGACTCCACATAGGCGCGAAACTCGGCACGCTCCACCGAATGGCTGGCCGCATAAACACCGGCCGCACCCCTGAGGCCCACCAGCGGCGCGTTCAGGCGGGTTTCCACATCGGCCTGGAGGCGGTCCACCTGGCGGCCAAAGCGCGCCCTGGCTTCGGCCTGGATACCGTCATTCACCCAGAACACACCCAGCCCGGTGAACACCAGCCCCACCGCCAGCGCCAGCCCCGCCATGCCCGCGGCGGCGCGCTGGCTGGTGATGGAGGGCTGTTCAGCGGGCAATACCTGCCGGCTCATGGCAAGACCAGGATCGGCCGGAGGAGGCGTCTACGGGGGGTCGCTTCGGCAGCAGGCGCCGCCGGAAAGGTTACATGGTGCAACGTGATTCCAGTCAGACGCGGCAGAATTACCGGCTGCTCAGCCCGTCAAAGCAGGTGCCCAGCACCAGCTCGACAATCTCTGCATCGCTGTGCTGTCCGCCCGCCTTCAGAAACTCCAGCGCCGGGTCGCAGGCCCGTGCATACAGCGTATAAAGCACCAGCAGCGGTGGCCAGGCCGGGTTCAGGCTGCCGTCCTGCTGGGCCTGCCCAATCCAGCCGCCAATCTGGTCGCTGATCACCATCAACCCGTCAAGATAAGCCTTGTTGGCCATCAGCGCGGCACGCAGGCTGGAGTTCTGGCTGGGCAACGAGGGCATCTCGCCGGCCAGCTGCATCTGCATCATCCAGCGCACCACAGCCTTGAGCTGATCGAGGGGCCGCGCGCCGGCGGCCAGCCCGGCCAGCCCGGCCAAAAACGTCCGGGCATGGCCCAACACCCGCACCATGGCTGCTGCCGCCAGGTCTTCCTTGCTGGAAAAGTGTTTGTAAAGGCTGGCCTTGGCAATACCCACGTCGGCGGCCACCTGGTCAACCGTCATCAGGTCGAAGCCTTTTTCGGCCAGCAGGCGATTGGCCGCCTGGACGATGGCCTCCTCGCGCGCCTGCAGCATCTGCACCTTGAATGGAACCCGAGCCGGGCCGGCCTTGAGTGCGCTGATTTTGGCCGTGACAGGTGCGGCGCTGCTGGCGATGACGGGACTGCGGGGAGACATGCGGCATTTTAGGCCACATGCACCGCCACCGGACCGCAACGCTGGACGCAGCATATGTTTGGTGAACTTGTTGGCCAAGGTGCTACCCAACGGTAATCACACTTTGTTCCAATTGTTGATTTGCGCAAAGCCTGCGTTTGGATGTAATTTGCAGGAAAGGGATTGGAAAAGGTGCAGCGCAACATAATTTGAACCGGTCCCCAGGGAGAAGCGTGATGAAAAACACAACGTCGTACCTTGGCGCCTGGCTTGGAGCGGCAAGCCTCGCCTTTGCTTTTGCGCTGGTGGCGCCCAACGAGTCCAGCGTGATGGGCCGTTTGCCAGCCGCGATGACGCAGACGCTGCAGCAGCAACCCGTGATGGTGCCGGAAGGGCTGCCTTCTGACCGCACCCTGGCGCTGATCACCTTCCAGCGAGGCCAGCGCGCCCAGGTTGAAAGCTGGATCCAGGGACTCGATTTGAGGAACGACCCGTCCATTGCCTGGATGCGCATGCCCGTCCTCCATGACCCGGGAACGCTGACAGGCCGCAGCGCGATCGAAAACAAGTTGCGGCAACACTATCCCGCAGATGCCGAGCGGGCCCGGCTGGTGCCGGTGTTCACCGACCGAGCCAGCTTCGTGCGCGCCGCGGGCCTGAATGGCACCGACCAGGCCTATGCCGTCGTCGTCAACCGCCAGGGCGACGTCCTGGCCAGGGTCGAGGGGCAGTTTGATCCCGACAAGGCCCAGACCCTGCGTGAGACGCTGCAGGCGCATGGCCTTTAAGCCTTAAACCCCCGCCCGCAGGCCTGTCCGCTTAAAGCCTCGCCGCGCCCAGCGTGAAGTAAAACGTTGCGCCGCGGCCAAGCGCTGCCTCGCCCCAGACCCTTCCGCCATGGCGCGCGATGATGCGCTGGACCGTGGTCAGGCCGATGCCGGTTCCGGCAAACTCGGACGGCGAGTGCAGGCGCTGGAATGGGCCGAAGAGCTTTTCGGAATAAGCCATGTCAAAACCCGCGCCTTTGTCCCGCACAAAGTAAACCGTCTCGCCGGCACTACCGGCCTGCTGGCCAAAGGTGATCTCGGTACGGGCCGCACCGGCGCTGAATTTCCAGGCATTGCCCAGGAGGTTTTCGAGCACCTGGTGGAGCAGCCGCGGATCGCCCTGAGCCGCCAGGCCGGGCTCGACATGCAGCTGCGCCACCCTGCCAGGTTCCCGGTCCTGCTGGCGGCCCAGCACGTCCAGGGCAAGGGCGCTGAGGTCCACCCGCTCCCAGCGCAGGCTGGCGCGCGACACCTGCGCCAGCGACAGCATGGCATCTATCAGTTCGCCCATTTGCGAAACGCCCGCACGGATGCGCGACAGGTAGTGCCGGCTGCGCTCGGCCTGTGGACCAGCGACTGTTTTGGCGAGGGCCTTGTCCAGCAGATCGCTGAACCCGTCAATGGCGCTGAGCGGCGTGCGCAGGTCATGCGAAACCGAATAGGAAAAAGCTTCCAGCTGCTTGTTGGCAAACTCCAGCTGCGCGGTGCGCTGCTGCACGCGCTCTTCCAGGCTGGTATTGAGACGCAGGATTTCTTCATGCGCCCGCTTGCGCTCGCGGATGTCGGTGTTGATGCCGAGCACGCCGTTGACCTGGCCGTGCTCATCGCGCACCACCGTCCAGCGCGCCTCGATGTACACGATGGAGCCATCGCGCGCCACCTGCTCCAGCTCGCCGGTCCACTCGCCATGGTTGGCCAAAGTCTGGTTCATCGCGTTGATCAGCACTTGCGGGTCGCGGTACATGAGCTCCTCCATGGTCTTGCCCAGCACCTCTTCGGCGGTCCAGCCGTACAGCTGTTCCGCGCCCTTGTTCCAGTAACGCAGGGTTCTGTCAAGGTTGCGCACCATGATGGCATCCTGCGCACGGTCGAGCAGCGAGGCCTGTTCGCGCACCTTGGCCGCGACTTCACGCGCGGCCTCCTGCCCCCGCCGGCGCTCCAGCCGGGCACGCAGACTGATGATGCCAAAGGCCAGGTTGTCGGCAAGCTCCTGGAGGAGCTTGCCCTCGTCGCTGGAGAAATGCTGAACCTCGCCGGCATACAGCCCCAGCACACCAAAAGTATTCGGCCCATCGCACAAGGGCAAAAACAGAGCGCTTCGGTAGCCCCGCTGCAAGGCCGCCGCCTTCCATCTGAAACGATGGTCGGCCTGCGCGATGTCACCAGTCTGCTGGGGCTGGCCACTGCGAATGGCGCGGCCTGCGGGACCCTGCCCCAGCGCCTCGTTGTCCAGCCAGCTGAGCCGGATCGAGGACAGGTAGCCATCTTCGTGGCCGAAATGGGCCACGGGCAGGATGCTGCCTGCCTCGTCGTCCTGCGCATACCCCACCCAGGCCATGCGGTAGCTGCCCGCCTCAACGGCCACGCGGCAAACCTCGGCCAGCAGGCCAGCCTCGTCATCAATCCGGTTCAGGGCCACGCTGGAGCGGCTGAGCATTTGCATCGCACGGTTGGTGCTGGCCAGCGCCAGGTCAGCGAGCTTGCGGTCGGTGATGTCGCGTGCCGTGCCCACCACGCGCTCGAGTTCACCCGCGGCATTGAACACCGGGTAGGAGTTATCGCGTATCCAGCGCGTCTGGCCATCCGGGGAGGTGATGCGGTACTCCACATCGGAGACCTTGCCGGCCTCTGTGAGCTCGTCAGCGAGCTTTAGCACGGGCCGGTCTTCGGGCAGAACGGCACCGAGATAGGACTTGGGATCGGCGTAGAGGCTCTCGCAGCTATGCCCCCAGATCCTTTCGTAGCCCGGGCTGACGTAAAGCATGCGGCCGGTGCGGGCGTCGCGGTTGTAAAACACCTCCTGGATGTTGTCCGCCAGTTCGCGAAAGCGCGCCTCGCTGCCAACCAGCGCCGCCTGCGCGCGGGCGTGCTCCAGTGCGATGCGGGCCAGGCGGGTTGCGGTATCCAGCAGTTCCCGGTCTTTGTCCCGCGGCTGGCGGGGTGTACGGTGGTAAACGGCGAACGTCGCCAGCACCTCGCCCTCGCCCGACACCACCGGCGTGGACCAGCAGGCCTGCAGGCCGTAAGTCCTGGCCACCTCGCGGAAGTCCTTCATCAGGGGGTCCGTCGCGATGTCTTCCACAATCACCGGCTGCTTCAGGAAAGCGGCCGTGCCGCAGGCGCCCACCCCCGGGCCGACGGGAAGCCCGTTGATCAGCTGCATGAAGCTCTCCGGCAAGCTGCCCACAGCCCCATGCCGCAGCTGTGGGCCGTCGACCAGCAGGATGGAGCACAGACCGCCGGCCACCCGGCCTTCGATGAGCCGCACAATGGCCTGGAGCGATTTCGACAGGGGGGCGCCTCCGGCAATCAGCGCCAGCACCTCCTGCTGATCGCGGGAAAAACTTTCCGCAGCCTTCAGGTCGGTGATGTCATTGAACACCGCCACCGCGCCAATCAGTTGCTCGTCGCTGTCCCGCAGCGGCCTGGAGCTGACCCTCAAGACGCGGTCCTCAAGGCCCGGTTTGCGAAACAGCACATCCCAGTTATCGACCGTAGCGCCGCGCAGGGCCTGCGTCAGCGGCCGGTCCGCCGATGCGTAGACAGTTTTTCCGTCGAGCGTCAGCAATTCGTGGTCACGGCGCCACGCGTCCAGCGACGTGCCGGGCCCGGCGGTCGAAAAAAGCTTGCCCGCCGTGTCGTTAAAAAGCAGAAAGCGTCCCTCGGTATCGACCGCCGCCACACCCTCGCTCATGCTGTTGATGACGAGGTCCAGCAAGGCGCGCTCCTTGTCTACCCGGCGCCATGCGGCACCTGCTTCATCCTTGCGTGCCTGCAGGGACTCGGCCATGCGGTTAAAGGACGAGCCGATTTCGCCGAACTCGCCAGGGTGCAGCGGGCCAAGCTTGACGCGCGCCTCCAGATTGCCGCCGGTGATCTCGTGGGCTTTTGTCAAAATCGCGCCGGCCGGTTTGACAATCGAGCGGACACCCAGCCACCATGCGCAGCCTATGCCAAAGCCCGTCATGCCCAGCAGGGCCAGCAGATTGATGAGAAATGCCTTGCGCGGACCGGCCGTGATGACGTCACGCGGCGCGCTGACAGCCACGAACAATCCGTCGCCTGCCGTGCCGCCGACCGGCGCATACGCATAGACGCGCTCAACACCGTCCGCATCCACGGCCTCGCGCATGCCTGACTGCCGGGCCTGCGCGGCGTCCAGCACCACGGCATCGCGCTCCCGGCTGCCCTGCAAGCCCGGGCCGGCAGGGTGCTCCGCCACGACGGTGCCGCGCCTGTCAATCAGCCGCAACCGGGCGCCCTCCAGAACCGGACCGGCGGCCAGAGCCTCCGTCATCCTGCCGATGTCCAGCGCGGCAACCGCAACGCCATTGAGGACGCCTTCGCTGCTGTAGACCGGCACGGCAAAGCTAATCCCTGGTCGTCCGCTGGCGCGCCCTATGGTGTAGTCGCCCACCGAGAACTTCCGGCCGGCCAGCACCTGCCGGAAGAAGGACCGGTCGCCCGCATACACCTCGAAGCCGGCCTCCATCGCATGGCAGGAGACCTTGCCGTCGAGGTTCACAACCCCAAGGTTGACATAGGCTGAATCCTGCGATTGGAGGTTTTTGAGGTACTGCACGCACACCCGGTTTCGCGTGTCCTTGATCGACGGCCCGCTGGCAATGTCGCCGAGCAGCTGTGCGACCCGGTCCACCAGGCGCTGCTGGTGTGCCGCCGCCAGCAGCACGTCGGACTGCAGCCTGGACCGCGCCAGCTCAAGCGCCGTCTCCCGGCTTTTGGCGGCCGAATAAGCGAAGAGACCAAATACCGGCACCAGCGCAATCAGCGCCAGCAGCACCAGACGAAAACGAAGCCCTCCCCAACTCAGCATCCCGGTTACCTTGTGCCTTTCGCGGCGATGCAGCGCCACGCACGCATCTTGCCTGAGTGTGCGGAAAGCAGCGATGTTTGTAAATAGGCCGGTCCGCGGGCTATGGCTCGCGGGCTCGCGGGCTTGCGGACTTGCGGACTTGCGGACTTGCGCGCAGAGTCGGCTACTGCTTGCGCTGCACAAACAGGTTGCGCTTGGCGTCCTCGGGGTAAGCAAACGTGACCACACCATGTCTCACCATGCCCATCACCAGCATGTTCTGCGTGGCGGCGTCCTTGTCCTGCTTGCTGAAAGGCTGGTCATAGGTAGCCACCACGCCGTAGTACGTGCGGCTCTTGCTTTCGAGGGCGGCCTTGATGGCCGGGCCGCTGAGGTTGCCGTCGCGTATGCCGAACAGCGAGTACACGAGGATGTAGACGGCGTCATAACCCTGCGCAGCCGCCATGGGCACCGGAATTTTCCTGACATTGAATTTGCGGGCGTAACTGGCCAGAAAAGAAGCGCGGCGCTCGTTGCTGGGCTCGGCAATGAATGTCTGGGCCATCAGCGCGCCATCCGCTGCGTCCTTCCCGCCATCGATGAAAAACGGAAATGACAAGGTCCATGCGCCTACTTGCGGCACCTTCCAGTTGAGGGCCTGGCGGCCGTGCGCGATCACGGCGTTCTCCGGGCCCACGGTGTAGCTGAACACCACGTTGGCGCCCGCCGCTTTGGCGGCCTTCAATTCCTCGCCGAGATCCTTCACGCCCAGCGCAAAACGGGCGACATAAACGGGCTTCAGGTTTTTGACGCCCAGCGCTTTTTCCACATCCCGCAGGCCGGCTTCGCCGTAACCGGTGGTGTCGGCGAACACCGCCACCTTGCTCCAGCCGCGCTTGAGGATGTCCTCCACGACGAACGGGGCCTGGATGCCGTCGCTGGCCGACGTGCGGAAAATATAGCTTTCCGCCGCGGGGTATTTCGCCGTGAGCGGCGAGCCGGTGGCGCACGGAATGATCAGCGGCAGCTTGTTGGCCTGGTAGACCTCAAGCGACTTGGCGGCCACGCCGGTATTGCAAAAGCCAAGGGTTGCGGACACCTTTTCGGCGACCAGTTCCTGCGACATTTTCAGGCCCACATCGGGGTTGGCCTGGTCGTCCTTGCGCACAATCTGCAGCTTGCGGCCGAGGTAGCCACCCACCGCATTGATCTCGTCCACCGCCTGCTGGATGCCGTTGAGCATGGGCACGCCGAAGTCGGATGACGCGCCGGTGAACGGGCCAATCACACCAATCTTGAGCGTGTTGCCAGCCGGGGACGGGGCTGCCGCCGCAGCGGACCCCCCCTGGGCGGCCACCGGCAGCGCGGTGCCCAGCGCCACGAGGGCGGCAACGGCAGCGCCGAAGCCGGCAAGACGTGAGCTGATGAACATGTTGTGTCTCCTGTAGCCACGCAGGATAGGCGGCGCCAGGCGCGGGGACGCACCAGACTTTCCCCTAAAAAAGGGACGGGCGTCAGTGAGCCGTCAGCCTGCGGGGCGGCGGCGGGGAGCGGCTCCCGGTGGCAGGCTGGCGGCTGCCGCCCGGCGCATCAAGGCACCAGCGACAGGGCCGACGCCTGCCGCAGTGCCGCGGTGAGCGCATCCAGCACTTCGGACTCCAGATTCCAGCAATGCCAGTACAGCTGGATCGGCAGCGTGCAGGTGGGCAGCACATTGACGAGCAGGCCCTGATCGATCAACCCTTGCGCCAGCAGCCGCGGTACCACGCTGGCGCCCCAACCCGCCAGGACGGCACGCACCTGGCCTTCCGATGACGGCACAAAGAGCTGGTTGAGCGTGACACGTTTGAGCCCGAAGGCCTTGCCGACGAACTCGCTCTGCATGTCGTCCTTGCGGTTGAACGCCACGAAGGGTATGTCGCGGAAATTGTGGGCGGTCAGCGTCGAGTTGGCCAGCCTGTCCCGCGCAAATGCCGGTGCGGCCACGGCGACATATTCCATGGCGCCCAGAGAGACCATCTTGCATCCGCGCAAGGCCTGCCTGAGCGTGGTGACGCAGCCCAGCACCTGGCCTTCGCGCAGCCATTCCTGGGTGAAGTCCTGGTCGTCCGCGATGATTTCCATCGGCAGGCCCTGCTGCGCCAGATCGGTCAGCGCCCGCATGGCCCAGGTGGCAATGCTGTCGGCATTGATGGCAATGGAGATGCGCTCTTCTTCGCGCGCGCCGCCCAGCGAGCTCGGTGCCAGCTCCTTGAGGTCACGCTCCAGGTCGGCGCGCAAAAGACGCAGCATCTTGGTGTGCTTGAGCAGCAACTGGCCCGCAGAGGTCGGCTTGAGTGGCCGGCTCCGCACGATCAGCACGGTGCCGACCTGGGCCTCCAGCGCGCGCAGGCGCTGCGACACCGCCGACTGCGTGATCGACAGGCGCTGGGCCGCGCGCTCAAAACCACCCTCTTCCACAATCGCGGCCAGACACTCCAGCGCGTCCGGGTCAAACGTACTCATGGCAACTCCCTCACTATTAGCCAGACTGATGTTTTCACTGATAGTTTAATTTTTCTTTTAATTGAAAGCAACATCCTTCACACTCCAACGCACGGAAAGGACGGAAAGGCACGGTCATGAAAGTTGTTGTTTTGGGTGCGGGAATTATTGGCGTGAGCACCGCCTGGCACTTGCTGGAGCGCGGACATGACGTGACCGTGGTGGACCGGCAGGCCGATGCGGCGCTGGAAACCAGTTTCGCCAATGCCGCGCAAATTTCCGTGAGCTATTGCGAGCCCTGGGCCAACCGGGATGCGCCGCTGAAGGCGCTGAAGTGGATGTTTCGCAATGATGCTCCGCTGCTGTTCCGACCCAAGCTGGACATCCATCAATGGCGCTGGGGCCTGCAATTTCTGGCCCAGTGCAATGACGCCGCCTTTGAACGCAACGTGCAGCAACTGGTGGCGCTGGGCGCCTACAGCCACGCCGCCCTCAAGGACGTGGTGAACGCCACCGGCATTGAATACAAGCGGCTGGAGCGCGGCATCGCGCATTACTACACCGACCAGAAATCGTTTGACACCGCCGGCGACGCCGCTGTGTTGATGCAGAAATACGGCGTGGCGCGGCGCGTGGTGAGCACGGCCGAGCTGCTCGCCATCGAGCCGGCCTTCCAGTCTTTTGCACACCGCATCGTGGGCGGCACCTACACCGCCAGCGACGAAAGCGGCGATGCCCGCATGTTCACCCAGGCCCTGGCCCGGCGCTGCGCCGACCGGGGTGTCCGCTTCCTCTACGGCCACGACATCGACCACCTCGAGAAGGCCGGCGGCGCGATCGAATCGGTCGCGGTTCGCGCCCGTACGGCAAATGGAAAACGCGGAAATATTATTCACCTCCAGGCAGATGAGGTGGTGGCGGCCTGCGGCTCTTACACGGCGCCGCTGCTGCGCACGGTTGGCGTCGATCTGCCCATCTACCCGGGCAAGGGCTACAGCGCCACCTTCAAGCTGCTCAAGCCGGAGCTGGCTCCTTTCGTCAGCACCATTGATGACGAAGTCAAGTGCGCCATGAGCCGGCTGGGCAACCACCTGCGTGTGGCGGGCACCATCGAAGTGGGTGGTTACAACCTGTCGCTGGACACGCCGCTGGCCAAAGCCCGCTGCAGGATGCTGGCCGACCGCATTGAACAGGTGCTGCCCGGCGTCTGCGACACCCGGCTGGCGGAGCAAGGCGGCGAGCCGAATTTCTGGACCGGCCTGCGCCCTGCCACGCCGACCAACATTCCCTACATCGGAAGGACCAAAGTAGGCCGTTTGTGGGTCAATGCCGGTCACGGCACACTGGGCTGGACGCATGGTGCCGGCTCAGGCAAGGCCATGGCCGAACTGATCAGCGGCGAAACGCCGGCCATGAATTTCGGTTTTTACGGGTTTGACCGTCCCCGCGAGCCGCAAAGAGCCCTGGCCGCCTAGGGCCCGCCTTGGGGCGGCCCGTGCGGACATGGCGTGTCATGCCGCATGCTGGTCCAGCAGCTGTTGCGCCCAGGCGCGCAGCGCCTCGCGCAGGGCAGGCGGCTCCTGAATCTCGAAGGCAAACGGCAGCCGTGCCAGCTGCCGCGCAAACCAGGGCACATGGTCGGTCTGGCTATGCAGCAACACCCCCTTTTCACTGGGCTGGAACACGCCGATGCTTTCGGGGAGCGCCTGTTGCGCGCACTGCAAATCCGCGTGCAACAACACCCGGACCGTGATTGCCCGCGGCATGGTAGCCAGGCCCAGCGCCAGGTGCTGCACCGCATTGAAATCCGCCGGCGGCGTGAACACCGCATTGAGCGGCTGGACCTGCTGCACGCGGTCCAGCCGGAATGAGCGCAGTCCCCCACGCAGGTGGCACAGGCCGACGACGTACCAGCGCCCACCACGGTAGGCCAGGCCGTAGGGATCAAAGTCCCGCTCGGTCACCACGCCGTCGGCCGACTGGTAGCTCAGGTGCACGCGCTGCCAGCCATGGGCGGCCGCACTGAGGGCCAGCAGCGCCGTGTTGTCGCCGGGCGCGACCGCCCGGGTGAGGTCCAGCGTCACCGTCTCGCCCAGGGCCCGGATCCGGTTTTTCAGCTTGCCGGGCATCACGCGTTCGAGCTTGGCCTGCGCACTTTGCACGGCAGGCGCCGCTTCGGCCAACCCGAGCCCGCGAGCGGCCACCAAGCCGATCGACAGCGCCAGCGCCTCGTCGTCCGTGAACATCATGGGCGGCAATTTGAAGCCGGCGACAAGGCTGTAGCAGCCATAACGACCGCGCTCCGCCACCACCGGAATGCCCAGGCTCTCGAGCTTGGCGATGTAGCGGCGCAACGTGCGCCCATCCACCTCCAGCCGCCGGGCCAGCTCGGCGCCACTCAGCCGGCCGTGGGCCTGCAGCAATTCCAGCACCGTGAGCACGCGTGTGGTCGGGGAATACATGGTCAAAAAGTCTACTCCGTAATTAGGACTGAAATCACCCTATTACTTCTTTAGACTGGATTTTTACGGTGCTTCACGACCAGCACTGCTCACCCACTCCTCACTGCTTCTTTCGGAAAAACCACCATGATGACAACCGCCAATCCCGCTCAGGCCGCGCAACCCATCCAGCTCACCGATGGACGCCACGACTTCAATTTCATCACCGGGCGCTGGCTGGTCAGCAACCAGCGGCTGCTCAAACGCTTGCAGGGCTGCACCGAATGGGAGAGTTTCGAGGCCGTCCAGGATGGTGCCTTGCTGCTGGGTGGCCTGGGCAACATGAACGACCTGATGGTGGAGGGACAAGGCGTGATCGGCATGGCCCTGCGCTTTTTCAACCCGCAAACCCGGCAGTGGAGCATTTACTGGGTGAGCCGCAGCGACGGCTTGCTGCAGCCGCCTGTGGTCGGCGCCTTTGCCAAGGGCATCGGCCGCTTTGAAGGCACCGACACGCACGAGGGCCGGCCGGTCCGGGTGCGCTTTCTGTGGTCGGAGATCACGCCGGGCAGGGCCCGCTGGGAGCAGGCCTTCTCGGACGATGGCGGGCGCCACTGGGAAACCAACTGGGTGATGACCCTGACCCGGCCTGCCTACTACGCAGCCCGTTACTGAATTGCTGATGAATTGCTGATGAATTGCTGCGCTGCTG
Source organism: Polaromonas sp. P4_F9 (assembly GCF_056401235.1). Taxonomy (NCBI): domain Bacteria; kingdom Pseudomonadati; phylum Pseudomonadota; class Betaproteobacteria; order Burkholderiales; family Comamonadaceae; genus Polaromonas; species Polaromonas sp. P4_F9. The sequence continues at coordinate 135,583 of NZ_JBFUJT010000015.1, read as the reverse complement.
AAAAAAAAGAAAGGGCACGTCACCCATGGACCACTTCTCCCATCTCTGGCTGTTTTTCCTGATGGTGCTGGGCATCATCGTCCTGCCCGGCATGGACATGGCGTTTGTGATGGCCAGCTCGCTGACCGGCGGGCGCAGGTCAGGCCTCTTCGCGGTCAGCGGCATCGTGGCCGGCGGCATGTGCCATGTGGTGGCCGGCGTGCTGGGACTGGGACTGTTGCTGCAACTCGTTCCCGGCATGCTCCACGTCATGCTGCTGGCGGGAAGCGCCTACATCGCGTGGATAGGCTGGTCATTGATTCAAAGCACCTCCGTCTTGGGTGATTTGCCCGCCGTCCATTCGCACTCACCATGGCGCACCTTTCGGCAGGCAGCACTCACCTGCCTGCTCAATCCCAAAGCCTATTTGTTCATGCTGGCCATCTTTCCGCAATTCCTGCGGCTTGAGTACGGCTCGCTGTGGCTGCAGGCGATCGCGCTGGGGCTGATCATTGCGCTGACGCAAACCGGGGTGTATGGCTCGCTGGCGCTGGCGGCCGGCGGCACGCACCGGTGGCTGGCCAGCCGCCCCACGGCCAGCATTGCCCTGGCGCGCGCAGTAGGCGCCATGCTGATGCTGAGCGCGGCCTTCACCGCCTGGCAGGGCTGGCGCCAGCTGTGACCGTGCCGAGGGTGTTCAGGCGGGCGGGCCTGGGGGCCCTTTCAGCTCCACGGTATTGCCTTCGGGGTCAGTGAGGTAAATCGAAGGTCCCTCGCCTTCTGCGCCGTACCTGGACTCCACCTTGCCCGCCTGCACGCCGTTGGCGGCCAGGTGCCCGCGAATGGCAACCGCATCGAAGGGCTCGACGCGAAAGCAGAAATGGTCGACGTTGCGCGCTTGCGCGCCGGGCGCCGCACCACCGGCCCGCCCCAGCTTGCCGTCCACCGGCACCAGATCCACCAGCGAGCGCCCGGCGCGCAGCTGCACCAGGCCGATGTCGTCCTGCCGGCGTTCAACGGTGCAGCCCAGCACGCCCGTGTAAAACCCGAGCATGCGTTGCAGGTCAATGACCCGAAGGACGATGTGATCAATCTCGCGGATATGGATCATAAAAAACTCAAAGAAGCTCAAAAAGACCTGCATGCCGATCACGCTCATTCTGGCATGCACGGCCAGACCCTGCGCGCGCAAAGGCCTGCAAAGGCCCGCCAGAGCCAGTACCATGGCCGCCATGCAGCAGAACCCCCGCTTTCTTTTTCTCGCCACCTCGACCCGTGAACCCGGCGCGCAAGGCAACACCGAATGGCTGGCGCGGCAGGCCGCCGCCGCGCTGCCTCCCGGCACGCCGCAGGACTGGCATCACCTGTCCCGCATGCAGTTGCCGCTGTTCGTGGACCAGCGCCACACCACCGGGCAGTACGACATGCCGGCAGGCGACATGAAAACGCTGCTCGATGCCACCCTGGCCGCGACCGACATCGTGTTCGTGGCGCCGGTTTACTGGTACAGCATTCCGGCACCGCTGAAAATTTACCTGGACCACTGGAGTGCCTGGATGCGCGTGCCGGGCCTGCCCTTCAAGGACGAGATGGCGAAGAAGAAGCTGTGGCTGGTCACCACCAGCGGCGACCGCGCCAAGGCGCAGCCCATGATGGACTCGATCAGGCTCTGCGCGCAGTTCATGGCCATGGCTTACGGCGGCGAGTTGTGGGGCAAGGGCGGACCACCCGACGCCGTCAAGGCCGATACGGCTGCCGTGGCGCACGCCGCTACTTTCCTGGCTGGCTGATCCCGGAGCCAGCGCGGCTGCGGCCTGGTGTGCGGCAATGGCTTCATGCTTCGGCAACGTGGCCTTTTCCTACAGCCGGTGGCTTGTCGGGCTGACAGCACCGCAACAACAGGGCGTCCAGACTCGGGCATATGCCCAGACATAAACTGGCCGGACCGCCCGGCGAACCTGTCGATCAACCCGCTGCCGGCAAAGGCATGCCCGGCAAGTCGCCGCGCGCCCAGCGGCCGCTACCCGATCAGCCCATCACACCCGCAGACCGGTCCGTGGAGAGCAGCCTGGAGTTGCCGCATGAGCGTGACGAGGCGGTTGACATGACCGGCGAACAGACCAACCCCCTCATCGAGCAGGCGGAGCAGGATGTGCGCAAGGGGCTGAAGGACACCAGCAAGGGGCCCGAAATGGACCGGGCCTATAAAAAGCTCAAGTCCTGAGCAGCCGCCGGTGGGCGATCCTTCATTGCACGTCGCGGCTTTTGCCGGCTCGCCCGCACATCCGCCTCCCGCCTCTGCGCCGCCCTCCCGCACTCGGCCTGACCCATCAACCGGGTCCGCCACCCATCGCTTGCTATTGTTTTAATAGCTTCTTACGCCCGAATTACGTGGACCAGAGGCTATTTTCACCCAAGAAAATGGCGCACTGAACCGTGCCAGCCCTCCAGCGCCGATGTCTGAAGCCCGTCCCTTGAGCGAGGCCATTGCCATCGCCGGACAACGCATCGCGGGGGCTGGTACCGATTCCAAATGATCAAAAATTTCGCTATCATGAGTCGTTTTGTAAATTTATATACATTCAATTTCACGCCTGACCCTGATGACAACTGTTCCCGGCAACCCCTCGATGGCACAGCGCATTGCACGCGTGTTGCCGACGCTGACACGCTCGCACCGGCAGATGGCCGACTATGTGCTCGCCCACCCCTTGCAGGCCGCCACCATGCCCATCGACGAGCTGGCCGCCACGCTGGGGGTTTCGGTGGCCACCGCCAACCGGTTTGCGCGGGCGCTCGAATTTGACGGCTACCAGCAGTTCCGCGCGGCGCTGGTGCTGGGTTTTGAAACCACGCTGGCCCCGGTCGAGAAGCTGCGCAGCACGCTCGAACACCCCACCACGGTGGCTGACGTGTTCGCGAGCGCGCTGGCGGAAAACCAGCGCAATATCGACTTGACGCGGCAATCGCTCGATGCCCACAGCTGCGAGCAGGCGGTGGGCGCCATCCTGAATGCAAAGCGCATTTACATCATGGGCTTTGGCGCCAGCAGCTGGCTGGGCGGGCTGCTGCAGCGCAGCCTGGACCCGTATTGCGACAACGTGCAGTTGCTGGCCAACATTGAGAGTTCCTCCCACGCCGCGCGCGTCCTGACACGCCTGCAGCCCACAGACCTGCTCATCGCCATTGCCTACCCCCGGTATTTCGCCGACACCGTGTTGCTGACGCGCCGCGCACGCGAAGCCGGCGTGCCGGTGCTGGCGCTCACGGATCGCGTGACGTCCCCGCTGGCGCCGCTGGCCACGGTGGCGCTCTACGCCCATACCGACAGCCAGTACTTTGCCAACTCCGAGGCCAGCGCACTGGCACTCATCGAAGCGTTAAGCAGCGCGGTCGCCCACCGCGCCAAGGGCTCGCTCAAGGCGGCGACGCAGCTGGCCGAATCGGTGCTGCCCTGGCTGCACGGCAGCCACAGCGGCCGGCTGCGCGCCGAGGCCGCAGCGCCTGCGCCTGCGCCCCGCAAGGCCAGCGCCAAATCGAAATCCTCAAAGGCCCCCAAGTGACACCGCCCAAGCCCCTCCCACTCATTGCCATCCACGGTGGCGCCGGCACCATGAGCCGCAAGCACATCAGCACCGGGCAGGACGCGGCTTACCACGCCGCCCTGCAAGGCATCCTGCTGGCTGCGCAGCAGTTGCTGGCCGATGGTGGCAGCGCGCTCGACGCCGTCAGCCTGGCTGTTGACCTGCTGGAAGACTGCCCGCTCTTCAATGCCGGCCATGGTTCGGTCTTCACCCATGACGAAACCCATGAGCTGGACGCTGCCGTGATGGACGGCGCCACCCTGCGCGCCGGCGCGGTGGCCTGCGTGAGCCGCGTGCGCCGCCCCTTGCGCGCCGCCCGCGCCGTGATGGAGTACAGCGAACATGTGCTGCTGGTGGGCGCCGGCGCCGAAGCCTTCGCCGAAGGCCTGGGGCTGGAGATGGTTTCGCCCGATTACTTTTCAACCGAGGCCCGCCGCGAGCAACTGCGCCGCGCACTGTCCACCGACAAGGCGGTGCTGGACCACGACGGTGCGGCCTTGGTGTTCCGTCCCTCGGCAGCCGGCGCGGCGCCGCTGGATGATGACCGCAAATTCGGCACCGTGGGCGCCGTCGCGCTCGATGCGCACGGCAATCTGGCCGCCGCCACCTCCACCGGCGGCATGACCAACAAACGGCCCGGCCGCGTCGGCGACACGCCCCTGATAGGCGCCGGCACCTATGCCGACAACCGCACGGCGGCCGTCTCCTGCACCGGCACCGGCGAAATGTTCATACGCACGGCGGCGGCCTACGACATCTGCGCGCGCATGGCCTACGGCGGCCTGTCGCTGGACGCGGCGGCGCAGCAGGTGGTGATGAACGTGCTGCCCGCCATGGGCGGACGGGGCGGCCTGATTGCTGTCGACGCGCAGGGCAACCTGAGCCTTCCCTTCAACACCGAAGGCATGTACCGCGGCCATGCCCGCGTCGGCGAGACACCGCAAACCGCGATCTTTCGCTGATCGCCATCTGCGGCACGCTCCTTGCACTTCCAACATATCTCCACACACCTCCACACAAAAGCGCACCGCAATGCAATCCACCGTGGCCGAAGCCTCTCAACCCAGCGCCCTGTACCTGCCCGACAACCGGGTGGTGGCTGTCAACGACCTGTCGGTGCGCTTCACCACCTCCGAGCGCACGGTCGATGCGGTGCGCAATCTCTCCTTTCATGTGGACCGCGGTGAAACCCTGGCGATCGTCGGCGAATCGGGCTCGGGCAAATCAGTCACCTCGCTGGCGCTGATGCGCCTGGTCGAACATGGCGGCGGCCGCATCATCCACGGCAGCATGGCGTTTCGGCGCCGCAGCGGCGAGGTGCTTGACCTGGCGCAGGCGCGCAACGCGACGCTGCGCAGCATTCGGGGCGCCGACATCGCGATGATTTTCCAGGAGCCCATGACCTCGCTCAACCCGGTGTTCACCGCCGGGGACCAGATTGCCGAATCGATCCAGGAGCATCAGGGAAAAAGCGCGAGCGCCGCACGCGCCGAAGCCCTGCGCATGCTCGAACTCGTACGCATTCCGGAAGCGCGCAATGTGCTGAGCCGCTACCCGCACCAGCTCTCGGGCGGCATGCGCCAGCGCGTGATGATCGCCATGGCGCTGTCGTGCAAACCATCGCTGCTGATTGCCGACGAACCCACCACGGCGCTGGACGTGACCATCCAGGCGCAAATCCTGCAACTGATTCGCGCGCTGCAGGACGAAATGCGCATGGGCGTGGTCTTCATCACGCACGACATGGGCGTCGTGGCCGAAGTGGCCGACCGCGTGCTGGTGATGTACCGCGGCGACAAGGTGGAACAAGGCGCCTCCGAAGAAGTTTTTGCCCGCCCTCGCCATCCCTACACCCGCGCACTGCTGTCGGCCGTGCCACGGCTGGGCGCGATGGAAGGCACCGAATTGCCGCTCAAGTTCGACTTGCTGCGCACCGAAGAGGCCGATGCGGCACCGCGCGAGACGGCTCAACCGCAAGACACGATCGAGCCCGGCAGCGCGCCGATTTTGCGGGTGCAGGATTTGGTGACACGCTTTGATGTGCGCAGCGGGCTTTTGGGCCGCGTGGCACGCCGCGTTCACGCGGTGGAAAAAGTCAGCTTTGATATTCGGCCCGGCGAAACGCTGGCACTGGTCGGTGAATCGGGTTGCGGCAAATCGACCACCGGCCGCTCGCTGCTGCGCCTGGTCGAAAGCCAGAGCGGCGTGATTGAGTTTGGCGGGCAAAACATCCGCGACCTGCCCACCAGCACGCTGCAAGGGCTGCGCCGCAATATCCAGTTCATTTTCCAGGATCCGTTTGCCTCGCTGGATCCGCGTGTCACCGTCGGCTTTTCCATCATGGAGCCGCTGCTGGTGCACAAGATTGCCAGCGGCAAGGAGGCGCAGGCGCGGGTCGACTGGCTGCTTAAAAAAGTCGGCCTGCCCACCGAGTACGCCCAGCGCTACCCGCACGAGTTCTCGGGCGGCCAGCGCCAGCGCATCGCCATCGCGCGCGCCCTGGCGCTCAACCCCAAGGTGGTGATTGCCGATGAGTCGGTGTCGGCACTCGACGTCTCGATCCAGGCCCAGATCGTCAACCTGATGCTGGACCTGCAGCGCGAGCTGGGCATTGCATTCCTGTTCATCTCGCACGACATGGCGGTGGTCGAACGCATCAGCCACCGTGTAGCCGTGATGTTTTTGGGCCAGATTGTCGAGATCGGCCCGCGCCGCGCGATTTTTGAAAACCCGCAGCACGCCTACACCCGCAAGCTGATGGCGGCCGTGCCGGTGGCCGACCCGAGCCGGCGCCACCTGAGCCGCCAGCTGATGGAGGGCGAGATTCCCAGCCCCCTGCGCGCCGTCGGCGACGAGCCCGTCGTGCCGCCGCTGGTGCAGGTCGGCCCCGGCCATTTCGTGGCGCAGCACCGCATTGCCGGCGCCTACTAATTTTCTTCAGCCTGCATTTTTTCGATCCGCTTTTCGCTTGTTTTTCGCTTGTGTTTCCCCTCAACCTGAACCAGGAGTTTTCCCCATGACAGAACGTATGACACCGCTTCGACCCAAGGCCCTGGCTGCCAGCCTGCTGGCCTTGCTGGCCCTGGCCTCCGCTGGCTCGGCCCTTGCCGCCAAGGACGTGGTGCTGGCCATCGGCGGCCAGCCTGAAACGCTGGACCCCTACAACACCAACACCACGCTGACCACGGCGGTCACCAAGTCCTTCTACCAGGGCCTGTTCCAGTTCGACAAAGACCTGAAAATCGAGAACGTGCTGGCCGAAAGCTACACCGTTTCCAAGGACGGCCTGGTCTACACCCTCAAGCTGCGCCAGGGCGTGAAGTTCCATGACGGCACCGATTTCAATGCCGAAGCCGTCAAGGCCACGCTGGACCGGGTGCTCAACCCCGACAACAAACTGGCCCGCATCAACCAGTTCAACCGCGTGGACAAGGTCGAAGCACTCGCACCGTACAGCGTGCGCATCACGCTCAAGGAGCCTTTCGGCCCCTTCATCAACTCGCTGGCACACGCCTCGGCCGCGATGATCTCCCCGACGGCGCTCAAAAAATACGGCAACAAGGACATCGCTTTCAACCCGGTCGGTACCGGCCCCTTCACCTTTGTGGAATGGAAGCAGACCGATTTCATCAAGGTCAAGAAATTCGACGGCTACTGGAAAAAGGGCTACCCCAAGGTCGACAGCGTGACCTGGAAGCCGGTGCTGGAGAACAACACGCGCGCCGCCATGCTGCAGACTGGTGAAACCGACTTTGCCTTTCCGCTGCCCTACGAGCAGGCTACTGAACTGGAGAAGAACGCCAAGCTCAAGATGGTGACCGGCCCGTCCATCATCACGCGCTACCTCAGCTTCAACATGCTGCAAAAGCCTTTCGACAATCTCAAGGTGCGCCAGGCCATCAACTACGCCATCAACAAGGAAGCGCTTGCCAAAGTGGCCTTCGGTGGCTATGCCGTTCCAGCCGAAGGCATCGTGCCGCAGGGTGTCAAGTACGCCCACAAGATGGCGCCGTGGCCTTATGACCCGAAAAAGGCGCGCGAGCTGCTCAAGGAAGCCGGCTACGCCAACGGCTTCGAGTCGGTACTCTGGGGCGCCTACACCACCACCACGTCGCAGAAAACCATCCAGTTCGTGCAGCAGCAGCTGGCTCAGGTGGGCATCAAGATATCGGTGCAGTCACTCGAACCCGGCCAGCGTACCGAGTGGGTGCAAGCCGCGCCGGACGCCAAAACCGCGAAAGTGCGCATGTACTACGCCGGCTGGTCTTCTTCGACTGGTGAAGCCGACTGGGCGCTGCGTCCGCTGCTGGCCACCGAAGCCTGGCCACCCAAGCTGAACAACACCGCCTACTACAGCAACGAGAAGGTGGACGGCTACATCGCCAGCGCCCTGAAGTCGGTCGACGACAAGGAAAAAGCAGACCTGTATCGCCAGGCACAGGAGCAAATCATGAAAGACGCGCCCTGGGCACCGCTGGTGACGGAGAAGAACCTGTACGCCACGAGCAAGCGCCTGTCGGGCGTTTACGTGATGCCCGACGGCAACATCAACTCGGACGAAATCGCGGTCGCTGAGTAAGCATTTCCTTTACGCCTTCTTTGCACCGTTCCCGCGTGCGCCAGCCTCCGCTGGCGCACGCCCTGACCCGACTCCATCATGCTGAACTATTTTTTGAAACGGCTGCTGGGCCTGACGCCCACGCTGCTGATCGTCGCGGTGCTGGTGTTCCTGTTCGTCCACATGCTGCCGGGTGACCCGGCACGCCTGGCGGCCGGACAGGATGCCGACCAACAGACTGTGGAACTGGTGCGCCAGGAGCTCGGCCTGGACCGGCCGCTACCCGAGCAGTTCGTGAGCTTCTTCACGCACATGCTCAAAGGCGACTTCGGCACCTCGCTGCGCACGCGGCGCCCGGTGTCGACCGAAATCGCCGAACGCTTTCTGCCGACACTGCTGCTGACGCTGACCAGCATGAGCTGGGCGGTGATTTTCGGCATGGCCATAGGCGTGGTTTCTGCGGTGTTTCGCAACGAATGGCCGGACCGGCTGGGCATGACGGTGGCCGTCTCGGGCATTTCTTTTCCGGCCTTCGCGCTCGGCATGCTGCTGATGCAGGTCTTCTCCGTGCAGCTTGGCTGGCTGCCCACCGTGGGAGCCGACAGCTGGAAGCACTACATCCTGCCGTCCTTGACCCTGGGCGCGGCCGTGGCCGCCGTGATGGCGCGCTTCACGCGCGCTTCTTTCGTCGAAGTGATCCAGGAAGACTTTGTGCGCACGGCCCGTGCCAAGGGCCTGAAAGAGCGCACGGTTATTTTCAAGCATTGCCTGCGCAACGCGCTGATCCCCGTGGTCACCATGATGGGCCTGCAGTTCGGTTTTTTGCTGGGCGGCTCCATCGTCGTCGAGGCGGTCTTCAACTGGCCCGGCCTGGGCCGCTTGCTGGTCGATGCCGTGACCATGCGCGACTACCCGGTGATCCAGACGCTGGTGCTGCTGTTTTCGCTGGAGTTCATCCTGATCAACCTGGTGGTGGACGTGCTCTACGGCTTCATCAACCCCACCATTCGCTACAAATGAGAACAAGCCAGCCATGACACAGACCATCGTCAACGAAGCCGCCGTCGCCATCGCGGCGCCGCCCATGGCCACGCAACACACCCGCGTGCGCACGCCCTGGACCGAGTTCTGGCGCAAATTCAAGAAGCAGCATGTGGCCATGGGGGCGCTGGCCTTCGTGCTGCTGCTGGTGCTGCTGGCCCTGCTCGCGCCGGTCATTGCGCCCTACGACGCCGAAAACTTTTTCGACTACGACAAGCTCAATGCCGGGCCGTCGTGGCAGCACTGGCTGGGCGTTGACCCGCTGGGCCGCGACATCTTCAGCCGCATCCTGGTGGGCGCGCGTATTTCGCTCGCCGCCGGCTTTGCCTCGGTGGCCATTGGTGGTGTGATCGGCACCGCACTGGGTTTGCTGGCCGGCTATTACGAAGGCTGGTGGGACCGCATCGTGATGCGTATTTCCGATGTGCTGTTCGCCTTTCCCGGCATCCTGCTGGCACTCGGCGTGGTCGCCATCCTGGGCAGCAGCATGGTCAACGTGGTGGTGGCCGTGTCGGTGTTCAGCGTGCCGGCCTTTGCGCGGCTGGTGCGCGGCAACACCCTGGTGCTCAAGCAGATGACTTATGTCGAGGCGGTACGCAGCATAGGCGCTTCGGACTGGACCATCATCATGCGCCACATCCTGCCGGGCACCATCTCGTCCATCGTCGTCTACTTCACCATGCGCCTGGGCACCTCCATCATCACGGCGGCCAGCCTGTCTTTCCTCGGCATGGGCGCGCAGCCGCCCACGCCCGAATGGGGCGCCATGCTCAATGAAGCGCGCGCCGACATGGTCAACGCACCGCACGTGGCACTGTTTCCCAGCATGGCGATCTTTCTGACGGTGCTGGCGTTCAACCTGCTGGGCGACGGCCTGCGCGATGCGCTGGACCCAAAAATTGACCGTCAGTAACAGGGGCATTTCGTGATGCCTCGCCATCTGCTGCCCCGCATTGGCAGCCTGCCGCCTGGGCCGCGCAATGCCATCACCGATGTGGCCGGTGTTACCGTGGGCCATTGCACGCTCGACGCGCAAGAAGTGCAGACCGGTGTGACGGTGGTCTGCCCCCATGGCGGCGATTTGTTTCGTGACCGGGTGCCCGCGGCCGCGGTCGTGCTCAACGGCTTCGGCAAGAGTGTGGGACTGGTGCAGGTCGAGGAACTAGGCGTTCTGGAAACGCCGATTGCGCTGACCAACACCTTTTCGGTCGCCCCCGTGGCCGAGGCACAAATCCGCCAGTGCATCGCCGCCAACCCCGAAACCGGCCGCAAGCTGCCCACGGTCAATCCGCTGGTGTTTGAGTGCAACGATGGCTTCCTCAACGACATCCAGCGCATGGCCGTCACCGGGCAGCACTACCAGCAAGCCTGCGCGCAAGCGGGCGCGGATGTTGAGGAGGGCTCGGTCGGTGCCGGCCGTGGCATGTCGAGTTTTGGTCTGAAGGGCGGCATCGGCACGGCGTCGCGCCGCGTCCCGGCACCCGGCGGCGGCGAACACACCGTCGGCGCGCTGGTGCTGGCCAACTACGGCCGGCTGCCGCAGCTGGTCATGGCCGGGCAGGCCCTGGGCGCCCGACTGGCCAGCCAGTTGGCCGGCCCCTTGGCGCTGGAGGCTGACGAGCCCGAGAAGGGCTCCATCATCCTGCTGATTGCCACCGATGCACCGCTCGATGCGCGCCAGTTGCGCCGGCTGGCGCTGCGCGCCGGCGCCGGCCTGGCCCGCACCGGTTCCGTGTTCGGCCACGGCAGCGGCGACATCGCTCTGGCTTTTTCCACCGCCTACACCGTGCCCCAGCAAACCGGCAGACCCATGCCGGCTGTGGCCATGTTGCATGACGGCCTGATCGACCCGCTGTTTCAGGCCGTGGCCGACAGCACCGAGCAGGCCATCGTCCACGCCCTCTGCTGCGCCCGTGCCGTGACCGGCCGCAATGGCCACCACCGCCGCGCACTGGCCGATCTGCTGCCCGGCGGGACCGCACCGACACATCCACAAACACCCTGAACGAGTTCCCATGAAAGTTTTGATTTCCACAGACATCGAAGGCGTTGCCGGCGTTTTCCACCACGAGCAGGTGCGCGCCGGAAACCCCGAGTACGAACGCGCCCGCCTGCTGATGACGCACGAGGCCAACGCCGCCATTGCCGGCGCTTTCGAGGCCGGCGCCACCGAGGTGCTGGTCAACGATTCGCACGGCGGCTTTCGCAACATGCCGCCGGACCTGCTGGACGCTCGCGCCCAGGCCGTCATGGGCAAGCCGCGCTACCTGAGCATGATGGCCGGCGTCGACAACGGCGTGGACGCCGTCTGCATGATCGGTTACCACTCGCGTGCGCAGGGCCGCGGCATCCTGGCCCACACCATCAACAGCTTTGCATTTGCGCGCGTGCGCTTCAACGGCGTCGAGCTGGGCGAAGCCGGCATCTATGGCGCGCTGGCCGGCGAGTATGGCGTGCCGGTGGTGATGGCCAGCGGCGACGATGTGTTCATCGAGGAACACCGGCCCGTGTTCCCGCATGCCACTTTTGTGCAAACCAAGCGCGCCACCGGCCAGACCAGCGGCATCAGCCTCTCGCCCGCGCAGGCCTGCAGCGCCATCCAGGTGGGCGTGGCGACCGCGCTGGCGCAGCTCGGCGCGGCCCGCCCCTTCGTGCTGACGGGGCCTATCGCCGTGCACATCCAGACCCAGACACCGGCGCTGGCCGACCTGTTTTGCCAGTGGCCGACCCTGCAGCGACTGGATGGCGATGAAGTCGGCCTTGAAGCACCGACGGTGGAAGCCGCCGTCCGCATGCTCAACTGCCTGTCGGCCATGTCAACCCTGCTGCGCTAGCGCATCACAGGCCAGGCCAGTCGGCCTGACCTATCAAGCCTGCTCGCGCAACCACTGCGCCAAGTCCGCCAGCACCTGCGGGCCAATGGGGGACACGGCGCTGAAATGGATGCAGGCGTGGATGGCGCTGGGGTAGTGCTGGTGCGCGACCAAAACGCCTGCTGCCTCGGCACGCAGGGCCAGGGCATGGCCTTCGTCACGCAGCGGGTCATGGCCCATGGTGGCGACCCAGGTGGCGGGCAGCACCGCCAGCCCGGACTTCAGCAGCGCCACATCAGGGTGGTCTGGCGGCGTTGGTGATGGCCCGCCCAGATAGCTGGCGGTGAACCACTGCATGACCCCCTTGGTGAGGAATTTGCCTTCATTTTCCTCGTACGACGGGCTGGGCTCGTCCGGGTGCTGCGCCACGGGGTAAATCAGGCCCAGGGCTCGCACCGCGGGGAACTGCACCCGCCGCACCGCCACCAGGGCCAGCTGCGCCCCGGCGCTGTCGCCCGCCACGGCGATGCGATGCGGGTCACCACCTAAGGTGTCCGCATGGGCGCAGATCCAACGCAGGGCCGCTGCCACGTCATCGGGTGCGGCGGGGAATGGGTGTTCGGGGGCCAGCCGGTAGTCCACCGCCACGACCAGCATGCCCGTAAGGTGGCACAGGGTGCGGCAGACCTCGTCATGCGTTTGCAGATCGCCCATCACAAAACCCCCTCCATGCACGTACAACAGCACGGGCCACGGCCCCTGAGCCGTGGGACTGTATGCCCGCAAAGGCAGCACGCCACCGGGGCCGGGAATGCATTTATCTTCCACCTTGCCAATGGCCGGGCCGGGCAGGCCCAAGGCGTTGGCCAGGTCCCGGTAGACCTGCCGCGCCATGGGCGGCGGCAAGGCCTCCAGAGGAGGGGATCCCTGGGCTGCAGCTTGGGCCAGAAAACCTGCAAAGGCAGGGTCGAGTGGTGCCACATCAAGCGTGGCACAAACAGGGGATACGGTCATATGGGTTTTCCTGAAAGGTCAGACAGGCACAGAAACGGCGGCTGACACGACAGCGGTGGTGGCAGGTTTGCGCAGCAAGAAATGGCCGAGTGCAGGCAGCAGCACCAGCGCCCCGACCATGTTCCAGACGAACATGAAGGCCAGCAAAATGCCCATGTCGGCCTGGAACTTGATGGGCGAAAAAGCCCAGGTGCCGACAGCCAGCGCCAGCGTGATGCCCGTGAGCATGACAACCCGGCCCGTGAACTGCAGCGCATGGTGGTAGGCGTCTGACAGGCTGGCGCCCTCCCGCATGCGGGCCAGGGTAATGCTCAGCACATACAGCGCGTAGTCCACGCCGATGCCCACGCCCAGTGCAATCACCGGCAAGGTGGCAACCTTCACGCCCATGCCCAGCCACACCATCAACGCCTCGCACAGGATGGAGGTCAGCACCAGCGGCAGCACCGCCACCACCACGGCACGCCAGGAGCGAAAGGTGATCCAGCACAGGACCACCACCGCCGCATAGACCCACAGCAGCATCTCTTGCATGGCTTTGCCCACCACGATGTTGGTGGCCGCATCAATGCCGGCGCTGCCGGCGGCCAGCTTGAAAGTGACCTCGGGCGTGTTGTTGGTCGCGGCAAATTTCTCGACCTCGGCCACCACCCGCGACAGGGTTTCGGCCTTGTGGTCCTTCAGGTACACATACAGCGCCAGGAAGGAGCAGTTCTGGTTGAACAGCTCACGCGGGGCGCGGGTTTGCACGCCGCCCAGAGCGCCGTCGTTGGGCAGCAGCTCAAACCATTTGAAGTTGCCTTCGTTGTAGCCCACCATGGCCAGCCTGGACAGCGCGGCCATGGAGTTGGTGGACTCCACGCCCGGCAACTGCTCCAGGCCCCAGGCCAGGCTGTCCAGCCTGGCCAGCGTGCCGTAGCTGGTGCACTGGTCCACCGGCGTGGTCACCATCACGGTCAGGATGTCGGCGCTGGCGGCGTAATGCGAGATTTGGTAGGCGTTGTCGCGGTTGTAGCGCGAGTCGGCCCGCAGCTCGGAGGCGCCGGGATCCAGGTCGCCAATCTTCAGGTTCAGGCTGACGGCGTAACCGCCCGCCGCCATCAAGCCTGAGACCACGATGGCCGCCGTGGCCCAGCGCTTTTGCGTGAAGTGGTCCAGCAAGGCCCACAGCCAGGGGCGCCCGGCGCCCTCTTGCACGGCTTCTTCGCGCAGGCTGCGCGCCGCTGCCGATGGGGCCACGCCCGTATAGGACAGCAAAATCGGCAGCAACACCAGGTTGGTGAAGATCAGCACGGCCACGCCAATGCTGGCGATCAGGGCCAGGTCCTGGATCACCTTGATCTGGATGATGACCAGCACGGCAAAGCCCACCGCGTCGCATAGCAGCGCTGTCAGGCCGGCCATGAAGAGGCGGCGAAAGGTATAGCGCGCCGCCACCACCCGGTGCGTGCCGCGGCCAATGTCCTGCATGATGCCGTTCATCTTCTGCGCACCGTGGCTCATGCCGATGGCAAACACCAGAAAGGGCACCAGCACCGAGTACGGGTCCAGCTCATAACCCAGCAGCGCCAGCAGGCCGAACTGCCAGACCACCGCCACCAGGGAACAAGCCACCACCAGCGCCGTGCTGCGGCCGCAGCGGGTGTAGGCAAACAGCACTATGGTGGTGATCGCCAGGGCCAGCAGGAAAAACAGCAACACCTGCTGCAGGCCTTCAATCAGGTCGCCCACCACCTTGGCAAAACCGGTCACACCGATCTCCAGCGTGTCGCTGCCGTACCTGGCGCGCAGCACTTCGATCTGGCGCGACAGATCACCGTAGTCCAGCGCCTTGCCGGTTTCGGGGTTGCGGTCCAGCAGGGGCACAAACACGATGCTGGATTTGAAATCGCCGGCCACCAGTTGCCCGATCTCGCCCGAGCGCTCCACGTTGGCGCGCAGCTCGGCCAGGCTCGCTGGCGAGCCGTCAAAGGTGTCAGGAATCACCGGGCCGCCGTCCAGGCCCTCTTCGGTCACCGCCACCCAGCGGGTGTTGGAGGTCCACAGCGACTTCATGAAAGGCCGGTCCACGCCGGGGAGCAGGAAAATTTCGTCGTTGATTTTCTGCAGCGCATCCAGATAGCGTTTGTCGAAAATCGTGCCCTTTTTGGCCTGTACCACCAGCCGCAACGCGTTGCCCTGACCCGCCAGGTCGCCCTTGTGCGCCAGGTAGTTGACGATGTAAGGATGCGAGGTCGGGATGGTCTTCTCGAAGCTGGCGTTCAATTGCAGTTTTGTCGCCTGCCAGCCCAGCACCAGGGTCAGCAGCAGGCACAGGGCCATGACCCAGGGACGGTGGTTAAAAAAGGCGCGTTCGAGCAGCGTGCCGGAGCGCGTGTCGAAATCTTCAAGCCGCGCGACGACAGGCTGGCTGGATGCGTTGATGGAGGAGGAATCGGCGTGCATAAAATTTTCTTCAGTCAACAGACAGGGCAGGCAGCCGTCGCATGCCGCGCAGGCTGGCCAGCACCAGGCTGCCATCGGCTGCGATGGCGACACCCGACACCGGAACCGGCTCGCGCGCAGGCACACGCTTGAGCGCGGGCCCATCGTCGCGCCCCACCAATGCGTCCCCGGCCTGGCCCATCAGCACAAAGCCACCGCCGGCCAAAGCCGCGCCCGCGCCGACAGCCATGGGCAGGCCGGTATCGAGTTTTTCCCAGCGCGGGCCTGCGTCCATGGAGCGGTAAGCCGTGCCGCGCAAGCCGTAGGCCACCCAGACATCGCCTGCGGTGTGCAGCAAGCCAAAAAAGCTGCCTTTGTAGGGCGACTCCAGCACGCTAAAGCTGGCCCCACCGTCGGTGGAGCGCAGCAGCAGGCCCTGCTCACCCGCAATCAGCAAGGTATTGCCATGGGCGCGCAGGCCGTACAGGTGCAAGGATCTGGGGTTGGGCAAACGCGGCCCCACCGCCGCCCAGGTCTTGCCGCCGTCCACGGTGGCGAACATCAGGCCGTAGGCTCCCACGGCAAAGCCGCGTTGCGCGTCGATGAATTCCAGGTCAAAAAATGGTTTGTCCGCGCCCTCTTCCACCAGGCGCTGGGCGTTGGCGATCGCCTTTTCATCGCCCGACTTCTGCGCGGCTTGCAGCACCAGCGCAGCGGCCTGGAGGCCGTCGAGCTGCTTGTGCCAGGTGGCGCCGCCGTCGTCGCTGCGCAAAATCACGCCCAAATGGCCTGCCGCCCAGCCGGTTTTTTCATCGGCAAAACGCACCGTGGTGAGGGTGGCTTGCACCGGCACCTGGGCCTGCGTCCAGCGGGCGCCGTGGTCGTCCGACAGCAGCACGGTGCCGCGCTCGCCCACGGCCACCAGGCGCTTGCCTGCGCGGGTCACGGCCAGCGTGGCCGCGCCCAGGGCCTTGGGCGTCACCAGGGCGGCTTGCGACAGCACGGCCGGGGCAGTGGCCGACCACGCGGGCAGCGTGGCCGTGGCCGCCATGCCGAGCAGCCCCCGCAGGGCCGCTCGCCGCGCAACGCCAGCTTGTGCGAATCCGCTCATCAACGCGCGCCTTCGTTGGACAGGGATTCAGCACTGAAGAAGCTGCGCGGAATCGGCGGCACGATTTCATACTGCTTGGGCATTTCGTTGGAGGCCATGTTCAGGTAGTAAGAACCGTTTTGCATGTCGTAGCCGCCCCACAACACAAAATTCGATACGGCGGGAACGTCTGGCAGGGTCAGCATCAGGGCATAGTTGGTGCGCCAGAGTTGCCCCTTGGCATCCCAGCCGTCAAACAGCGCGATTTGCCAGGAGTCTTCGTCGATGTAGTACTTGCGCTTGGGCACCACGTGGCGCTTGCCCGAGGCCAGCGTGGCCTCCACTTCCCACACACGGTGCAGTTCCCAGCGCACCTGGCTCGGGTTCAGCGTGTTGGGCGTCACCAGGTCTTCCACCTTGGCTGACGCAGCACGGTTGTTGTTGTAGGGGATGTACATCTCCTTCTTGCCCACCAGCTTCAGCTCATGCTTGTCGATCGGGCCAAACAGGGTGAAGGCTTCGTCGAACAAACCGATGCCGGAAGTCACCGAGTCGGGCGTGTCATAGGCCACCGAAGGCGCTTTGCGCACCCGGCGCTGGCCCACCAGGTACTGCCACAGGCCACGCGGCGCGGCTTCTGAAACACCGTCCAGCGCCAGAATCGCTTCGCCCGCCTTGGAGCCCGGCGCGTTGGCGACGAACTTGCCGAGCGAGTAGTAACCGTCGAACTTCTCCAGGCTGCTGTCCTTGGCATAAAAAGCCTGGCTCAGGGTCTGCGTGCCACCCGAGGCCATGGCACGTCGGCCATCGGCCGTCACCACCCACACCCGCATCGGCAGGGTCACGTTGCCACCGCGCCAGGCGGTGCGCTGGTTCCACATGGCTTCATAGCCGTCCTTGGGGATGGGGAATGGCACGCCGCCAAAAGCACCTTCCATGCCGTAGCCGCCTTCAACGGTCTTGGCGCGGGTGGCGTTCTTGAAGGTGTTGTCGTACACCGACTGAGGGGCCGCAGCGGTGCGGTGCGTGGGGTACACGTCGATGCGGAAGTCGGGGTACTTCTTCATCAGGGCCTGCACCCCGTCGCTCAACTTGTCGGCGTGCTGCGCCATGTTTTTGGCGTTGATCGACAGGGTGGGCTTTTCGTTGGGGTACAGGTCAGGGCGGGCATCGCCGTTTTTGTAGCCGGGTGCGGCCTTGCTCAGGCCGCCGTCCCAGGAGGGAATCGTGCCGTCCTTGTTGCCAGCCTTCTCCGCGCCCAACGGGGTCAGCGTGGTCTTGAGTTTGGCGGCCTCGTCCGCGCTCACGGCGGCTTGGGCGGTCAGGGCAGCGGTCAACAGGGCCGCCGCGAGCAAGGGGGGGTTTGCGAACTTCATCATGGTGTATGTCTCGGTAATAGGTGTTTTCAGAAATGTGTTTTCAGAAAGTACGGGAAGCGGTGAAGGACAGGTAGTTGCGGTCTTTCAGCGTCTGGCCGTAGGACAGCATGCGGGTGGGCGTGCTCGCATCGGTGACGGTGAAGGTGTTCTCCTTGCCGAAGAAGGCGGTGTAGTTCAGGCCCACATTCCATTCCTGGTACTTGCCCTTGATGCCGACGCTGAAGTCGCCCCCTTTGCTGACACCGCCGGCGAAGTTGAAGATGGCCGAAGAGCGCCCCCCAAAGTTGTAGCCCAGGCCGATCGGAATCGACAGGTCCAGGCCGGGCAGTACCTGGAAGTACTGCGGCTCGAAAATCATGCGAAAGGCCGCGGCATCGCGCGTGGTGTTGGGGTCAAGCCCGCCGAAGCCGACGGCGCTGGGGTTCCTGGTCACGCTCAGGACCCGGTTCCAGGCCAGCTCGGCCAAAAGAGCGCCGCCGTCCCACAGGCTGGACTTGGTGAGCACATAGATGCCCGACAGGTTCAGGTGCGCCGTCTTGCCGATGGCGTGGCAGGGGTTGCTGGCCGATCCGTCGCAATTAACCGGCGGCATGAAGGGCGCACCGCCCAACACAGCCGGATCGCTGGCCAGCGGTGCGTCGGTGCGCACCGAGCCTTCCAGCGCCCAGTTGAGCTGCCCCACGGACGACGTGACGCTGGCGCCAAAGGTCTTGATGCCCTTGGCATAAACCTTGTGGACGTTGCCATTGATCAGGTCGAACACCGGTACCGATGGCGTTTTGTCGTTGTAGCGTGCGGCGTAGAGGCCGTACTCAAACGCGCTGCCTGCAGGCGACCAGCGCAGTTGGGCTCCGAACTGGCCGCTGTTGCCCGGCGTCTGGTCCTTGCTGTTGTCGGTGTTGAGTACCGTGGTCGGGCCGAGGTAGACCCAGCCGCCGCCGATGTAGTCCTGATTCGAGAAATAACTGCCCACACCAGGGATCTTGCTGGGCCGCCACTTGAGCTGATAGTAGCCGCCCAGGGTCACCCCCTCCGCCACCTGCAGCGAGCCGGAAATCTGCTCCACCGGCAGCAGCACTTCCTTGAACTGCCAGTTGGGCACCGAGACGATCTTGGCGATGTCCACCGGGCCTTGCGCATTGGCAATGCCGTTCTGGCCGAAGAACAGGCTTTCGCCGTATTGCAAGGCATGCTTGCCGACGCGGATCGAAGCCGGCATGCTGCCCAGGTTGCCCTTGGCAAACGCAAAGGCATCGAGAAACTCGCCATCGCGGCCATGCTGGGCGCTGGTCGCTGGAATGAACTGGTTGGCGGGCTGGCCGACGAAGTTGCTAACCCCCAGCGTGCCGTCGTTCGCATTGGTGCCCCGGTACTTCGAGTCGTACCAGGCGGAATGGCTGATGCGCAGACCGACGTTGCCGTGGGTCACATCGAACTCGGTCAGCAAATCGACGCGGTTGGAGACGATGCCTTTTTTGCTGAAGTTGGCATTCCCATCGTTCTCATTGGCCACGCCGGCATCGGGCGACGGCACCGTCAGGGCCGCCGAAGCATCCTTCAGCCGATAAGCCGTGCTGTACTTTGGCGTGAAGTCCAGCCGTATCCTGGTGTCGGGGTCGGAACCCAACTCCATGGCCTGGGCCGACAGCGCGCAGAACAGGCTGCTCGCCAGCGCCAGGGCGCCGAGTTGGAAGGGGGTGATTTTTTTTGTCATGCATGTCTCCTCAAGTTATGGTCGGTGGATCGGTGGGGGTCGGTGGGGGTCTATCGCTTGCTCAGAGATAGGTCGAGGCCAGGCCGCCATCGACCGGAATGTTCACGCCGCTGACCCAGCGCGCCGCATCGCTGCACAGCCAGGCGATCACCGCAGCCACCTCGTCGGCAAAGGCCGGGCGCAGCATGCGGTGGGCATCTTTTTGAATCCGCTCTTCGCCCAGCATGGAGACGAAATCGCCCAGGATGGGCGTGAACACCGGGCCAGGTGCGACGCAGTTCATGCGCACCCCTTTGCCCAGGAACCATTCCTGCGACTGGGTGGCGCTCCAGACGATCAGGGCTTCCTTGAAATACTGGTAGCAGGTGGCATGCGGCACGGGGTGGTCGCGCAGCCAGGCAGCACCGGCCTCAAAGCCCTTGACGGCGGCGAGCTCCCTGTGCAGGTCCAGCCGCAGCGGCCATTCGGCACCCAGGATGGAGGCCACGTTGACGATGCTGCCGCCACGCGGCATGCGCTGCAACACGGCT
This sequence comes from Polaromonas sp. P4_F9, assembly GCF_056401235.1. NCBI lineage: Bacteria > Pseudomonadati > Pseudomonadota > Betaproteobacteria > Burkholderiales > Comamonadaceae > Polaromonas > Polaromonas sp. P4_F9. Next base: position 115,457 of record NZ_JBFUJT010000015.1, on the reverse strand, counting down.
TCCGTCAGGTGCCGCAGGCCCAGGTAATTCACACGGGCCACCAGGTCGCCTGCGGCCGTGCCGGGCACGCCAGCGACGTTGCAAAACGCGTCAATGTGCGCAGGCAACTGGGCCACGGCGGCATCAATGGCGGCGGCGCTTCCCAGATCGGCCTTCACGAAATCATCCAGCGTCAAGCTGGGGTCGTTGCGGTCCATGCCAATGACTTTGGCGCCCTGGAAGCGGGCCAGCCGGGCCACCTCGGCCCCAATGCCGGACGAGGTGCCTGTGACGACGATGGTTTTCCCTTGCAAACTCATAAATCTCTCCTCAAAAATTTGACTTAAAACGGGTAGGTGGGCGCCGTGTCCTTGATCGTCATCCACTGCCACTGGGTGTATTCCTCCAGGTCCGCCGGTCCGCCCACGCTGGTGCCGTTGCCCGCAATGCCGGGGCCGCCGAAGGGGTTGACGCAGTCGTCATTCACGGTCTGGTCGTTGATGTGGACCATGCCGGACTTCAGCTGCTGACCCACCACCATGGCACGGCCTACCGACCTGGAAATGACGGCGGAAGACAGGCTGCCGGTGTTGTTGTTGGCCAGGGCAATGGCTTCGGCATCGGTCTTGTAGGTGATGATGTTGGCGACGGGGCCAAAGGTTTCTTCGTCATACACCCGCATGCCGGCCTTGACGCCCGTCAGCACGGTGGGCTTGTAGAACAGGCCGTCAAAAACTCCACCGGCTTCCAGCTTGGCGCCCGCTTTCACGCTGTCCTGCACGAGGGCGTGCACGCGGTCGCGCTGCCTGGCATCGATCAGCGGGCCCAGGGCTACTTGGCCGCTGGCACCGTTGCCCATCGGTAAATGCGTGGCCTTGGCAATCAGCCGCCTGGTCAACTCGGCGGCCATGCTCTCGTGCACCAGGATGCGGTTGGAAGCCATGCAAATCTGGCCTTGGTGAAAGTAAGCACCCCAGGCGGCATTGCTGGCGGCCACATCCAGGTCAGCATCGTCCAGAATGATCAGGGAATTGGCGCCGCCCAGCTCCAGCGACACCTTCTTCAGGTGGCGGCCAGCCAGCTCGCCAATGCGGCGGCCCACAGCGGGCGAACCGGTGAAGGCAATCATCGGCACCAGCGGGTCAATGACCAGGGCTTCACCGGCTTCAGCGTCGCCAGGCAAGACCTGCAGCAAGTCTTTGGGCAAACCGGCCTCTGCGAAGATGCGGGCGATCATCAGGCCACCCGTTACGGGGGTGCGGGTGTCGGGCTTGATCACCACGGCATTGCCAGCGGCCAGGGCCGGGGCCACCGAGCGGATGGTCAGGATCATCGGGAAGTTGAAGGGCGAAATCACCCCCACAATGCCGTGCGGCACACGGCGCGCGATGCTGGTGCGGCCCGGCACACTGGGCAGCACATGGCCTTGCGACTGCAGGGGCATGCCGGCGGCCAGGTTGCAGATCAGCGCGGCTTCGCGAATTTCATGCTGGCCTTTGGCCAAAATGCCGCCCGTCTCGCGTGCGGCGTACAGCGCCAATTCATCACCATGCTGCTGAAACAGGGCGGCAGCACGGCGAAAAATTTCAGCCTTTTCACGCGGTGGCACCACTACCCACGCTTTTTGCGCGGCAGCGGCAGCGGCAGTGGCGGCGGCCACGTCGGCCGCATCGGCAATGCCCACGGTGCACAGTACCTGGCCCGTGGCGGGCTCGATCACATCGCGTGCACCACCACCCAAGGCAGCTTGCTTCAGGCCGGAAAAATTAAAAAATGCTGTTGCATCTGCTACACCCATGGGAAAAGCCCTTTCGGTTGGTTTATCAGTTCGTCACTTTTTCCGCGACTTGCCGGATGTATTGCAATGCACAGACCAACACCCACCATCGCAACCGCCTGCCGCCCCGCATTGGGGCCTTTTCCAGAGGGGAACTAGGGACATACCCCAAGTCAAATTACTGCGGCGCAGCAAAGGGAAATCCCTGTTCTATTTTTTGATCAAATGGTTATAAATGTGAACTACATTTGCGCAATTGATCAAAGTAAAAAACAAACCATGGGCAACACTTCGCGCATCTCCCTGGCCGACGTGGCCCGGGCCACCGGCACGACCCTTGGCAACTTCGACAGCGCATTGGTGGCCAAAGCCCTGGGCGGATTTGCCAGTGCCCACATGGGCGGCGATGCCCACCCCAACATTGCCGACATCAGTGAATGCCTGTTTTTTTCTCCGGGCGACGGACGCATCTGGCTGCAAGACCAGCGCATGGTCTTGCTGCACACCGAAGCCCTGGGCTCCCTGCGGCGCGAAATGATTGACAGCCTGGGGCTGGAGCAGGCCCGCGGACTGTTCACCCGTGCGGGCTATGTCAGCGGCGCCCGCGATGCCCAACTGGTGCGGCGGCAGTGGCCCGATGCAGACCCGTCGGCCATCGCCCTCGCGGGTACGCGCCTGCATGCGCTGGAGGGGGTGGTGAAGGTCGAGGTTGTGCGGGCCTCGTACAGGCCCGAAACGGGCAGCTATGAAGGCGAATTCCTGTGGCACAACTCCAGCGAAGACGATGAACACATCGCCGCCTACGGGATTGGCGGCTCACCCGCCTGCTGGATGCAGGTGGGCTATGCCACGGGCTATGTCAGCACATTGTTCGGCCATCTGGTCGTTTTCCGGGAAACACAGTGTCGCTCCATGGGCGAAGCGCATTGCCAGGTGATAGGCAAATCGGCCGACCAGTGGGACGATATCGCGGAAGACATGCGCTACCTCAACGTCAGGGAGTTTGTCGATACCGCAGCCTACGCCCGCCCAGCCCCCAGCGCCGCCGAACTGCCCCAGGTCGAGGCCTCCGCCGGCGATGCGATGGTCGGTGCCTCCTCGGCCTTCAACGCCGCCTGCCACCAGTTGAGCCGCGTGGCGCGTACCTCGGCCACCGTGCTGTTTACCGGCGAGTCCGGCGTGGGCAAGGAAAAATTTGCCCACATGCTGCACAAGATCAGCCCGCGCAAGGACCGGCCCTTTGTGGCGGTGAACTGCGCAGCCATCCCGGAAACCCTGATCGAGTCCGAGCTGTTCGGTGTGGAACGCGGGGCGTACACCGGGGCCAGCCACTCGCGGCCAGGCCGCTTTGAGAGAGCCAGCGGCGGCACCCTGTTTCTGGACGAGATTGGCTCGCTGAGCTACGTCGCCCAAGGCAAGCTGCTGCGCGCCTTGCAGGAGGGCGAGGTCGAACGCGTGGGAGGCACGCGCAGCATTGCAGTGGATGTGCGCGTCGTGGCGGCTACCAATGAAGCGCTGCGTCAAGCCGTGCTGGAGGGAACGTTTCGCGAGGATTTGTTCTTTCGGCTCAATGTCTTCCCCATTCACCTGCCGCCCTTGCGCGAACGGCGTGATGACATTCCCCTGTTGATGAACCACTTTCTGAACCACTACCGGCGCAAGCACGGCTGCAACACGGGCGGGTACACGCAGGCAGCGGTTCGGTCCCTGCTGAACTATGCCTTTCCAGGCAACATCCGCGAACTGCAAAACCTGATCGAACGCGCTGTGATCATGGCCGACATGGAAGGGCTGATCGATGTGCACCACCTGTTCACCAGCGGTGAAACCCTGAGCACCGACATCATGACGCTGCGGCTGAAGGGAAGCTCCGCAACTTTAAACTTCGCAGAGCCTGCAGGCTGCGCACAAGCCCTGGCGATAGCCACACCGTCAAGCACGGCGCAGGCTCCGCAGTCTCTGGACCAGACCGAGCGCGACACGCTCTTGCGGGCGATTTCCACATCCCAGGGGAATCTGTCCGCCGCAGCGCGGCTGCTCAACACCACGCGGGCGAAGCTGGCCTACCGCGCAAGAAAGCATCGCCTCCTTTGATTCGCACACACTCGCCTTGAGGTTTCAGGCTTTCCCGCCAGCTTCGGCCCCCACCCGCTCACCCATCCAGCGCAACAGGTCCAGCCACATCTGTCGCATTTCGGCGTCCAGCGGGGTACGCATGCATCCAGACCCAGACGCCGGCACAGACCGGCCTGATCGCACCCAGGCGGGAGGGCCGCCAAGCCTGTGGCCGGTACGCTTCAAGCGCTTCAGTTAAATTACCCGTCTATGCCGACCCCTTCCATTCCGCGCAAAGCGAGCAGTCCCAGCTTTTCCCAACGAGAGTTCCGGGCCTCGCTGGCCATGTTTGCCACCGGGGTCACCATCGTCACCGCGCGCACGCCGGCCGGCGTGCTGGTCGGCCTGACGGCCAACTCCTTCAATTCGGTGTCGCTCAACCCGCCCCTGGTCCTCTGGAGCCTGGCGCAGGCAGCGGGCTCCATGGCTGCGCTGAGCGCCGGATCGCACTACGCCATCAACATCCTGGCGGCGGACCAGAAAGCGCTGGCCGAGCGCTTTGCCAGCCGGCGCGAAGACCGCTGGGCGGACGTGCTGTTCACCGAAGGCGCGAGCGGCTCTCCCCTGCTCAACGGCGCGGCCGCCACCTTCGAATGCTTCAACCGCAGCCGCTACGAGGAAGGCGACCACGTGATCTTCGTCGGCGAAGTGGAGCGCTGCAGCCATCGCGCCGGCGCAGCGCCGCTGCTGTTTCACGGCGGCAGGTTCTACACCGAACACCCTTTGTGAACCAGCGCTGACAGCCCTTCAATGAAGGTGCCGCTGTTGCATGGGAACGTCAGCAAGCCCGGATAGACGCGCTTGCCCGCTCAACGCTCGCGCACGGGCGCCTGCGCCGAGTGTTTCACCTTCTCAATGGCGGCCAGGCAGTCGGCCTTGTTGTAATGCTTCTCGACGCTCTCGGCCATCTTGCGGTTGTCCTCGCCATAGAGGGTCCAGCGCCAGAGGTTGGAGCTTTGTTCGTGGAAGAACACGTAGTACATGAGAGATCCTTGTTTCTTGAATTTAGGTGGCTCAGCGCGGGGTCTCGCCTTGCTCGGTCTGGCGCATCGACGGGCGTTCTCGGAAGCGGTCGTACCACTTTGCAAGCCGGGGTGCCAGGTTGCGCCAGTCGTCTTCGGGAAAGCGGAAGTCGGAAGTGGCGCAGCCGCAGGCCACCGCGATCTGTCCAAGATCCGGTTCCGGCCGGAAGTTCTCGCAGATGCTGTCGAGGTAGCGGTAGCACCGGTCCTGACGGTCCATCATCTTGCGCACGAAGCCCAGGGAGAATTCCTGCGGGTTGGGCGAGCCCTCGCGTTTGCGCAGCATCTCGGCGCGCCGCAGCACCTGGGCTTCCATCACGCCGTTGCTCGCGATCGAGACCAATGAGAGGATTTCCCAGCGCTCGCGGCCTGACTGCGGGCAAAGCTTGAAGTTCCCCAGCTCATCGTTGAGGTACTCGCAGATGGTCGAGGAGTCGCTCAGGCGGAGGCCGTCCTCCGTGATGATGGCGGGAATGCGCGCAATCGGCGAGGCATCCACGAAGTCCTCGCGATAAGGCGTCGTTTCCGTGCCCCAGTTGTGCGGCCAGGTGGTCGGGACGATTTCGAATCGGTCTTCCAGGCCCAGCTCCTTGATGGTCACCAGGCACTTGCGGACGAAATGGGATGCGGGGGTGTAGTACAGCTTGATCATGGTGTGGAGGTTTCTCTGCCCCAGAAATAGAGTCGGAGCGCGGTTTCGGATATTTCGCGTCGCGCGGCGGCATCGGGCACGGCGGCGATGAAGGAGTCGATGGCATCCTGGTAACTGTATTGCTCGTGCGCCGCGACAAAAGGCCAGTCGCTGCCCCACACGAGCCGCTGGGTGCCCGCTGCGGCGAGCAGCCGCTGCGACAGAGCGTGGCCCTGATCGCCCAGTCGGTGCCAGGCTGCGAGCTTGACCCATGTGCGGCCGTTCTCCAAGGCACGCATCGCGGCCTGGAAGGCAGGACAGTCGGTGCCCAGTTGAGGATCGGGAAAGCCGAAGTGATCGACGACGACTTTTACGCCGGATTGATCGAGATCGGCGAGCACGGGTCCCAGTCGGTCGCCGCCGAGCAGCAACTCGACATGCAGATCGAGGTCCGCCAGGTGGGCCAGGAACTTCCGGTACTCGGGCGACTTCAGGTCGGGCAAGTCCTTTTGCATGAACCAGACCCAGCGCACGCCGACGACCCCGTCGTTTTTCATTTCACGCAGGACGTAGGGGTCGATCGTCGGCGGGACGATCACGGTTGCGCGAAGCCTCGAGTGCTGGCGCAGCGCGGCCAGCGTGTATTCGTTGTAATCACCGAACATGCTGGCCGCAGCGATGACGCCGAAGGGCACGTGGTGCGCATCGAGGGTACCCAGGAACTCGGAAACCGGCCTTGCACGGCTGACTTTTCTCCATGCGTCAGCCGCCAGCGGCATCGTCTCGGTGAAGACGTGGGCATGCGTGTCGACGATCGGCAGTTCTGGCGATGTGGTCATGGATCAATTCGCCTCGATATTGATGTGTGCGTCCTTGATCACCTTGCCGTACAGGGCGACCTGCTGCTTCCAGTAGACGTCGAATTCAGCCGGAGTGGAACCGACGCCTTCCGCGCCGAAGTCCCGCAGGCGCTCGGCCAACTGCGGCGACGTCGCTGCCTTGCGGGTCTCCGCGGCAAGCTTTTCGACGATCGCGCACGGTGTTTTGGCGGGCGCGAAGATGCCGGTCCAGAACGGCATGTCGAACCCGGCGACCACCTCGCCCATGGCCGGCACATCCGGCAGCAGGGCGGAGCGGGTGGCCGTGCTGACCGCGAGCACCCTGACTTTTCCGCTGCGGATGTTGCCCAGCTGCGGCGGCAGGCCGTCGAACAGCATGTCCACGCTGCCCGACAGGAGGTCCAGCATCACCGCGCTGGTGCCCTTGTACGGGATGTGCAGGATGTCGAGGCCGGCGCGCACCTTCAGCCACTCGGCCGCCAGGTGCGTTCCAGTGCCGACACCGGCCGAACCGAAGCTGTACTTGCCCGGGTTCTTCCGAAGCAGATCCACCAATGCCGGCAAGTCCTTGGCCGGCAGTTTCGGATTGACCACCAGCACCAGGGGAAAGCGGGCCGCGAGGCTGACCGGTGCGAAGGCCTTGATGGGATCGTAGGGCAGCTTGGGGAGCGCGGCGGCGTTCACCGCCGCAGTGGTCGCCTGAAAGATCAGCGTGTAGCCGTCGGGCTCGGCGCGCGCAACGATGCCCGCGGCGATCGTGCCGCCGGCACCCCCGACGTTCTCCACCACGACCGGCTGGCCCATCTGCTCGGCCAGGCGCTGCGCGAACATGCGCGCCAGCAGGTCGATGCCGCCGCCGGCGGTAGATGGAACAAGCAGCCGGATGGGTTTGGCCGGATAGGCCGGTTGCGCGGCAACCGGCAGGCTGGCGCAGCACAGGCCGAGGGCAAGGGCAAGGGAGAAAGAGAAAAGGCGTCGCTTCATGGTTGCCTCACTGGGGATTGAACTTATAGACATGTGTGCGCTGCGCCAGTTCGGGCACAGGCACGCCGGCGCGGATGTCGGCATAGCGCTTCGCTTCGCCTTCTCCGATCTCGCGCGCGCGCTTCAGTACAGCAGGCACCGCATCGCGTGGAATGAAGCAGATCGCCCCTTCGTCAGCCACGACCAAGTCGCCCGGACGCACCTGGACGCCACAGATGGTGACGACGCCGTTGACGGCCACGGTCTCCAGCCGCCACTTGCCGGTGACCGAGCTGGCCCCTCGCGACCACACGGGGAATTGCAGGTCGCGCGACTGCTGCACGTCGCGGATGCCACCGTCGATGATGGCGCCCACCTCGCCTTCGCGGTGACCGATGCTGGCCGACAGGCCGCCCATGTTGGAGATGCCGGCCACGCCCTCGATGACGAGGACGTCCCCGGGCTGCGCCAGGTTGTGCGCTTCGATCTCCGCCATCTTGGAAACCCTTTCGCGGGCGCCCTTGAAGGAGCTGTCGCGCTGCACGATGTTCCTCAGCGTCAGTGCCGGCCCGACGATCCGGGCCGAAGGCAGGGTGGGCTGCAGCACGCAGCCCGGAACCACGCCTTCGATCCCCAATTCGTCCAGCGCATCGGACACAGTGCCGGTCAGGTCCTCCAGGGCCCGAAAGCCCTCGATCGTGTCCGGTGAATAGCGCGGAAACTCCAGGAGCTCGATGGCGGCCGGAGGAATTTTGCCAAGAGGTTGCTTGTTCATGGAAGTAGTCACTGGGTTGTGGGTTTCAGGAGATCACCGCGCGGAAGACGCGCATGAAGTTGTCCCGGGCGATGCCCTGGACCTCGGCGGCGGAAAAGCCCGCCGGCAGGAGCGATTCCAGCAGGTGCTGCTGCTGCGCCAGGCTGTCCACCGGAAAGCGCCAGGGCCAGGTGCCGTACACCTCGGGCTTGCGCATGAACTCCTGGTAGCGCTCGGCCGGTTGCCCGGAGATGAAGTCCGAGCCGATGCCGACATGAGCCGATCCCATGCGTTGCGCCGCGTGGACGATGTGGGCCACGACATCCGAGGCGGCCGGCGTCTCGCCGGGAATCCTTACCAGCGGCGGCAGGTAAGTGACGCCCAGCACTCCCCCGTTTACCTTCAAGGCGTCGAGCAAGGCGTCGCTCTTGTTGCGCACGTTCGGGCACACGGTAAACGCGTTGGCGTGCGTTACGGCCACAGGTTGCTTCGATAGTTTGAGCACGTCGAGGCCCGTTCGGTCGCCGACATGGGAGAGGTCGATGACCATGCCGAACTCGTTGAGTGCGGCGACCAGTTCGCGCCCCAGGAGCGAGAGCCCGGCATCGGCCGGCTCCGCGCAGCCGTCACCGTAGAGGTTGCGGATGTTGTGAGCCACCTGTACAACGCGCACGCCGGCCTCGTGGAAGATGGCGAGTTGGCCCAGGTCGCGTTCCACGCCGGGCACGTTCTGGTAGCCCATCACCACCGCCAGCTTGCGCTTGGCGCGGGCCAGCTCGAAGTCAGCGAAATTCTCGACAAGGTGGACGACGTCCGCAAGCGAACGAAGATGGGCCCGGTAGGCCGCCAGCTCGTTAAGCGATTGCCGCAGGTCGGGAACAGGGTTGATGCCGCGGTAGTTGTTGAGCGTGATATGGATGGCCTCGACGCCGTGGGCGAGGCAATCCTCCGCGTACTCCTTCGTCAGCCGGGAGCCGTTGAGCAGGTCGAAGATCTTGAACATGATGCGCGTGGACTTTCTGAATGAATGATCCAACAAATGGACCTTGTTGGTGTGTCAATCATTGATCCAGACCATACCGTGCGCAAGCAGAGCGAAATTAGTTCCAATATACGGACTATGTTTTTTTGGCCGTTCCGCCCCGGGAGGCCTTGACCACCCGCGTGGCGCCGAAGCGAGCCCGGTTTTCCGCGGCGGCTATGCGCTGCTCGATCCGGTTGGCATGCATCTTGAGGATACGGACGATCTCGGGGATGCGCTTGCCTGTCATGCGATCGCTGATGGCAGCGGTACCTATCGCGGCAATCGGATGGCCTTGCCCATCGCTGATCGTCACCGCAAGGCCGCTGACGCCCTTGAGCATCAGCCCCTCGCTGAGGGCGTATCCGTCGCGGCGGGCCTGAGCAACTGCTTCGCGAATCTGCCGCAGGCTGGCGTTTGGGAACCTGGACAGCTGGGTACGGATCGCGTCGTTGGCGAGCTCGGCCTGTTCGGGGTCCAGGGCCGCCAGCAGAGCGACCCCTGTCGCACCGATGCCCAGCGGGCGCCGCGTGCCGACCTCCACGGTGAACGCCTTCACCGGGTAGTGTCCTGTCTGCCTGTCGATGCAGACGGCCTCATGCCCGGAGCGTATTGCCAGGAAGCTGGTATCACCGGTCTTCGACGCCACGGCGGCCATCTCCTCGCTCGCAAGCTCCTTGAGGTCGTAGACGGTACGGCCCGCCGACCAACCCAACACCGCAAGTTCCTTGCCCAGGCGATAGCGTCGCGAGTCCTCCACCTGCTCCACGAAGTCCTCGTCCTTCAGCGAATCCAGGATGCGGTGGACCGTGGGCTTGGTCAGGCCCGTCTCGCGCTGCAGGTCCACGAGCCGCCGGCCCTCGGGGCCTGCCGCCGCAAGGATGCGCATGAGCCCGATGGCGCGTTCGAGTGTCTGTGTGGTCATGTCTCATTCTCCTAAAGGTCCGAAATACGGAACAACCATAAATAGTTTTGTAATACAGAAAGCAATTTAATAAAGTATAGGCACGGTTGTTCCGCATATTGGAATAAAGGTTAATCTGACAATGAAACGATTTTCTATGTACATAGGCGGCTCATGGCGCGAGTCGCATTCGGGCGAATGGATCCAGTCCATCGACCCAGCCACGGGCGAGGCGTGGGCGCTGGTGGCGCGTGGGTGCCGCGAGGACGCGCAAGACGCGGCTGAAGCGGCGCACGCTGCCTTCACGCAGGGCGAGTGGCCGCGTATGACGGCGACTGCGCGCGGCGCACTCCTGCACAGGCTCGCGGACCTGCTCGCGCGTGACGCCGACCTGCTGGCAAACCTCGACATGCGAGACAACGGCAAGCCGCTGTCGGAGCTGAGAAAGCAATACGCCTACCTGCCGCAACATTGGCTGTACTACGCCGGTCTCGCTGACAAGATCGAATCCGAAGTGATCCCTGTGGACAGGCCGGGGGTGCTGAATTTCACGCGGCTGGAGCCAGTCGGTGTGGTGCTGGCGATCGCGCCGTGGAACTCGCCGCTGGCGATCGCCTCCTGGAAGATCGCCCCCGCCCTGGCGGCCGGCTGCACCGTCATCGTGAAGCCCTCGGAGCATGCCTCGGCGTCGACATTGCATTTCTGCTCGCTGGTCGAGGAGGCGGGCTTTCCCGCCGGTGTGGTGAATGTGGTCACCGGTTACGGCGGTGAAGTCGGTGAACCGCTGATCGCGCACCCCGGCGTGGCGAAGGTCAGCTTCACGGGCGGGGAGGCCGGCGGGCGCGCCGTGTACGAAACCGCAGCCAGGCACCTGAAGCCGGTGGTCATGGAGCTGGGCGGCAAGTCGCCCGTGATCGTGTTCGACGACGCCGATCTCGACAAGGCAGTCGCGACAACCCTGACCGGAATCTTTTCCTCCAGCGGGCAATCCTGCGTGGCCGGCTCACGGCTGTTGCTTCAGCAGGGTGTCCATGACGAGTTCATGCAGCGGCTGCTGGCTGCCGCACGCGGCCTCAAGGTCGGCTCGCCCGAGCGGCCGGAAACGACGATGGGACCGCTGAGTACACAGGCGCAGTACGAGTCGGTGCTGCGCCACATCGAGCAGGCACACCAGGAGGGCGCCAAGTCGGCCCTGGACCACGGCGCGGGCGCCGACCCCGCGCAGCAAGGCTGGTACGTGCCGCCCACCATCTTCACGGGCGTGCAGCCGTGGATGCGGGTCTGGAAAGAGGAGGTCTTCGGGCCCGTGCTGGCCGTCATGCGATTCGAATCGGAAGACGAGGCACTGCGGCTTGCCAACGACAGCGAGTACGGCCTGGCGGCAGGCGTCTGGACGCGCGACATCTCGCGCGCCCTGCGCATGTCCAACCGGCTGCAGGCCGGCACGGTGTGGGTCAACGCCTACCGCGGCGTGAGCAGCATGACGCCGCTGGGCGGCTACAAGAAGTCGGGCTTCGGGCGGGAGAACGGCCGCGAGGCGGTGCGCGAGTTTTTGCAGACCAAGAGCGTCTGGGTGGAGTTCCAATGACCGCCAGTGGAACCCAACTGCACGGCGCCGGCATCATCGAGGCGTTGAAGCAAGCCGGCATCTCGCACGTGGTGTCGGTGCCGGACCTCACCACCTCCGAGGGGGTGCTCCGGCCCCTCGCGAGTGATACCGAGCTGAAGCTGGTGCGCACGTGCCGCGAAGAGGAAGGTGTGGGCATCTGCGCCGGGCTGGCCACGGCCGGCCTGCGTGGCGCGATGCTGATCCAGTACACGGGCTTCCTGGCATCGATGAATGCGATCCGGGCCATTGCGATGGAGTACCGCCAGCCTATCTGCATGCTGGTCGGGATGCTGTTCACGGATTCGCCCGAAGACCCCTCGAAGTCGAGCAACTATGGCGTTAACCACATGGTCCCCTTGCTGGACGCCATGGGGTTGCGCTACCTGATCGTCGCCTGGGATGGAGACGTCCCCGCAATTGCTCCTGCACTCGAGCGCGCCTTCAGCGAGAGCGAGCCTGTTGCGATCCTTATTACCCGTTGCCCGTTACCCGAGCCCCGACCATGAAACGTGACGCCTGCTTCCGGATACTCGCCGAGCTGCTGCCCTCTGACATCGTGGTGTCCACGTACACCTCGGCGTTCGAATGGCTTGCGATCCGCCCCCATCCACTCAACTACGTGAGCGTCGGCGCGATGGGGCTGGCCTCATCGCATGCGCTGGGCCTGGCGCTCGCGCTCCCGCACCGCCGCATCGTGGTGCTTGACGGCGACGGCAGCCTGCTCATGAACCTGGGAAGCCTGGTGACGGTTGCCGCTGCAGCGCCGCCCAACCTGGTGCACTTCGTCAGCCAGAACGGCAGCTACGAGGCCAACGGCGGACACCCGATCCCCGGCCTGGCGCAAGTGGACTTTGCCGGCATGGCGAGGTCCGCGGGCTACCGCGTGACGGAGTCGTACTCGCAGCTCGAGGACTTCCGGCAGGCGATGCCGCGCGTGCTGCAGGCGCAGGGGCCGGTTTTCGTGAACCTCCATCTCGAGCCCGGCGAAGTGTCGCCGGTTGCCGATTACGAGCACATTCACAGCGCCAAGGCGCGCCATGAGTTTGCGGCCGCACTGGCAATGGGTTGAGCGCGGCTTTCCTTTTCAAACACACCGAATTGCGAGGCGCAGCGTGTTCAAGAAAAAACTCTCATGGCCGCCGCCGGGGCGTTCGCGCCATCATCCTTGATGATCTCCGGCGTGGTTGAGTCGGCATTTCGCACGGATCGGGCGGCTTCGAGCGGATTCGGCGCCGGCATCCGCCACTTCTTCCGCGGACCTGAAACTGGTGGACTGCAACGGAAAGAAAGAGTGAACCTTTCCCTGTGTAGCGTGCCTTCGATTCAGTCGTTGCGGTCCACTAGCGTGGTGCGCCGACGGGGGCTGGACCGGCATCGGGAGCGTCAGCCGCGCCGAGCCGCTTCGATCGCAGCGATGTCGATCTTTCTCATCTCCATCATGGCTTCGAACGCGCGCTTGGCCGCCGCTCGGTCAGGATCGGCGATCGCGGCCGTCAAGGCACGTGGCGTGATCTGCCACGACAGTCCCCACCTGTCCTTGCACCAGCCGCATTCGCTTTCCTGGCCGCCGTTTCCGACAATCGCGTTCCACAAGCGGTCCGTTTCGGCCTGGTTGTCGGTCGCAACCTGGAACGAGAAAGCCTCGCTGTGCTTGAACGTCGGGCCCCCGTTCAGGCCGAGACAAGGGATGCCCATCACCGTGAACTCGACCGTCAAGACATCGCCCTGCTTGCCCGCGGGATAGTCGCCAGGCGCGCGAAGGACAGCTCCCACCGCGCTGTCCGGGAACGTCTCGGCGTAGAACTTCGCGGCGTCCAACGCGGTGCCGTCGTACCAGAGACAAATCGTGTTCTTGCTGACCATCTTGGTTCTCCTAAGTTGGGACAGATACGTGCATTCAAGCCGCGCAGGCAGCCGGACTACTTCGGCAACTTGCCTACCATGGGGTGGCGCGCATGCGCGATCGTCCGCCATGGCGCCGATCAAGTGAAATCGTATCCGCAAATGGGATCAAAGTCATGGCCGACGCGCGCTTTCACGGTACCAACGACGGAGACCGACCCGCAGCGGCTGTTCGAATGGCTGGGTCAGGAGATGGTCTTTTAGCTTGCTGCAGACCCAGGGGCCGGGACTATCGACCGCAAGCCGACCTGCATTCAATCGCCCCAGCGTCCAGCGGCGGCCGAGCGGCGCACGGCTCGCTCACCGCATGGGCTTGCGTCTCATGTAGGTGTACACACGTGCAATTCGCGACAGAAGCTTGCAGGTTCCGATCATCATCTGCATCGGTGGACAGGCTCCGTAAACAGAGACCGATCCGACAACCGCGACTCGAACGCTACAACGAAAGGCCCCGCCCTCACTCAAGCGCGCCTTTTCCGGCGCCTCTCACACGTGTTCCTCGTCGCTCCAGGTCGGCGCATGTGCACAGAGCTTGGTCAGCAAGTGCTTGAGTTGCTCTCGCTCGCTGCTGGACAGGCACTCCATCATGGCCTTTTCGCGTTCCACCAGGCCCGGCATGAACTTGTTGTGCATCCGTCGGCCGCTGGCAGTGATGTAGATCACCTGACGACGCTGATCCTCCTTGTCGGTCTCGCGGCGAATCAGCCCCTTGTTCCCCAGCGCGGTGATGGCCCGACTAATGTTGTTCTTGAGGTGTCCCGAGAAGTCGCATATATCCGACGCCGAGATGCCGTCTCTATAGTGGAGAAAGATAAGCGACAGTATCTCCGGACGGGTCAAACCGTACTTCGCCTCGATCGAGCGAAACGAGGGCTCACGGTAGGTGTTGATCATGTACCCGAGCTTGTAGGCATAGGGGATCGAAACACCATGGAGGATGTCGCTCAAGGGTTGGTGGCTGGTCATTGTCTGTTTGATGGACGCGTCATGTGGATCGATGGAGGCCTGGCTTGCCCTGGAAGTTGCAAATGGTACCAATCGAAGCCCGGCGATGCAGGGGAACCGAGAAAACAGGGTGGCGCCATGAACGCCGAATAAGGGAAAACACCATGTCGGCCATTAGTTCCATATGGAACCAATTGGAGTTACACTCGCATCGAACCAAAGCGCTGACTTCGCCCCAGGTCAGCTGTTTGATGAAAGCGTACATGTCCTCTAGCCCAGCCATCGCCGAGACGCAGAACGCCAGCGCGCAACCTGTGAGCCTGCGGTTGGGTACGGCGCGCCATCCCATCCACGTCGCCCATGTGCCCGCCATGTTGAGTGAGTGCAGGCGACTGCCAGTCATCATGATTCACGGAGGCTTCCACACCGGTGAGGCCTACATGGAAACGCCCGACGGCAGGGACGGTTGGGCGCCGTTGTTCGCGGCACGTGGGCATGATGTCTACGTGCCGGACTGGCCTTGTCACGGCCATTCACCGGGTGCCGAGAACATCACTCAACTGACAACGCGGGACACCGCCACTGCCCTCGGGACGCTGGTTGAAGCGGTGGGGCCGGCGATTGTCATCGCCCATTCGGCGGGCGGTCCGCTGGCGTGGTGGCTGGCCGAAACATTGCCGGACAAAGTTAGCGCAGTTATCGGCGTCGCGCCGGGTGCACCGGCCAATCTGATCGATGTACTACCCGACGATCCAGCGGTAGTTGCATCGCTGGCGCAGGACAAGGAAGCTGGCTGCCCGGTGTATTCACCGCTGGACAGCCCCGTCGTGGCCCGCCGAACCTTCATTCGGGATTTCTGGGCGAATGCGCCTCGCTTCCCGCAGGCCGCCTTCGATGCCTATGCGGCGACGGTAGTCGCGGAGAGTCCGACTGTCTTGAACGAACGATTCAACATCGGCGGCCAAGGTCTGGCCATCCATGAACCATCTGTAGTCGCTCAAAGGCCGCTCTTGGTCATCACAGGTGAGCACGATGCGCGCCACCCCAGGTCAGTGGACCAGAAGTTAGCCGACTACCTGGCAGCTGACTTTATCTGGCTTCCGGATCTCGGCATCAACGGCAACGGACACATGCTCATGATCGAGGACAACAGCAACGAAATTGCACTGGTCCTGTTTAGTTGGCTGGAGAGCAAGGAACTGTGAGGCGCCCCGCGTGTGCACGGACTGCGTCGCGGCATCTCAATCGCATTGTTGAAAACCAGCTGGTATCGACCAGCACCTCAATCAAGGAGACATCATGAAGTACGAAATGAATCGCCGGTCGGCCCTATTCGGGCTCGGAAGCTTCGCAGTGGCTGCAACACCGCTGGGAGCCTTGGCCCAAGCGCAGGTCTATCCTTCGCGCCCGGTCAAAATTATCATGCCGTGGGCGGCTGGTGGCGGTGGCGACGTCTTGGTTCGGGCGATGACTGCTTCGCTTGCACAGCGACTTGGACAACCTGTCATTGTCGAGAATAGGCCCGGCGCCATCGGAACCATCGGCAGCCTTGCCGCTGCCCGGAGTGCCGCCGATGGCTACACGCTGGTCTATGGAACCGCGGACTCCCATTCGATTGCGCCTCACATCCTGAAGACGCCGCCTTACGACTCGAAGAAGGACTTCGTGGCAGTGGCGCCCATTGGCTTCACGCCACTGGCCCTTGTTGTTCACGCTTCAAACCCGGCTCGAAGCTTCAGCCAACTTCTGCAGATGGCCAAGGACGCGAAGGAGCCTATGACATTCGGATCCTGGGGGCAGGGAAGCTCAGGCCAGATCGTCATGGAGGCGTTGAAGCAAAAATCCAAAGTGGACCTGCTGCACGTGCCCTACAACGGTACAGCGCCACTGATGCAGGGGCAATTGGCGAACCAGGTGAACTGCTCCATCGTCCCCGTGCTGGTCGCCGATCAGCACGCAAAGGCTGGAACGGTTCGAATCCTGGCCATCACCGCGCGCGAACGGCTGCCAGGCTTGCCCGACACGCCCATACTCAAGGAATTTGGCGTTGAAATCGACATGGGGCCCTGGCTGGGATTCCTGGCGCCCTCGGGCACCCCGACCGACATCGTGAATAAGTTGAATGCGGCCATCACGGCCACCATTGCCGAGCCGCAAGTGGCTGAAGTGATGAAGAAAATGACGATGGTGATCGAACAAATGTCACCTGCGGCATACCAGCAGTTCTACAACAGTGAATACGACCGCTGGGGCAGCTATATCCGGACCGCCAAGGTAACGCTTGACCAGTGACGCAACAGCAGCCGGACGGCAAGGTCCCGTCGCCTTTCGGCCAAGGGGCCGCACTGGCCGTTGCGAGCCTCCAACCTTGACGGCCGCGAGCTGCGTGGCGAATCGCTTGCCATACAGCCTGGCCACTTTCTGACTACCCCACAGACGTTCAACGGGGGCATTGTCTCGGGAGTTGCCCTTGCGGCTTATCAAACTGCGCATGCCGCACCTCGTCAGCGCCGCCTGAACGAGTGACTGCAATATGGGCTGCTCCGGTCCGCCGTTTTATACCGAGCACCCTTTGTGAACCGGCACTGATGGCCCATCAATGAATGTGATGCGCCTTGCCACGGCGGCGCCTGCGCGGCACGATGGCGGTCCATGAGATCCCTGACCCTGTTCCTCTGCAGCGTGGCCGCGCTGGCCCACTTGCCGGCACAGGCACAGCCGGCCCCCCAAAAGACAGAAAACTAGTTTGAGAGACCAAACCGCGCTATGCCATCATGGCGCCAGCCAACTGAATTTTCGCCCCCCTGAACTGATGACCCTACGCAAGACCCACCTCGATGCCCTCGCCATTTCCTTGCTGCTGGGCTGCTGCCTGTTCTGGGGCCTGCAGCAGGTGCTGATCAAGGCCACCATCAGCGAAATCCCGCCGATGTTCCAGGCCTCCTTGCGTTTGCTGGGCGCCACGGCCCTGCTGGGACTGTGGTGCCTGTGGCGCGGCATTGCGCTGTTTGGCCGTGACGGCTCACTGCGGGCCGGCCTGCTGGCAGGTGCGCTGTTCGGCGCGGAGTTTGCCTGCATCTACCTGGGGCTGCAGTACACCAGCGCCTCGCGCCTGACGGTGTTTTTATACACCTCGCCTTTCTGGGTCGCCCTGCTGTTGCCGCTGTGGGTCAAGGCCGAACGCTTGCGCGGCCTGCAATGGGTTGGCTTGCTCGGTGCCTTTGTCGCCGTGGTGTTTGCCCTGCGCGAAGGCTTCACGGCCGGCCAGGGATCGACGGCGCGCGGTGATCTGCTGGCGCTGCTGGCCGGGCTGCTCTGGGGACTCACCACAGTGGTCATTCGCGCCTCCAGCCTGACCAACATCGCGGCAGAAAAGCTGCTCTTTTACCAACTGGCCGTCAGCGGCCTGGCCTTCCCGGCGCTGTCACTGGCGCTGGGCGAGGTGTGGGTCTGGCAATTCAGCCCGTTTGCCATCACCTCGCTGCTGCTGCAAACCGTGATCGGCGCTTTCGCCAGCTACCTGGCCTGGATGTGGATGCTGGGGCGCTACCCGGCGACCCGGATTTCAGTGTTTGTCTTTCTCACGCCGCTGTTTGCGCTGCTGTTTGGCGCACTGTGGCTCAAGGAAAGTGTGACGCCGGGTTTGCTCGCGGCGCTGGCGCTGGTGGCCGCGGGGGTGGTGCTGGTCAACCGCCAGCCGGCGACGGTGGCCTGAACGGGCCGGAAAGAGTCAGCGCTCAGGGCGCTTCAGGGTTTCGCCACCATGTGCAAAACCATCTCGACGCGGTTGCCGTGGCCTTGCGTGAGAACCAGGTAGAGCTTGTCGTTGATGAACAGCAACTTCCCGTTGCGCTGAATGCGTGCCGCGACCGCATAGCGCATGCGCGGGTCGATCTTGCCGGGCTCCACTATCAGTTCAAACGGCAAGGGGACCTGGCTGCTGGCGGTGAAACGCTGCTCGGCCAATATGCCGGACGGGGTGTCCAGGCGCGAAATATCGCGCAGCTGAACGATGACATCGCTATCGGGCGGCAAGGCGACGCGCTGCAGGTAGGACACGGTGCCGGTCACACGCAGCCCGGAGGCCGCAGAGGGCGCACCCGATGCCGCCGGTGCTGCGCCCGAAGGAGCGGTGCCCGGTCCGGTGGCGCACGCGGTCAGCAAGGCAAAAACACCCAGGGCGGCCAGCCTCATCAGTCGTCGTTTCATGCGCTCCTTTCGGCAAGGTGGTTTTTCGAGAACTGAACATACCACGCGAGACAGTCCGGATTCGCCACCGGATGTTGGCCCGCACGCTTGCCACTGCGCGTGCTTCGCGAGGGCTCGCACGGTCTTGAGACCAGGCCGTTGCGTCAGGTCACCACCCGTCATCAGGAGATCCCCAAGGCTGGCCGGTAGCCCGTTCTGGGACCAATCAGGGTTTATACGAATGTATAAGTTATTTATACAAACGTATATTTCATCCTGTCAGCAAACCCACGCACCGAGCAAACCCCATGACCAAGCCCCGCACAAGCACCCGCACCGCCCGCAATCCCAACGATGATGCGCCCGACGCCGCGCTGTTGGCTCCTGACCGCAAACGCAACATCCTGCTGGCGGCTGAGCGCCTGTTTGCCGAGCGTGGTTTTCATGGTGTGTCGATCCGCGACATCGCCGACGAAGCCGGTGTGCAGTTCGCCCTGGTGGGCTACTACTACGGCCCGAAGATGGACCTCTACCATGAGATTTTCCGCCAGCGTGCGGGCTACATCCAGCAGCGGCTCGACTCCCTGGCCTTGGCGCAGCAAACCACGCCAGGCGAGCAGTTGCTGGAGGAAATCGTCAAGGCTTTTGTACTGCCCGTGCTGCAGGTGGCACGCCAGCCTGAAGGCCGCCATTTCATGCGCCTGATCCAGCGCGGCATGGATGAGCAGCTCAAGGAAGACGAAACACTGATCCGCGATATGTTTGATCCGCTGGCGCATGCCTTCATTGATGCGTTTGCCGCCGCCATGCCGGGCGCGACACGGGGCACGGCCGCCTGCTGCTACCAGTTTGCGCTGGGCGCGCTGCTGCACCACGTCACGGACCGACGCATCGAGGGTCTGTCGCGCGGCGAATTCGCGCCCTGCGCGCCCGAGGCCGAACCCTTGCTCGTGCACTTTATCTGCAGCGGCATACGCGGCGTGTTTGCCACGCCGGTTCACTGAAACACACCCGTCAAGAACCCGGTGTTTCGCCATGTTTCGCCTTGACCTGAAGCGACCGCCCTGACCCTGCCGGCCTGCGCCGCACGGCACAGCGCCCCGACCCCTTTCCCCCTTCTTTCCTCCGGACGGCCAAACCTGGCTTGGGCGACCGGTGGATCAACTCAGCCCAAAAAAAGCCGTGGAGCGAGACATCATGAAAAACACATTTATCCCCGTCGCCGCGGCGGCCCTGCTGTTCAGCGCGCAGGCCGCCCAGGCGCAAGACAGCGTGACCTTAAGCGGCGTCGTCGACGCCTATGCAGGCAGTCGCCAGCTCAGCGGGGGCTTGCGACTGTCGCGGGTGGACAGCGGTGGCATGAGCACTTCGCAACTCAATTTCAACGGCTCTGAGGATCTGGGCGGCGGCCTGAAGGCCGAGTTCGCGCTCGGCATTTTTCTGCGTGTCGATACCGGCGAGGTGGGCCGCTTTACCGGTGACACCTTCTTTAGCCGCAGCAGCTATGTGGGCCTGAGCGGCAGCCTGGGCACGGTGCGCCTGGGCCGGCAAAGCACCGGCAATTTCCTCAACTTCCTGCGCACCAACTCGTTCGGCGACTCTCCCACCTTTGGGCCTGCCTTCCTGCACACCTGGATTTCGGCGGTGGGGCAAGGAACACAATTCCTGTCTCCGGGGGCGCCGCCCACCCGCCGTGCCTTAACGGGGGCCCTGGCTCCCACCGACAGCGCCTGGAACAATGCCGTGGGCTATATCAGCCCGAATCTCGGTGGGGTCAAGGTCACCGCTCAATGGGCCCCCAGCGAGGCCACGGGCGTTGGCAGCCGCACCGGCCTCAGCGCGTTCTACGCCAACGGCCCGCTGAACCTTGCGCTGGCCACGGAGCAGATGGGGAACGCGGCGGTACCGGCGACGGGCCCTGCCGCCGCCGTGCTGGCCAAGCAGCGCACCTGGCATGCATCGGGCGCCTATGCCTTCGGCTTCGGACGCCTCAGCGCGGGCTACATCGAGACCCAGCGCGACTATGCTGCGATCATGGACGACAAAATCCGGACCTGGCACCTCGGGGCAAGCATTCCCGTCGGTGCCGGTGCCGTGTTGTTCCAAACCGCCAACAGCAAGCAGGCGCCCGACAGCGGAGCCGCCACGACGCGCACGACCACCAGCGTCGGTTATGACTACAGTTTTTCCAAGCGCAGCGACCTCTACGCTGTCTTTATGAAGGACAAATTCACCGGCAACGCTTCCGGCAATTCGTTCGGAATCGGCCTTCGCCACCGCTTCTAGGCTTTGACACAGGAATCGCATCATGATCACTCGACGCTACTTCACCCATCTGGCCACCGCCACCGTGGCCGCCGCTGCGCTCCCGCTGGCAGCCCGTGCCCAGCCAGCTTCCATGGACCTGGCCAAAATCATCACCGGCTTTCCGCCCGGCGGCACCCTGGACGTGCTGGCGCGGCGCGTGGCCGACAAGCTCAGAGGGAACTACGCCACCAATATAGTGGTGGAAAACAAGCCCGGCGCGGCCGGCCAGATCGGCGTGATCACGCTCAAGGACGCCAACCCGGACGGCAGCGTGCTGCTGCTGACGCCCTCGTCCATGCTGTCGATCTACCCCTTCACCTACCCCAAATTGCAGTACCGCCTGGAGGATGTGTCGCCGGTTTCGATGGGGGCCTACATTCATCACGGACTGGCCGTCGGCCCGGCGGTGCCTGACAGCGTCAAGACCCTCAAGGACTTCCTCGCCTGGGCCAAAACCAACGACCTCAAGGCCAATTTCGGCAGCCCCGGCGCCGGCTCCATGCCGCACCTGCTCGGCACCCTGCTGGGCAAGTTCACCGGTGTGGACATCAAGCACATTCCCTACCGTGGCTCAGTGCCGGGCGTGCAGGACCTGTTGGGCGGGCAGATTTCTTCCTTCTGCGGCCCGATTGGCGACTACCTTCCGCATGTGAAGACCGGCAAGCTGCGCGTGCTGGCGATCTCCGGCACGACGCGTTCACCCTTCCTGCCCGGCACGCCCTCGCTGCGCGAGCTCGGCTATCCGCTGACCGCGCGCGAGTGGTACGGCTTCTTCCTGCCGGGCAAGGCCAAACCCGAAACGGTGCGCCGGGCCGCCGCTTACCTGCAACCGGCGCTGGCGCAGCCCGACCTGGTTGACTCGGGCAAGGCCTTTGGGCTGGAAATTCAGGCGTCGTCAGCATCGGCACTGGCTGATCTGCTGCACGCCGACGCCGAGGAGTGGCGCCGCCTGATCAAGCAGACTGGATTCACAGCGGAGTCCTGACACCGTGTGCCACTCTGTCACTGTCACTGTCACCGTTACCGTTACCGGCCGCTGACATGAACGATCTACTGGGAAATCCAGCGCTTCAGGGCGGCGTCGCGCCTTTTCTGGCCGCGCTGCTGGCGGTCGTCATCGTGATATGGCTGCTGCGGGCGGACCGCTTTGCCGGCATCGCCATTACCGTGGCCTTCATCACCGCGGTCGCACTCACCGTGGGCTGGTCCTTCGAGTCCATGAGCGCAACGCGCAAGCTGAGCCTGCTCGGAATCGGCGCAGGCGTCTTGCTGCTGGCCGCTGAGGCAGCCCGCCTCGCGCCGCGCCCGGCGCTGCGTACCGCGATGGCCGTCGCCGCAGCGGCGGCGACGCTGTGGCTCCTGCTGGGCGTGCTGCGGCAGATGGCACCCGTGGCCGCGGCACTGGCCGCAGCAGCGGGCGCGCTGTTTGTGGCGGCGCTGGTGGACTCAGGTCAGGGCGCACCGCGCAACAGCCTGCAGTCGGGCGCGACAGCGCTGGTGCTGGGGCTGGCGGGCGGGGCCCTGGCCTTGCTAGGTGCGTCGGCCGTGCTGGCGCTGATGTGCATTTCGGTGGGCGCCGGCGCCGGAGCGGTGCTACTGGTCCAGATGATCAGCGGCAAACGCCTGGCGACGGCCTGGACGCTGACCTGGCCGGCGAGCGCCGTGGTCGGCCCGGTGGCCGTCCTATCGGTGCTGACCGGTGGCGTGCGCTGGTACACCGTACTGCCCCTGCTGGCCGTGCCCTGGGCGACGCGCCGGCTGCCCGTGGCCCGTCACCCGGTCTGGCTCGAAACCATTCTTGCGGCGCTAGCCGCCGCTGTTCCCGCCGCCCTGGCGCTGGTGCTGGCCTGGGCCGGCAGCGGTGCCGCCTGAACCCGAACAGGCTTTTACCCCCGTTACTCAATCCCCTGGAGACCCTCATGAACCTTGCCCAAACCACGCTGCTAGCCGGCCTGTTGTCCACCGCCTCGGCGATGGCGGCGCCGCTCACCTATGTACTGGACCCCGCGCATTCCTTTCCCAATTTCAGCATCAACCACCTGGGCATGACCTCCATCCATGGCCGCTTCGACAAGATGGCCGGCAAGGTGGTCTTCGATGCCGCCGCCCGGAGCGGCTCGGTAGAGGTCCGGATCGATACCGCATCGATCAACACCGGAGATGCCAAGCACGAAGCCGGGAGCTGGGTCGCCCGGACCCACGGCCCGCGCTCGCGCGACGAGCACCTGCGTAGCGCCGACTTCTTCAACGTGGCCGAGTTCCCGGAGATGCTCTACAAGTCCACCCGGTTCAACTTCAACGGCGAGGTGCTCGACAGCATAGACGGCCACCTGACCCTGGTGGGCGTCACCCGACCCGTCAGGCTCACGGTCGCCCAGTTCAAGTGCGGGCCGCATCCGTTCTACAAGCGGCCCATGTGCGGCGCCGACGCCGAGGCGACGCTCAAGCGCTCGGACTTCGGCCTCAAGTTCGGCATACCCGCCATCGCTGACGAGGTGAAACTGCAGATCGGCCTGGAGGCCTACCCCGAATGAGCCCCGGCTGCGGCGGCGGAAGCCGCATGCGGTCGCGGTCGGCCCGCCGCCACCACCGCCCGTCGCCGCGCTGCGGCCCCCTCACGCCACCCGAGCCCGAAAGGCTGAATCTCATGTCACGCACCTTCATCGACCTCTCGATCTATCTCGAAAACGATGTGGCCTCGGACCCGCCCGGTCTGGAGCCACGGATCACCTATTTCACGCACGACAACACCTACGAGCAGATTGCACCCTTCTTTCCGGGGCTGAAAAAAGAAGACTTGCCCGACGGCGAGGGCTGGGCCGTGGAGCTGGTGCAGCTGTCCACGCACAATGGCACGCACCTGGACGCGCCCTACCACTTTCACTCCACCATGGACCAGGCACTGGACGGGAAGAAGCCCGCGATGGCCATCCACGACGTGCCGCTGGAATGGTGCTTCCAGCCCGGCGTGAAGCTTGACTTTCGGGACCGGCCCGATGGCTATGTGGTGACGGCAAACGACGTGGAAGCCGAGCTCGCGCGCATCCGGCACACACTCAAGCCGCTGGAGATCGTGGTAGTGAACACCCGCGCCGGGTCCCGCTACGGGCATCAAGACTACGTGGCGGCAGGCGTGGGCGTGGGCTATGAGGCCACCATGTACCTGCTCGAGCGCGGCATTCGCCTCACCGGCACCGACGCCTGGAGCTGGGATGCGCCCTTTGTTCACACGGCAAAGAAGTACGGCGAAACCAGGGACGCCTCACTGATCTGGGAGGGCCACAAGGCCGGCCGCGACATTGGCTATTGCCACCTGGAAAAGCTGCACAACCTGGAAGCCTTGCCGCCCGACGGTTTTTTCATTAGCTGCTTTCCGCACAAAATCCGCGGCGCCTCGGCAGGCTGGACCCGCGCGGTGGCAATTTTTGACGACGCCTTGATGGCATCGGCCTGAGGTGCCGGCATGAACCTGAACCTGAACCTGAACCTGAACCACACCCACGCCCCAGCAGCCAGAAGCTGGCTTGAAGAGGCCTATGGCCACGCAGACTTCCCCATCCAGAACCTGCCTTTTGCGGTGTTTCGCTGCGCGCGCAGCATGGAGGCGTATCGCGGCGGCGTGGCCATCGGCGAGCAGGTCATCGACCTCGCGGCATTGAGCCAGGCCGGCATGCTGCAGGGCCTGGCCCTGCAAGCGTGCGAAGCCTGCGCGCAGCCCGCGCTCAACGATTTCATGGCGCTCGGCTCGGCGGCCTGGAGCAGCTTGCGCCACGCGCTGTTTACCCTGCTGCGCGAAGATGCGGTCTACCCGCAGCAAGCCGCCGTGCGCGCCTGTCTCGTGCCCCAAAGCACGGTGGAATACAGCCTGCCCGCACGCATTGCCAACTACACCGACTTTTACACCTCCATTCACCATGCACGCAATGTGGGCCGTATTGCCCGGCCCGACAACGACCCGTTGACGCCGAATTTTCAGTGGCTGCCAATTGCCTATCACGGCCGCGCCTCCAGCGTGGTCGTGAGCGGCACGGCGTTTCACCGGCCCATGGGGCAAATGATGGCGCCGGGCGCCACCGCTCCGGTCTACGCGCCGTGCGGCCGGCTCGATTACGAGCTGGAGCTCGGTATTTTCATCGGGCCCGGCAACGCCATGGGCGAGCCTATTCCCCTCACGCAGGCCGAAGACCACATCTTTGGCGTCTGCCTGCTCAACGACTGGTCCGCGCGCGACATCCAGTTCTGGGAGATGACGCCGCTGGGGCCTTTTCTGGGCAAGAATTTCTGCACCAGTATCTCGCCCTGGATTGTCAGCCTGGAAGCGCTCGCCCCCTTTCGCCGGCCCTTTGCCCGCCCCGCAGCCGAACCGCAGCCCCTGGCCTACCTGAACAGCCCGGGCCACCGCGCGGGCGGCGTGCTCGATATTCAGCTTGATGTGCTGCTCGAAAGCGCTCGGCAGCGCGGCACGGCTCAAGCCGCCACCCAGGTGGCGCATACCAGCTTCAGGCATCAATACTGGACGTTTGCGCAGATGGTGACGCAGCACACCATGGGCGGCTGCAACCTGCAAAGCGGCGACTTGCTGGGCAGCGGCACCATTTCTGGCCCCACGCCCGGAGAGGAAGGCGCCATGATCGAGATGACCCGGGGAGGTCAGTCTCCCATGATGCTGGACAGCGGCGAGCAGCGCGCCTTCCTGCACGACGGCGATGCCGTCATCCTGCGAGGCTGGTGTGAAAGGCCCGGCGCAGCACGCATTGGGTTTGGCGAATGCCGGGGTGAAGTGCTGCCCGCGCAGCACTGAGTTGCGCGGCGGGCAGAGGCATGCGGGGTCATGGGCTCACGCGGGCCTGGCTCCCTCCTTGTCCCGTGTGCTGCCGGGCAAACGCCACATACCAGTCGAGGCAGTCGGGGTTGGCCATGGCGTCCCGGTTGACCACCTTCTCCAGTGGTTGCCCCAGCAGCAACTTCTTGATCGGCAGCTCCTGCTTTTTGCCCGAGAGGGTCCGCGGAATTTCGGGCACCTGAAAAATGGCATCGGGCACAAAGCGCGGCGACAGCGCGGTTTTGATCGAACCGTTGAGCCGGGCTTTCAGCGCGTCGTCGAGCGCCACGCCCTCACGCAGCACCACAAACAGCGGCATGTAGCTTTCGCGGCCCAGATACTCCAGGTCCACCACCAGCGAGTCCAGCACTTCGGGCTGCGCCTCTATCGCGCTGTACAGCTCGCTGGTGCCCATGCGCAGGCCGTGGCGGTTGATGGTGGCGTCGCTGCGCCCGTAGATGATGCAACCACCCGCAGGCGTAATTTTGAGCCAGTCGCCATGCCGCCAGACGTTGGGGTACATGTCGAAGTAGCTGGACAGATAGCGCGGACCGGGTTCGGCGCTGGGCCGCTCCATTGCGCCCTGGTCGCCCCAGAAATACAGCGGCATGGAGGGAATGGGCTGGGTGCAGACCAGCTCACCCACTTCGTTGATGACGGGCTGGCCCTGTTCATTCCAGGCCTCGACCGCGCAGCCCAGCAGGCGGCACTGCATCTCGCCCGGCACCAGCGGCAATTCCCGGTTGCCTCCGATAAACGCACCGGCAAAGTCGGTGCCCCCCGAGATATTGCACCACCAAATGGGAGCCCCCACGCTTTTCACTTCGTGTAATGCGCGAGGCCCTGCAGGCCGCGGCTCGCCAGACGCTTCGCCTCTGTCGCCTGTCCAAACCTGCTCAGGCAGGTTTGGAGCCGCAGGCTCCAGCCCCTCAGGGGCTGTGCTTGCTTGGGGCGGCCCGGCGCGACGCGCATCAAGTGTTCCAAGTTTTGCAAACTGCTGCGTACCCCAATTCTGCGCTTCGGGAGACAGCGGTGAGCCGGTGGAGCCCAGCGCGCGCACGCTCTTGAGGCCTGGCAATTGCGTCAGGTCAACGCCCGCCTTCATGCAGTTGGCAAAGAAGGCTGCGCCGGCGCCGAAGTACGTCACCTCAAGGTCGGCCGCGAAACGCCAGAGCGTGGTCCAGTCGGGCTTGTCCTTGCTGCCGCCGGGATTGCCGTCAAACAGGCAGCAGGTGGTGCCGTTGAGCAGGCCGCTCAGTTGTGCGTTCCACATCACCCAGCCCGTGGAGCTGTACCAGTGGTAGCGCTCGCCCCAGCTGGTGGCCTCGTAGCTGCACCCAATGTCGTTGTGCAGGGTCTTCAGCGCCAGCGCTACCAGCTGCGTGCCGCCGTGGCCATGCACGATGGGCTTGGGCAGGCCGGTGGTGCCGCTGGAATAGACAATCCACAGCGGATGGTCAAACGGCAGCCAGAGCGGTTCAAACGCCGCAGTTTGCGCATCGTCCTGGGCCACAGCGGCGTCGAACCGTGTGCAATCTGCCATCGAATTTGCAGCGCGCAGGTTGTCGTGCACGATCACGTGCTGCAGGCTGGGCAGTGCGGCCCGCAGCTCCGCCACCACGGCCGTGCGGTCCAGATCACGCCCGCCATAGTGCACGCCGTCGCAGGCGATCAGCACCTTGGGCTCGATCTGCTTGAAGCGGTCCAGCACGGCGTGGGTGCCCATGTCGGGCGCGCAAATGCTCCAGACACCGCCGATGCTGACCACGG
This sequence comes from Polaromonas sp. P4_F9, assembly GCF_056401235.1. NCBI lineage: Bacteria > Pseudomonadati > Pseudomonadota > Betaproteobacteria > Burkholderiales > Comamonadaceae > Polaromonas > Polaromonas sp. P4_F9. The sequence continues at coordinate 87,909 of NZ_JBFUJT010000015.1, read as the reverse complement.
CCAGGAAGGCCACCATGGCCTCCGGAATGTTGGGCAAATAGGCGGCCACGCGGTCGCCCGGCTTCACGCCCCGGGCCTGCAGGTGCAGCGCCAGCGACGCGACCTGCTGGCGCAGCGCGGGCCAGCTCAGTTCGCGGTGCCGGCCGCCGGCAAGGCTTTTTTCGTTGTGGCTGACAAGCGCGGGGAAGCCGGCGGCGTGGGCCCGGTCCACGTGCCGCAGAACCTGCCGCGCATAGTTGACCTGGGCGCCCGGAAACCACCGGGCACCGGGCATGCGCCGGTCGGCCAGCACCGCCGTGTGCGGCGTCGGCGACTGCAACTCAAAATAGTCCCAGATGCTTTGCCAGAACGCCTCCAGGTCGGTCACCGACCAGCGCCACAGTGCGGCATAGCTGTCGAAGGACAGGCCGCGCGTGGCCTTCAACCAGTCCTGGTAGAGGCGTATTTGGGGAATATAGGGTGCGCTCATGGTGCGAGCTTAACGCCACGACCTTGGCGTGAGAAGGGTCAACGCGCCCCCGGAAATGCGGAATTTGCAATTTCGCACAATCGTGCTAATATTCGCCGCATGGATGCCAAAACCCAGAAAAGCGAGATGACCCGGACAGCCATCATTGGCGCGGGAATTGATCTTGCAGCGGCGGAAGGCCTGGAGGCCATCACGCTGCAGGCCGTGGCCGATCGCATTGGCCTGTCCAAGAGCGGCGTGTTCTCGCGCATCGGCTCGCGCGAGGCTCTGCAAAAAGCCGTCATTGAAGAGTTTGGCCGGCGCTTTCTGGCCGACGTCTTTGTACCGGCCATGCAGCAGCCCAAGGGCCTGCCACGCCTCAACGAAATCGTGCGCCGCTGGATTGTGCGCACGCGCGACGTCGAAGTGCAGCAGGGCTGCATCTACACGGCCGGCGCGTTCGAGCTGGACGACAAGGAGGGCGAGTTGCGCAACACGCTGCTGCAGGAAGTGACACGCTGGCGCGCCGCCTTGCGCCGTACCGTGTTGCAGGCCATCGAGGCCGGCCACCTGCAAGCAGACACCGACCCCGAGCAGCTGGTCAGCGAAATCAGCAGCTTGTCCATTGGGCTGTTGCACGATGCGCGCTTTCTGCGCGACCCGCGCGCGGCCGAGCGCACCCAGGCATCCTGGGAGCGCCTGATTAACAGCTACAAAACCTGATTGTTGAGGGACGCCCACGTGCCCTTGTTTGTTGTGTTTGCTCTAATTTCGCACGATCGTGCGAAGAAAGGAAGATGCCATGTTGATCATCATTTTTTCGTTCATCGGTTTTCTGCTGGTGTGCGGTGTGACGGCCGCCCTGGCCTCGCTGCGCCAGCTGCCGCGCAGCAATGAAGACTGGATCTATTACTGAAACTGAATGACTGAAGCCAGGGCCTGCCCCCTGCTGATTCAAAAACGGAGAGTCCCATGACACGTACATCCCTGCAGGCCACCACGGCCTACTACAACGCCAGCCCGTTCACGCGGGTGTTCCGCTGGGGCCTGGGAGCCTCGCAGCGCATCTGGCCGGCGCTGGCCGTGCGTGCGGCCTATCGCCTGTTCGGCACGCCGCTGCCGCCCAAATGGCTGAGCCGCCGCAGAGCCTGGAGCCCAGCCTGGCACCTGGAACAGTGGCCGTTTGAAGACGCCAGCCTGACGCTTTATTCACGCCCGATCGCGCCGCAGGGCCCGGTCGTTCTGCTGGTGCACGGCTGGGGCGGACACGCCGGCCAGATGCTGGCGCTGGCCGACACGCTGGCGGCGCAGGGCATGCGGCCCATGATCGTCGAGATGCCCGCGCACGGACGCAGCCGCGGCTCGACCAGCAACCTGCCGCAATTCGCACGCGTGATCGAGTACGTCTCGGCGCGCCTGCAGCAGCAGGGCTACAGCGTGCACGGCTTGGTGGCCCATTCGCTGGGAGCCAACGCCGGCGCCTATGCCGCCAGCCGCGGCCTGCCGGTGAACCGGCTGGTGCTGCTGGCCCCGCCCGCCTCGCCTTATGAGTACACGCGCCTGTTTGCCCACGTGTTTGGCCTGAGCGAGACCACGCGCGCAGCCATGCAGCGTCGCGTTGAAGCGCGCGAAGGCATCTTGATGCCGCAGTTCGAGCCCGCCGCGGTGGGCCCACGCATTCACCTGCCCACGCTGGTGGTGCATGACCGGCAGGACAGCATCAACCACTTCGCCGACGGCGTGGCGTACAGCCAGACGATCGAAGGCGCACGCCTGGTGGCCACCGAAGGACTGGGGCACCAGAAGATCCTGAAAGACACCGGGGTGCTGCAACACGTCGCCTCATTCCTGGCCTGAGGCCGGCCATCACCGGCCGCAGATCGCAGGGTGCCCGTTCTGCCGGCACCCGGTCGCTCTTGTGGGATGCGTCCATTGCCCCTAGCATTGCCACACTTTACAAAGAGGAGTGAGTGATGGGAATGCTGGACTGGACAGAAAAAAGCAGCGCAGTGTTGCAGCAGGGAGGCGTGATCGCGCCGGACGAGCGCTTATCGTGGCCGCAAACGACGATGATGGGCGTGCAGCACGTGATTGCGATGTTTGGCGCTACGGTGCTGGCGCCCATCCTCATGGGCTTTGACCCCAACATTGCCATCCTGATGAGCGGCGTTGGCACCCTGATATTTTTTGCCATCACCGGGGGCAAGGTGCCAAGCTACCTCGGTTCCAGCTTTGCCTTCATTGGCGTGGTGATTGCCGCCACCGCCTATGAGGGCAAAGGCCTGAACGGTAACATCGGCGTGGCGCTGGGCGGCATCATCGCGTGTGGCGTGGTCTACACGCTGATAGGCGCCATCGTGCAGTTCGTGGGCACGGGCTGGATAGAGCGCGTCATGCCGCCGGTGGTCACCGGCGCCGTGGTGGCCGTCATCGGCCTGAACCTGGCGAGCATTCCCGTCAAGAACATGGCGGCGAGCAACTTTGATTCGTGGATGCAGCTGGTGACCTTCGTCAGCGTGGCGCTGGTGGCCGTGATGACGCGCGGCATGGTGCAGCGCCTGCTGATCCTGGTCGGCCTGCTGGTGGCGAGCCTGGTGTATGCGGTGCTCACCAACGGCCTGGGCCTGGGCAAGCCGATTGACCTGTCGGGCATCGCCAACGCGAACTGGGCAGGTGTACCCGGCTTTGCCGCGCCGGTCTTCAGCCTGAATGCCATGCTGCTGATTGCGCCGGTGGCCATCATCCTGGTGGCAGAAAACCTCGGCCACATCAAGGCGGTGACAGCCATGACCGGCAAAAACCTGGATGTCTACATCGGCCGCGCCTTCATCGGCGACGGTGTGGCCACCATTGTTTCGGGCAGCGCCGGCGGCACCGGTGTCACCACCTACGCCGAAAACATCGGCGTGATGGCGGCCACCAAAATCTACTCGACGGCGGTGTTTGTGGTCGCTGCGCTGATTGCCGTGATGCTGGGCTTCAGCCCCAAGTTCGGCGCACTGATCCAGGCGATTCCCCTGCCCGTGATGGGCGGGGTGAGCATCGTGGTGTTCGGCCTCATTGCCGTGGCCGGCGCCAAGATCTGGGTCGACAACAAGGTGGATTTTTCAGACAACAAGAACCTGATCGTGGCGGCCATCACGCTGGTGCTGGGCACCGGCGACTTCACGCTGAAGTTCGGGCAGTTCGCGATGGGCGGCATTGGCACCGCCACTTTCGGCGCCATCTTGCTGTACGCGCTGCTCAACCGCCAGCGACAAGCGCTGACGGTGCCGCAAGGCCCCACGTCGCAAAGGCCCTAGCCCCTAGGCCCTAGCCCCTGGACCGCGTGAGCGCCAATTTGATCGCCGCCAGTTCACGCTCCAAAGCGACGCGTTCGCCGATTTCCTGCGCCAGGACCTGGTGAACCTGCGCCAGCTCGTCGGCGGACTCCTGAATCCTGCGTTCGATTTCGTCAGTTTTTTGCAGGGCCTGTGCCACGTCGCCGGTTTGCAAGGGGTCGGGAATTTCTTGTTTGAGTACGGTGTTGATCACCATCAGTTCATCGGCCGCCTGCTCCATCGTCTCTTTCGCCGTGTCATTCTGATCCAGCGCGCGCGCAAGCGGAGTGGAAAGGGGAGAGGCGGGCGGCTTTTGGGACATGGTCAGGACCTTGGGTTAGGCTGCAAGGACATCGACACCGGATATAGCCCGAATAGCGGATTGCCGCAAAGCTGGAGATTTATCGACTTAAAACTTTACTCCACTGGAATACCCCAAGGACGGCCAAGTTACGGGCCATTACGGCGTTAACCAAAATAAACACATGTGCGGGGCTTCGCGCCCGCCAGTTCGGGGAGTGGGGAGCCTCAGGGCTACTTTCCGGGGGATCCGGTGCCGCTTCGGGGAGCCGGCTTGCCCGCGGGATCCGGGCTGAAGATCTTGCCCAGCGTGGCGCCTACACGGGCACCAATCGCCGTGCCAACGCCGGGCAGTATCGCCGTGCCCACCATGGCGCCCGCCAGCGCGCCGCGGGATACGGACACCCTCACCTTCTCAAGAGGTCCGTTGATTTGCAAGGGTATGCCGACCACACCGTCCACGAGATCCACCGAGAGTTCAGCCTGGACTTGCTGGTTGGCCACCCGGGCCTTTCCCGACGCGGTCAGTGCACCCGACCCTGCCTTGATACCGGTGTAGTCGACCACCATGCCCTGCGGTGTGTTCTGCGTGTCGAGCTGCCCGGTGACTGATTCGAGCGCTGTCTGCCCGGTGAACTCCTGGCCCGCGCTGCGAATCGCCTTGTCGAGGTCAAAATGCAGCAGCTTCGAAGAGCCCATGGCGAACGTGGTCCTGGTGTGAAGCGACTGCGCCAGTTCGACAACGTTGTCGCCATGGGCGGACAGCACCGTATTGCCAGAGGCCTTGCCCGAGACGATGGAACGGCGGTTGAAGGCGGCCAGCGCACTCTGCACCTCCATATCCTTCGGTTGCAAGGCGCCTTCCAGGTGAAAGCGGCCGTTGGGGCGGGTCTGCAGTTCCATCGTGCCGTGGGCCGTGCCACCGCCCACGTTGATGCGGGCAGCCCACCGGTCATCCTGCCCCTCGCGGGTCAGCGTGAGGTCGGTGACGGGCTTGAAGCCGGGACGGCGCACCAGGGCCTGACGCGGCCGCCAGCCGGGATCAAAGTCCACCTCGCCGTCGTAAATGACGGGAATACCGTGCCGCGAAATCCAGGTCACGTCGCGAAACACCAGACGCACCAGCGGAATGTCACCGGCGCTCAATTCGCTTGGCTCGCGACCTTGTTCCGGCCTCGCAAGCGCCCAACCCAGCGAGAGCTGCGGCACGGTGGCGCCCTGCAGGTCTACACGGTCTATCTTCACGCGGCGCTGCCAGAGCGCCAGCAGGTCCGGATAAGCGGTGAGCTTTTGAATGACGATGGGCTGCGGCTGCACCGTGGCGATATTTTCGATCACCAGCGTCGGCGCCGGCAGCAGCCGCCAGCGCAGTGCACCGACGTTGACCTTGACACCGAGCCACGCCTCCAGCTGCAGGGCCGCGCGACCCGCCAGCTCGTCATCGGAGGGCACGAGGCGCATCATCGCCACCCAGAACAAAGCCGGCAGGCCCAGGACCAGGCCGAGCCCCACCAGCCAGCGGTGCGCGCGTGTCATGGGGATTGTGCTTTCGTGGCCATTTTTCCAGCCTACGCCCGGTCCTGGCAGCGGAAGGCGCGACAAGTTACCCAAGGGGTGTAGGCGGCCACCTCTTATAGTGGAGGGCGCCCTGTCCCCGAATCAGTCTGGAACCACCATGCGCATCTGGAAACAGCCCATCTCCATCGAATTGCTCACCGCGTCCAACGCGAACTGCGCCGTCACCCATCTGGGCATCGAATTTCTGGAAGTGGGTGATGATTTCATCCGCGCCCGCGTGCCGGTGGACCGCCGGACGGTCCAGCCTTACGGGCTGCTGCACGGCGGGGTGTCAGTGGTGCTGGCCGAAACACTGGGCTCGTGCGGCGCCGCTTACACAGCGCCTGCAGGGCATCGCGCTGTGGGACTGGATATCAACGCCAACCACCTCAAGGGCACAACCAGCGGCTGGGTGACCGGCATCACGCGGCCCGTGCACATTGGCCGAAGCACCCAGGTCTGGCAGATCGAGATGACCAACGACGCCGGCGAGCTGACCTGCGTGTCGCGCATCACCATGGCGATGCTGCAGCCGAAGCAGTCGTGATATCCAGGCTCGACGCTGCCGGCTTCAAGATACGCTCACTCCTCCGAGGCCGCCCTCGCCATGCGTTCGCTTTTCCAGTACACATCGTCACCGCCATTCATGCGGTTGAGCACGCGTGACAGCACGAACAGCAGGTCGCTCAAGCGGTTGAGGTACTGACGCGGCGCCTCCTTGAGGGGCTCGGCTGCGCCCAGGGCCACCACCGCCCGCTCCGCGCGGCGCGCCACGGTGCGGCACACATGCGCGAGCGCCGCGGCCCGCGAGCCAGCCGGCAAAATGAATTCCGCCAGACGCGGCAGCTGGGCATTGTGCTCGGCCAGCGCCGCATCGAGCAGGGCCACGGCTTCGGGCTTGAGGAGCTCATAGCCCGGGATGGACAGCTCGCCCCCCAGGTTGAACAGCTGGTGCTGCACTTCGACCAGCAGGTCGCGCACACCCGGCGGCAATTCTTCGCAGAGCAGCACGCCGATCTGCGAATTCAATTCATCGACGTCGCCCATGGCATGAACACGCAGGCTGTCCTTGGAGACGCGCGTGTTGTCGCCCAGCCCCGTGGTGCCGTTGTCGCCCGTGCGTGTTGCGATCTGTGAAAGTCTGTTGGCCATATGGGTGAGATGTGAAGGGAGTGAGGCGCCGTGAAACCGGTGAAGCCTCGCGCGGCGTTACGCGAGGCAAGCAAATGTGTCCTGGTCCGTCACCATGTCAGCGGAGAAACACCCTGCAAGAGTGCTGGCCGCCTGACGCTCTTTGCGATGCAATCGGGCCCTGTTCAACCTTGAAGCAGCTTTGAAACAATCTTTGAAGGATATCTCTGCATGACGGTGAAAAACCATTCTATTCCCAACTTTGGCAACTTTGACTTTGGCAACTTTGAATTACGCAGCGTGGTGCTGATGGCGGCGTTGGCCATGGGCGCTGCCGCCGCCGCGCGGGCGCAAAACTCACCGCCCTCACCTACCAGTCCCGCCAGCCCCAGCAGTCCGTCGGCCCAACTGGCGCCTTCGGCAACAGCCGCTACCATTCCGCCAAACCGGGTGACCCGCAATGACCTGGAGGCGGCGTTTAACCGGGCCGACACCAACCGGGACGGCAAGCTGAGTCGCCAGGAAGCCGAGCATTTCCCGGCCGTGGCGCAGCGTTTCGAGTTGATCGACACCGATCACGACACCTTCATCTCGCGCAGCGAATTCACCAGCGCGGCAGGCTCCTGACCTCTTCCGCATTTCGTCTTTCCGCATTTCATCTTTTCCCTTGGCGCGCCGCCGGCCTGCACCGGCGGCGCGCCTTCCAGGTGCTCCGGCAACGCCCCGGCGTCCGGGAACTCCACAAGCTTTCTTTGGCAGACCCGACGCGCACGTCGTAAACTGTGCCATTGACCTGGAGACACCCATGAACGCACCCCTACCCGTCCATTTGCTGCCGGAGATTCACCAGCGCGAAACACCTGCCGCGCTGCTGGACGCACTCAAGGCCCGCTTCGCCGAGCGTTGCTCCACCGCGCTGGTGGTGCGCGAGCAGCACGGCCGTGACGAGTCCTCGTTTGCCGCCCCGCCACCCGCCGCCGTGGTGTTTGCCGAAAGCACGCAGGACGTGGCCGATGCCGTGAAGCTGGCCAGCCAGTACAACGTGCCGGTCATCCCGTTTGGTGTCGGCACCTCGCTGGAAGGCCATTTGCTGGCCGTGCAGGGCGGCATCAGCATTGATGTGAGCCGCATGAACAAGGTGCTGTCCATCAACGCGGAAGACCTGACCGTGACCGTGCAGCCCGGCGTGACGCGCAAGCAACTCAATGAAGAGGTGAAAAGCACCGGCCTGTTTTTCCCCATCGATCCCGGCGCCGACGCCACCCTGGGCGGCATGAGCGCGACGCGCGCCAGCGGCACCAACGCCGTGCGCTACGGCACCATGCGCGAAAATGTGCTCGCGCTGGAAGTGGTCACGGCCAGCGGCGAGGTCATCCGCACCGGCACCCGCGCCAAGAAATCATCGGCCGGCTACGACCTGACGCGCCTGATGGTGGGCAGCGAAGGCACGCTGGGCGTCATCACTGAAGTCACCGTCAGGCTCTATCCGCTGCCGGAAGCCATCTCGGCGGCGATCTGCTCCTTCCCCAGCATTGAAGCCGCCGTGCGCACCACGATTGAAGTGATCCAGATGGGCGTGCCGATTGCGCGCGTGGAGCTCATCGACCACAACACCGTGCGCATGGTGAATGCCTATGCCAAGCTGGGCTTGCGCGAAGAGCCCATGCTGCTGATGGAGTTTCATGGCTCGCCAAGCAGCGTGAAAGAGCAGGCCGAGCTGGTGCAGGAGCTCGCCAGCGGCCATGGCGGCAAGGCCTTTGAATGGGCCAGCACGCCGGAAGAGCGCACGCGGCTATGGACGGCCCGGCACAACGCCTATTTCGCCGCCATCCAGTCGCGCCCCGGCTGCCGCGCCATCTCCACCGACACCTGCGTGCCGATTTCGCGCCTGGCCGACTGCCTGCTGGAGTCGGTCGCCGAGGTCGATGCCAGCGGCATTCCCTACTTCCTCGTCGGCCATGTCGGCGACGGCAATTTCCACTTCGGCTACCTGATCGACCCGACCCTTCCCGAGGAACGCGAGATCGCCGAGGCGCTCAACCACAAGCTGGTGAGTCGCGCGCTAGCCCTTGAAGGCACCTGCACCGGCGAGCACGGCGTGGGCCTGCACAAAATGGATTTTCTGGTAACCGAAACCGGTGATGGCGCTGTCGAGATGATGCGCACCATCAAGCGCGCGCTGGACCCGAAAAACATCATGAACCCGGGCAAGATTTTCACGCTGTGAGTGTCGGGCATCACCGATTTGCGCTCTTTTTGACAGCTGTTTTGTTAGCTGTTGGTACGCAGCCAACAGGGGCCTAACCTCGCCCTGGACCTCGTCTTGAATCGCAGATTCAAGTACACAGTGCAACAGAAGACAGTTTGACTGGCAGCACGCGCGACAGCACCTACTCCACCAGGGCCAGCACGCGCAGCGGCGAGCCTGACCCGCCCTGAATCTTCAGGGGCGCGGCGACAATCATCGCGCCCTGTGAGGGCAGTTGGTCAAGGTTCATCAGGCATTGCAAACCGAACTTGTTGGCGCCGTGCATCAGCGTGTGGCACGGATAGGCGACCGGCCAGGCGTAGGATTGGCCGGCATCGGTATTGATGGTCTCAACGCCGAAGCCGCGCACGTCGCGATCGCGGATAAGCCATTCGACCGCCTGCTGCGTAGGGCCGGGCGTGTGAGCGCCGTCTTCGCGCATATTGACGAAAGCCGCAGGGTCTGCCAGCCGCTGGCTCCAGTCGGTGCGCAGCAGCAGCCAGGCGCCTGCCGGGATGCGGCCGTGTTGCGCTTCCCAGGCTTCCAGGAAATCGACCGTCAGCAGCCAATCGGGATCGGCCGCCACTTCACGGCTCGCATCGACCACGCAGGCCGGACCGATGAACTGACGCGCATCGATGGTGTCAACGGTATTGTTTGGATAGTCCTTTCCGGTCACCCAGTGCACTGGTGCGTCGAAGTGGGTTCCGGTATGTTCTCCGCAGGAAAAGTTGTTCCAGTACCAGCCCGGGCCGGCCGCGTCGTATTGCGAGATACGCTCCATCCTGAACGCCCATACCTGCCCAAACTGCGGCGGCAGCTGCAACGCCGGGAATTCAGGAGAGAGCGTGTGCGTGAGATCAATCACGCGCAGCGCGCCTGTGGAAATATCACGCGCAAATTGCGCAAGCGAAGGTTTCATGACGTTCTCCCATAGTGATCGAGGTGCTGGCAGTCTTGCAGCGCGGTCATGCGCTTTCAGTCCAACGCCTGGGTCAGCGCAACGGCATCCGGCAGGGTCACTTCCAGCAGCGTCAGGTCCGGCGATGTGTTGCCGAAAGCGTAGCGCAGCCCGCCGGGCACGGTGATGCTGTCGTCGGCCTTCAAGGGCAGGCGCTCGTCGCCGTGGCAAAAATCCGCCTTCCCCGACAGGACGAAGTAAAAACAGAACTCCGTGTCGTGCTGCTGCGGGGAAGACGCCGCCTCGGCACCGGCCATGCGCCGCACCACGCGGGCGCCTGCCAGACCCGAGGTCGCGCCACCGATGCCGGTGTCCTGGTGCTCGAAGCCCTCCAGCCGCCAAGGCAGCCACGCCGCCACGCTGGCGGTGTGACGCACAAACCGCTGGCCACCGAAGTCATGGTCTGGCGGCAGGTCGGCAGACGGCAGGGTGAGTGCATGCTCGGCAATGGTGATGTGCTCGGCCGGCGTGCCGATCTCGATCACCTCGGCGCCGGCCGAACTCTCCAGAACCCGGTGCCGGATCATCGGCGGCTGCAGTACGCAGTCGCCGGCCCGCAGCACCATCGGAGCACCTTGCCCTTCGTAGAGCACGCGCACCCAGCCGGAACGACAAAAGATCATCTGGAAGCGAACCTTGTGGTAGTGGACATAGTCCGGCACCGGGCCGCCTTCGAGGATGCGTATGTGCGACGCGATAAAGGCGCCGCCGTGACGCTGCGGCAGCAGGTCGCGGTAGCGTAGCCCGGCGCGCCCCACGGTCCAGTGTGTCGACTCACCCGCCTGGCTGATAACCAGGGCCTGGACCGTGGGCGGCAGCTTGTAGGCCGGATTCGCCTCGGCAAAGCGAACGACGGTTCCGTTGGGCGCCGTGAGCTCCCGCAGCCCCTGCGCGATACGCGCGGGGTCATCGCAAAGCAGGGTGAGGCGCGGTGCGGCGTTTGGCACGCCGGCCGACAGCTGCAGCGCAATGCCATGGCCCGACACCAGCGCGGTCTTCGGGTCGTCGGCCGGGAAGATCGCGTCGATCCGGAACCCTAGCCGTTCGGTGAAGAAGGACAGCGTCGGCCCCAGGCTTTCACAGCCCAGCTGGACCATCGCGCCACAGATGCCGTCGAGTACCAGCGGTACGTCCTCATGCATCGCTCTTGTCTCCATTGCCTCGCTCATGGGGAAACGTCTCCTTGGATGGTAAAAACGCGTCGATTCAGACGCGCCGATTCAGTCGAGCGACAGCTTCAATTGCTGCGCGATGCGCCTGAAGGTGGCCGTGTCCCGCTCGACAATGGCTTTCATCTCCGCAGGCCCTATCGTGGCGGGCTCCAGGTAGGCTGCGATGGCCTTCTCGCGCACATCGGGCTGGGCCATGATCGTCAGAACTTCCCTGGTCAGGCGCGCCCGGACCGGCTCCGGCGTGGCCGCTGGAACCGCCATACCGAAAAAAGGCTGCACGGCGGCCTGGGCATAACCGAATTCGGCCAGGCCCGGCAGGTCGGGCAGCAACGCGGTGCGCCCCGCGCCGCCGTGGGCCAGAGCCCGCAGCCGACCTGCCTTGAGCTCGCCTCCCACACTGGCCAGTGTCTCGAAGCTCAGGTCCACGTCGCCACGCAGCAACGCCAGCTTCGCATCGGCGGCCCCCTTGTAAGGGATGGCCTCCAGACTGATCCCCGCCGCGTGTGCCAACAGCTCACCGCACAGGTGGTTGGCGCTGCCCTCGCCGTAAGTCGCATACCGGATATCGCCCGGCTTGGCCTTGGCGGCCTTCACCAGGTCGGCCAGCGTGCGGTATGGCTTGTCAGCGGCGGTGACCAGGATGTTGGGGGTGTAGGTCACCAGGGCGATCAGCGCGAAGTCCTGCTCAATATTGAACGGCAGAGTCTTGCGCAGCGCTGGCAGCACGCCGAAGCTGCCCACGCCCGCGAGCAGAATCGAGTTCCCGTCCGGGACGGACTTGGCCACCGTGTCGACGCCGATGATGGTCGACGCACCGGGCTTGTTTTCGATGATCACTGGCTGGCCAAGCCGCCGCGGCAGCTGGTCGGCCAGGATCCGCGCCATCGTATCCGAGGCGCCACCCGGCGCGAACGGCACCACGATACGCAGCGGCTTATTGGGCCAGGGCTGCGCCGCAGCATGGCGCAGCACGGAGGCGGACAACAGGAAGCCGGCTGCGGCAAGCGCAAGGCGACGGCGCGAAGGGTTCGTAACAGAGCTCATGCGGGCGATCTCCAGGGTGAGGAATAAAAGGCCATATGGGTTGTGCTGTCAGACGCTGCCAGACGCTGTCATATCCACTGTCATATCTTGTGCCGGATGCCCACGCGCATCAGCAGCTGCGAGTGGTCGCCGCCTGGCATCGCCAGCGGGTGGCGGTAGCCCGAAGAGGTGACATGGAGGCGTACCGCGCTTTGTTGACAGGCGTCTCCGACGGTGAGAGGTCGCAGCACCATGCTCTATGCCCCCGTGGCCCTTTCGGCCCGCACCTGCCGCACTTGCCGCAGCCGTTCGCCCTGCTCCCCGAGGTCCCAAAAAAGGCCCGCCATCAATTGCAGCGATTGACGCGTGACACTGCCCAGGACGTGTTCGTTGGGTGCGTGTTGCGCACAGCCGGGATAGGAGTGCGGCACCCAAAGCGTCGGCAGGCCGAGGATCTCGGCGAAGGCATCGTTGGGTAGCGATCCGCCCAGGTTGGGCAGCAGACGCGTGGTGCGCCCCGTCGTGCGCGAGATGGAGTCCAAGCACCAGCGCACCCAGGCATCGTCCGGATCCAGGCGCGTGGCCATGGCCTCGGTCCCGTTCTGCGTGACTTCCACGTCCGTGTAGCCGCGCGCATCCAGGTGCTCCCGAATGTGCCGCAGGAATTGCGTGTTGTCGCTGCCGACCACGTAGCGGATCTGGCACATCGCATAGGCATGCGCCGGAATGGCATTGACCGGCGCCTCTGGATTGCCGGTCTTGAAGGCGATCACCTCAAAAGTGTTCCAGCCAAACACTCTTTCAGCGGGCGACAGGCCCGGCTCGCCCCACTGCGGGTCGATCTCCGGCGCATCCGCGTCGGTGCCCACCGCGATAGTGCGCAGCGCGCTGCGCACGTTGTCGGGCAGGCTGTTCGGCAGCAGGCCCGGGACCAGGATGCGACCGTGTTCGTCCACCATGCTGGCGATCGCATGCGCCAGTCGCACGCCCGGGTTGCGCAGCAGGCCGCCCCAGTTGCCCGAGTGGTGCGCGCCTTCGCGCAGCCGGATGTTCAGGTCGAAGTTCAGGCCGCCACGGGCTCCCAGGAACACCGTCGGTTCGCTGGCGGCAAGGCGCGGTCCGTCGGAAGCGATGAAGACGTCGGCGGCGAGCGTCTCCCGGTACTGCCGGCAAATCGCGTGCAGGCCGCGGGAGCCGGCCTCCTCTCCCATTTCCAGCAATACCTTGACATTGAACCCCAACCGGCCACGGCGAGCCCGTACCGCCTGCGCCAGCGCAGCCAGGTTGATGGAGTGCTGCACCTTGTTGTCGGCGGTGCCCCGGCCATACCAGCGGTCGCCCTCGACCGTGAGTTTCCAGGGCCCCAAGCCGTCGCGCCACTGAGCGTCGTAACCGTTGACCACGTCGCCGTGCCCGTAAGTCAGCAGGGTACAGGCGGCGCCCTCCTCGATCCGCTCGGCAATGAGGAATGGGCTGCCATCCGGCTCGGGGTTGTCAATGATGCGGCAGACGAAGCCTATGGCTTCCAGGTCGGGCACCACGAGATCGGTGAGGTAGCTGTAGAGCAACGGCAGGCTCTCAGGCTTCTGGCTTTCCGTGCGCACGGCGACACGGCGTGCCAGGGTTTGCATGAAACCACCTTCATCAAAATGGCGCTCGGCCAAGCGGATGGCGTCGTCCCTGCTCATCGTGCGGCTCCTTGCGGGAAAGCCCGAGCGCGCTCGGTGGCGCATGTGCTGGATAGCACCCCGTAGATCAGCACGAACAGGGTGTCAAGGGAATCGCGAGATGTCGCAGAAAGTGGCGGTTTCATCGTTCGGTTTTTGGCCCCGCTAAAGGGGCGAAATAAGGTTGTCATCCAGCGTTTAAACGGAGAATAAGACAGAACTTCTGTTGCTACCATTAGAGAATTAACATCCAATCATTGCCGTTTCAGCATGGCACGGGTAAACCTATGAAGTCCGACCACCTCAAGGAAACATCGCTTCGGTACTTTTTGGAAGTGGCGCGGTGCGGCTCGATCAGCGAGGCGTCGGAACGGCTTTTTGTCGCTGCTTCTGCCATCAGCCGTCAGATCAGCAGCCTGGAACATGCGCTGGAGGTGCAATTGTTCGAGCGCAGGCCTCGCGGCATGGTGTTGAGCGCTGCGGGCGAGGTGCTGGCAGCCCACGCCCGTCACTCGGCGCTGGAAGCCGACCGTGTCGTGGCCGATATCCTGGCGCTGCAGGGACTGCACAAAGGCCATGTGAGCCTCGCCTGCACCGAAGGATTTGCGATCGACTTCCTGCCCGGATTGATCATCGACTTTCAGCAGCGCTACCCAGGCATCCATTTCAGCCTGAACGTGGCTGGGCCGGCCGACGTTTCTGACATGGTGCGCAACGGCGATGCGGACATCGGGCTGACCTTCAACCGGCTGGCACAAAAGGAAATCAAGGTCGAACATCGCCAGCCCGCGCCGGTCATGGTCATCATGCAGCCGGACCACGCCCTGGCACGATCGAAAAGCATCACCTTGAACCAACTCGCTGCGTATCCGCTGGCGCTGCCCACCGCGGAGAACAGCCTTCGTCAGATCTTCGACATCGCCTGCAGCCGTGTGGGCCTGGTGATAGAACCACGCGTTGCCAGCAACTGCGCCACTGCGCTGCACCGCTTTGTCCTTTCCGGGGGAATAGCCTCGGTGGCGGGCGAGGTGTCAGTGCGCCGGTTTCTGGCTGATGGCACCATGGTTGCAGTGCCATTGCGCGAGCGAAATCTGGATAGCCGCAACATCGAACTTCAGACTCTGGTGGGCCGCACGCTGCCCGGTGTGGTGAAAACGTTTCTTGACTATATCAAGGGCCGACTGGGCGACGCGGAGGTCTGACGGCCGGTTGCCTGCCTGCCAATAAGTGTTCACGCGCTGTCCTGCGCCAATGCTTCGAGTGCAGCCACGTCGCGGACAATCACCCGCCGGGCATCCCGCAACACCAGGCCGCGCCCGGCAAGCTCCCCAAAAGCGGTGGAGACACTGACCCGGGAGATGCTGCAGAGGCTGGCCATTTCTTCCTGCGTAAAGCCGATGCGGATGCGACGGCCGCGAGCGTCCGGCACGCCGTAGACGTGCACAAGACCCAGCAGGGCAAAGCTCACACGCTTGATCGCGGCGCCCGCGCTGAGGAGGTCATGGTGATGCATCATGACCTGAAAGCGCTGGTCCGAAAACGCCAGGACCTGGCGCAAGATGATGCCCTCAGCCTGCATGGCCTTCAGCGCCTCGGGTACCGGTACCTCGTACACCATGGCGTCGGCCGAAACCACCGCCGAAGTCAGGTGCCGACCCGGGTCCACCATGCCGCAGTCGCCCACCAGGCCATCGGGACCGATCACTGCCAGATGGCGCTCCCTGCCCGCAGCGGAATACGTCACCAGACGGACCCTCCCCTGTACCACCACATACAGCGTGGAAGCAGTTCCGCCCTGGTGAAACAGCACCGCCTCCTTGGCCAGCCTTCGTTGCGTGCGGCCGCGGGTAAGCGCCTGCCAGTCGTAGCCCAGGTCTTCAAGCCAGAACGCGCGGCAATGACTGGTAACGCCGTTTGCCGGGGGCAGCGCCGAGGTCATGGTGCACTCGCCACGGCGCGGGAGCGGCCCCCACGCCAGTTCAGCACGCGCGCTGTTGTTGTTGGCCCGCAATGTAAAGCGCTTTGCAGAATTGCGCGTGACTCGCCGCTACGCTGCAAGTTATCCGCATTCAAACCAAACCCAAGGAAAGAATCCATGCGCCACCCTTTCGAACACACCCGCGAACTGTTCCCGATTCTGACTTCGAAGGCACAGCTGTCGAGCTGCTCGCAAAGCGCCTTGAGCCTTCCGGTCGAGCAGGCTATCGGGGATTATCTGAAATCCTGGCGCGACAGGGGCATGGACTGGTCGGGCTGGATGGATGCGGTGAACGAGGCCAAGGCGGCTTTCGCCCGTCTGATCAACGCCCACCCCGACGAGGTCGCCGCGATGTCGTCCGTGTCCGACGCCGCCTCGTCCATCGGCAGCGCCATGAACTTCACCCCGGAGAAGAACGGCATTGTCGTCGGCGACATCGATTTTCCGTCGGTCGGCCATGTCTGGCTGGCACACCAGCGCAAAGGCGCGCACGTAGACTTTGTCGAAGCTGACGAAGGCCATTGCATCAGCCTGGACGCCTACGCCAGACAAATCAATGAGCGTACGGCCCTGGTGAGCGTGTCACACGTGTCCTATTACAACGGCTTCCAGCAGGACATAGCCGCCATTGCCGAACTTGCGCATGCGAAGGAGGCGCTCGTTTTTGTCGATGCGTACCAGTCGGCGGGCGCGGTGCGCATTGACGTGCAGCGCGACGGAATCGACATTCTGGCCTCGGGCGCGCAAAAGTTCCTGCTCGGTTGCCCGGGCATCGCCTTTATGTACGTACGCCGCGCAGTGGCAGAACAGCTGTTTCCTAGCAACACCGGTTGGTTTGGCCGCGTTAATCCGTTCGCGTTCGATATCCGCCAGTTGGATTTCGCGCCTGGCGCCTCACGTTTCAACACCGGGACACCGCCCATGATCAACGCCTTTGCGGCGCGTGCGGCGCTGGGGCTCATCGGTTCGATGGATGTGGATTTGATCGAAAGTTACCTGAAGCACCTGTCTGGCGTCGCCCTTGATGAAGCGAAGCGCCTGGGGCTTCAAATCGAAAGCCCCCGCGACCTTGCGCGCAAGGCATCAACGACTGCCATACGCGTGGGCGACGCCTCCGCAGCGGAGCGTCAACTTCTCGCGCAAGGTTATGTCGTGTCAGCCCGCAACGACGTCATCCGGATCGCACCGCACTTCTACAACACCGAGCTGGAGGTGATCAGTGCCATTCGTGCATTGGCCGCGCTGAGTGGTGTGCGGTAAGCGCGTAGGGAGCCCACCGTGGCGCCATCACGGTTGTGGCGGAAAGAATGGCCATTGGTTTGAGCAAAAAAAAAGACCCCGAAGGGTCTTTTTTGCAAAGCAACAGTGTCGCTAAAGAATATTATTTCTTGGCGGTCGGCTTTGCCGCTTTCTTCGGCGCTGCAGCTTTAGGGGCTGCCTTGGGGGCAGCCTTTGCCTTTGGTGCTGCAGGCGCAGGAGCCACTGGAACCACTTTCAACGCAGCACGTTGATCACGCAGGACTTTGATTTCTGCATTGATTTTGTCTTTGCGTTCGGTCAGCTTCGCGATGCTTGCGCCAAGTTTTGCAACAGCCTTGGCTGTCTTCGACACGGGGGCTTTTTTCACAGCGGCCTTGGCAACGGGCTTCACCACTTTCGCAGGAGCCGTTACTTTCTTTGGAGTTGCCGCAGCCTTTGGAGCCATTTTTTTCGCAGTTGCCATTTCAGAATTTCCTTTTTTATTTACCTGGCTGAGATATTTCGCCAGTACCGTATTGTCTCCAATATTTTGGTTCGTTCTCCACGCCGGCATTCAATCGAGAGGAATCTGCCCGGAAATTTGTTGTCATTGAGCAATTGAGCAGCCGGTCGCACCATGCCCGACTGCCATCAATGCCGCTCGCATGCCCAGAGCAGTCAGATACGATTTGCAGCTCGAATGAGCACCATGCAGCGATGCCAGAAGGGGACGGTGACATTGACAGCCCGACCTGCTGGACCCGGCCAGGAGGCTGGAAGCTGGCGCGAAGCTTGGTGAATCGCGGACGTTCAGGCGGCTACGCTGGGCCCGCCCCACGCCCCGCCTGTGCCAGGGCAAGGGCCAGCCTTGCCCCCACCTCGGCGTTGTGTTTCACCAGCGCGATGTTGGTCACCAGGCTGCGCCCACCCGTCAGCGCCTTGATGCGCGCCAGCAGAAAGGGGGTCACGGCCTTGCCGGTGATTCCTTGCGCCTTGGCCTCGGCGAGCGCCTGCTGCGTCAGCGCGTCGATCTCTTCGCGCGCCATCGCGGCCGCCTGCGGCACTGGCGTGCTCAGGACCACGCCGCCCGCGAGGCCCAGGTCCCACTTGGTGCGGATGAAGCGTGCCTGCGCCGCCGCGTCGTCCAGCCTGAAGTCCGCGCGAAAACCGCTGTCGCGCGTGTAGAACGCGGCGAAGTTGTCCTGCTCGCAACTGAGCACCGGCACGCCGTGCGTTTCCAGGTATTCCAGTGTGAGCGCTATGTCCAGGATCGACTTCGCACCGGCACAGACCACCGCCACCGAGGTCTTCGCCAGTTCCTGCAGATCGGCCGAGATGTCAAAACTCTCCTGCGCGCCGCGGTGCACGCCGCCAATGCCGCCGGTGACAAAGACCTCAATGCCGGCCAGCGCGGCACATATCATCGTGCCGGCCACCGTGGTGGCGCCGAGCCCGCCGCCGGCCAGCACGGCCGGCAGGTCGCGGCGGCTGACCTTGTGTGCCTGGCCCGAGCGGCCAAGCAACTCCAGCTCGTCGTCCGAAAGGCCGATGCGGATGCGCCCGCCGATCAGCGCGATGGTCGCGGGCTCGGCGCCCAGGTCGCGGATCAAAGTCTCCACTTCGCGCGCAGTGCGAACGTTCTCCGGGTAGGGCATGCCGTGGGCGATGATGGTGGACTCCAGCGCCACGAGCGGGCGGCCGGCGGCCTGTGCAGCGGCCACGGGCGCGCTGCAGATCAGCCAGGAGTGGGCAAGGTCGGTAACCATGGCTATGCTTTCAATGGTGTGGTTCACCGGAGTGTGCAGCATAAGACTGGTCTATGGTTTGCTGGGCAAGCACGGGGCGCCGTTCAAGGCGCCACTGAATCGCCGCAGAAAGCGCGCTCAACTTCGAGAGTCAGCCAACAGCTGCCGGTCAAACGTGTGTCGTCGAATGCCTGCAAGAGACTGACAGCGGCTGTAGAGATTTCCGAAATACTCGCTCCATACCCGGCGTTGACATCGGCAGGTTGGGTGTCGGCAATGTGGCGTCGATTTCGCTGATCGCTGCACCCGCACCCGGCCAATTCCGGACATTGGCGAAGCGCTACCTCAATAGAATAGCCCGGGAAGTTCGAGCGCGACTCGGGTCCTCAATCCGGGCAAAAGTGGGCACCACTGGGTGTTAAGAGCACCGCTCGGCGAATGGCTTTCTAAGCCCGGCCCGAAGCTGTGATCTGCACACTATGAGCCTTTGGTTACCGCATCTGCGCTCAAGTTACACCGGTACAAAGGTTTCTTTTGACCTGCCAGGCGTAGCATGAATACTTTGGGCCGCCGCGCGTCTAGCCTGATTCCTTGGAGGAAGCCATGGACCACAAAAGCGTTTTTCTCGCAATCGGTGCGTTCATGCGTCATAGCGGAAATCCATGTTCATATCAAAACTCCTGGTCTCATCTTTTCGTTCTGCTCTCAGGGCGCGTTATGACAGTGGCAGCCTGGCCCTGCTTCGCGGCCCTGCTACTTGTTGTTACCGGTTGCACGGCCTCCCTCCCGGCAGACTCACGTAACGTTGCGCAGCCCTCTGGGCTCGAGAAGATCCGACACGTCATCGTGATCTTTCAAGAGAATTGGAGCTTTGACGGCCTGTATGGCAAGTTTCCCGGGGCCGATGGCTTGGCGAATGCAGGGGAGCGCATGAGACAGATGCAGAAGGACGGAACGCCTTACACGACACTTCCGCAGCCGCTCGATACGTCAAAGAAACCACCAGCCCCGGACGCGCGATTCCCAACGAATTTACCGGTCGCTCCCTACGACGCGGCCCGGTATGTTTCGCCTGACCATAAGACGGGGGACATCGTAAATCGGGCCTTTCAAGAGCGGCGCCAGATCGACGGCGGCCGCATGGACGGGTTTGCGGCCTGGAGCGAGAATGGCGGGCTGGCGATGAGCTACTATGACGCAACCTACTTGCCCGTTGGCCGCTTGGCGCAGCAGTACACCCTGGCGGATCATTTTTTCCACTCGGCCTTTGACGGGTCACTCATCAACCACTTTTGGCTGATCTGTAGCTGCACCCCCGTCTGGCCGAACGCACCGGCCAATTTGGTCATTCAACTCGACGCACATGGCGTCGTTGTCAAGGATGGGTCGGTCACTCCGGACGGCTATGTCGTCCATACCGTTTATGCAGCGAACCAGCCGTATCCCGCGACCATCCACGATCCAGCCCAGTTGATGCCACTGCTGACCATGCCGACGATCGGGGACCGGCTGAGCGAAAAGGGGATCTCCTGGGCCTGGTACTCAGAGGGCTGGAACGACGCTGTCGCCGGACGCCCGGAGCCGCTCTTTCAGTTTCATCATCAGCCGTTCAACTACTTCGCCCGCTACGCCGACGGAACCGCCGCCCGTGCCGAGCACTTGAAGGACGTGCAGGATTTCTTCGCTGCCCTCCGGTCCAACAACCTGCCGGCGGTGGCGTTTGTGAAGCCCATCGGTGCGCACAACGAACACCCGGGTTACACAGATTTACTGTCAGGCCAGCGGTACGTAGCCGACATGGTGCAAGCGGTGCAGGACAGTGCCGTCTGGAAGGACAGCGTGATCATCATTACCTACGATGAGGGTGGCGGGCGCTGGGATCACGTTCCGCCGCCGCAGGGCGATCGGTGGGGTCCAGGAGTCCGGGTACCCGCCATCATCATCTCGCCCTACGCCAAACGCCACTTCGTCGATCACACGCCCTCTGAGACCACTTCGATCTTGAAATTCATCGAAACCCGCTGGCAGTTAGCGCCTCTAGGGAGTCGAGACGCTGCCGCGAACAACCTACTTAATGCCTTTGACTTCTCGCAGACCCCATGACGTCGGGCTAGGTTGGTGGGTGCTTCGGGAGAGGTGGGCAGATGACGAAAGCTGGACCAGCTTGGGCGGCGCGAGGCCAACGATCCGGTCAACGAAGCCGGCAATCAGAATAGCCAACGCTAGCACGTAGGTTGGGCTGAATGAAATGCAGCCCAACATATTCACCGTACCCATGTTGGGCATCGCTACGCTCAGCCCAACCTACCAGATGACGGCTTTGGGCACCTTGCTGGCGGCGACGAATGACGGCTGAGTGGCATGCCAAAATTCAAAACTGAGCTTCCAGAAAGCAGCCGTTGGTCAGTACCCGCTTTCGCTGCTTTGCGGTCCGTCGAGAAACAAATCGTCTCTGACCGCTCAGGGTCGACGAAGGTAGTCCGCCAGTAACTTGAGCCTGCTAGCTGCCGCCTGCCATCATCAGCGGAAGTGGTCAGAACTTTCCTCCAGCGCCCGCACCCCCTCCTGGGTGGCGATACCGGGATTGGGCCCGTTGCGAACTGCCGCCGCCGCGGCATGGGCGGGCGGGTACTGCATTTCATGGCGGTCCCGCGGGAATCCACCAAAATCGTGAAGGGTGTGGGGATGCGACTGGGGTCGTGGCGCGTCAGACCACGTAGCGCGGGGTGGTGTCGCGCCCTTGCTCGAAGCGCGTCTGGCACACGATGCAGCGTAACGCGCTCGGCTGCGCCTTCAGGCGCTCGAAGGGAATGAGCTGGCCGCAGTCGATGCAACTGCCATAGCTGCCGTCGGCCATGCGCTCTTGCGCCTGCTGAATGGCGCGCAGCTCTTCCTCGTCGCGCTGCAGGTCGACATGTTCGAGCCCGTGGCGGAAACGCTCTTCCGCGTCCTCGCCCGGGTCCTGCACCTCGCGCGCGGTCGTGGGTGGGCGCTCGGCGGCCGCCTCCCTGGCCGCGCGCACGTCAACCTGCAACTGCGCGTCGCGTTCGGCGAGCGTGCGACGCAGCAGGTCGAGCTGTTCGTTTCTCAAGGTCGTCATGGTCGGGCGCAGCTAAGGTAAATGTCGTGCCTGTCAGGTGGCTCCAGCGCTGCCGGCGACCGGCAGCACGATGCCTGTGGTGTAAACATAGCATACAGGCACGGCGAAAAAAACGTACACCGGCGAGCGTTTCGCCAGCGAAAGTGGCGGCTTGATTTCATAAATTGGGGCATGAAACAAAATCGACATGCCGTTTCGGCGCATTTTTCCAGGGCTGTTGAGTCCGTTAACGGTCGGACACCTTAAAACCGCCGGAGTTCCAGACCGGGCCCGACCGCAGCATGCGGCTGAGCGCCTGCACAGTCCGACGGCTAGGCCTTCCTCAGGTAGCAGGCTTTCAGCATGAAGCTGCCGGCGTCCATTTTGCAGTCCACCTCATGGTCGCCGCCGACCAGGCGAATGCTTTTGACCTTGGTTCCCATTTTGAGGGTGATGGACGAGCCCTTGACCTTCAGGTCCTTGATGAGCACCACGGCGTCGCCATCGGCTAGCACGTTGCCATTGGCATCCCTGACCACGGCGTCTGCGCCGTCATCAGTGTCCGCGGTCTCCAGCATGGGCCATTCATGGCCGCAGTCGGCACAAACATAGTTGTCACCGTCAGGGTAGGTGTTCTCCAAAGCGCACTGGGGGCAGGCTGGGATGGTGGGCATGATTCCGTTCAAATTGCAGGTGGTTGAGGCAACCTGAAGTATCCGTCAAGCCGGGGCGACCCCTGCCTGCTTTGTAGCGATCTCTGACCAGGCCGAGCATTCGTATTCATACTAGCCCTATCCGCTCGCCGGGCGTACGATGGCACAAGGCATGTCACTGGCGGAATCGAACCATCTGGCACGGAAGCTTTTTGAAGAGTCGGGGCAGGTGTGACTTTCCGCAGTCGACACGCCGCCTCGGTGATCGAACTGGAGGACAAGATGCGCTACCTACTTATTGTGCTTTGGATGCTGCTTGGGTCGGTGACTTCGGCCATTGCCCAGGTGAGCATCGGGATCCACCTGCAGCTGTTCCCGGACCTCGTCCGGGTGCCGGGCTACCCGGTCTACTACGCTCCGCGGCTGAATTCCAATTTTTTCTTTTACGATGGCATGTACTGGGTATACCAGCACGACAGCTGGTACGCGAGTTCCTGGTACAACGGGCCCTGGTGGTTGGTGGAGCCTCAATTTGTGCCGGTGTTCATCCTGCGAGTCCCGGTGCGCTACTACCGGGTTCCGCCTGGGTACTTTTATGGGTGGCGGCCCGATGCGCCGCCGCGCTGGGGTGAGCACTGGGGCAATGAATGGGAGCGGCATCGGAGAGGATGGGACAAGTGGAACCGGAGTGCTGTTCCAGCGCCCGCCCCGCTGCCTGTCTACCAGCGGCAGTATTCAGGGGATCGGTATCCCCAGGTGGTGGCGCAGCAGCAGGCCCTGCACAGCCAAAATTACCGTTACCAGCCGCGCGACACCGTAGTGCGGCAGCACTATCAGGGTCAGGGGCTGGCAGCGCAAAAAACGCCCGCGCCTCCTCAGCGGGAACAGCCGGGAGCGCAGCAAGAGAGGCAGAGAAGTGCCAGGCAGCAGGACATCCAGCGGCCTGATCAGCCACCGCCGCTGCAGCAGGCTCGGCCGGCCACCCCACGTTCACAGCCGCCGCAACGGGGAGGCCAAGAGGATCAGCGGGCAGCCCCCGGCCAGGTCCATCCTCAACAGAGAGGCCCGGCAATGCAGGATCAGCGTCGGGATCCACCGCAAGGGGCGGCACCACATGAGCAGCAGATGCCAAGGTCAATCCAGGAAAACGCGCCGCGAGGCAAGGGAGCGCCGCAGGAGCCAAGGCGCAAGCAGGGACAGGGGAAAGACCGCGACAAGGATGAGGATCGAGGGCAGGAACGCAAATGAGAAGTGGACTGCACAGATCAAGGTGAACCAACCACTGGCTGCTGCGCTACTGGGAGGCGCCATGCCACCGGGCCGGGCAGCCCGGTGACGAAGTCAAGGGCTCCTCCACCCCTCCTCTGCGGATGCGCCGGGCATGGCCGCAGCACCGCTGCGCGAGGCTTGCGCGACGCACCGATGTACGGCAAACTCCAGCGAGCCTGGGGAAGCCTCGGGCGGAGGGAGTGGCCATGAGATCCTTGCTCACTGATGAACGGCTGCATTGCGACGCGGCCGGCGAGTCTCATTTCGCCCACCTGCAAATCGGCCTGTCCACCCGTCACTTTGCGCCGCCCGCCCCGCCCTTCGGCGTGTCTGAATTGACCGCCGTCTCCCGCTGCGAATTCCTGCGCGTGCCGGCCGGATTTGTCGGCGATTTGCCTCCCTCACCCCTGCACATGCGGATCTTCTTCCTCAACGGTGGAATGGAATTCGAAGCAAGCGATGGCGAACGCCGACGCTACGTCCCGGGCAACGCGCGGTTGCTCGAGGACACGACGGAAAAAGGACACCGCCGCCGGGGGCCGGGGGCCGCCGACGCGGTTCTTGCGGCTGTCCAGCTGCGCACCAAGTTTTTTCAACGAGGAGGACTCCATGGGCAATCGCTTTTTACGTCTGGCCGTTATTTATCTCTTGCTTGGCGTATCGCTGGGCATCGCCATGGCCGCAAGCCATAACTACACGATGCGACCGGTTCATGCCCACCTGAACCTGCTGGGCTGGGCCAGCATGGGCTTGTTTGGGCTGTGGTACCGGTCTGCGCCTGCGGCGGCCGACACCCGGCTGGCCAGGATTCATTTCTGGCTGCACAACCTCGCCCTGCCGGTCCAGATGATCACGCTGGCCATGTTTATGGGCGGCAACCAGGCCGTGGAACCGGTGCTGGCGCTGGCCTCGGTGGTCATCGGCGTCGGCCTGGTGTGCTTCGCGATCAACCTGTGGAAGCACACCGGAAGCTGACGCAAGCCGGCATGCGCAGCCTCACCACCAACTGGTGAGGCCCCCTGTGAACAGGCCCTGGCCCCGTTACGGTTCAATACGGTTCAGTCAAGGACCCGTGACGCTCCCTCCCCTTCCGGGGGAGGGTTGGGGTGGGGGCCTGCCGCGACCAGATCAGCACGGTGGCCCGACGCCCACGCCGTGAGCCCCCATCCCGGCCTTCCCCCAGCGGGGGAAGGAGATGATCGGCACTGCATGCGGCGTGCTCACTGAGCCGTATTGCCTCTGGCCCCATTACGGTTCAACACGATTCAGTCAAGAACCCGTGAAGCTCCCTCCCCTTCCGGGGGWGGGTTGGGGTGGGGGCCAGCGGCGACCAGATAAGCACGGTGCCCTGCCCCCATCCCGGCCTTCCCCCAGCGGGGGAAGGAGATGATAGGCACTGCATGCGGTGTGCCCACTGAACCGTATTGCCTCTGGCCCCGACACGGTTCAACACGGTTCAGTCAAGAACCCGTGAAGCTCCCTCCCCTTCCGGGGGAGGGCTGGGGTGGGGGCCAGCGGCGACCAAGTCAGCACGGCGGTCCAACGCCCACGCCGTGAGCCCCCATCCCGGCCTTCTCCCAGCGGGGGAAGGAGATGATCGCCACCAGCGCGATGCGCCCTCATGCGCCCTCTTGTGCTTTTGCACCGTTGAACGAATTGCCTAGGCTGCCGCCCGCTTGCGCAACGTGGGCAGACCTACGCCGGCAGCGTCGAAGCCGCCGTCCGCGGCCACGACCTGGCCGTTCACATAGCTCGCGGCAGCACTGCAGAGAAAACCGGCGACCGACGCGATCTCCTCGGTTGTGCCGTAGCGGTTCAGCGGGATGGCATCGTAGTAGTCCGAGCGGATGGCCACGCTGTGAACCAGCTTGGCCATCTCGGTCTCTACAGGGCCTGGAGCGATAGCGTTCACACGGATGCCGACATTGCCCAGCTCCACGGCCTGCTGCTTGGTAAGGTGAATGAGCGCGGCCTTGCTGGTGCCGTACGCCACGCGCAGTGTGCTGGCACGGAGGCCGGAGATGGACGCGATATTGACAACGCTGCCACCGCCAGTTTCTTGCATGACCGGTGCGCAGGCCTGGGTACACAGAAACGCACCGTCAAGGTTCGTCGCCATCACGCTGCGCCATTCCTCAAAAGTAGTTTCAGCAATGGGTTTGAACACCGCCACACCGGCGTTGTTAACCAACGCGTCAATCCGGCCGAAGGCAGCCCCTACCTTGTCCACGGCAGCTTGCACCTGCTGCGGGTCGGACACGTCGCAGTGGACGGCAAGCACGTGATCGTCATTCAGCCTGGCGGCCGTTTGGGCCAGCGTGTCGCCGTCGATGTCGAGCAGTGCGACCCGATGACC
Organism: Polaromonas sp. P4_F9; assembly: GCF_056401235.1. NCBI lineage: Bacteria > Pseudomonadati > Pseudomonadota > Betaproteobacteria > Burkholderiales > Comamonadaceae > Polaromonas > Polaromonas sp. P4_F9. The sequence goes on along the minus strand of NZ_JBFUJT010000015.1, from coordinate 61,763 downwards.
GTGTTCCAGGAACCACTGACCAATCGCCAGGCCGATGCCGCGGGCACCGCCGGTGACCACGGCCACCGGCATGGATGAATTATCAGACGTCATAAGATGCTCCATTAAAAAAATGATCACTTGTTATTGCTTACTCGCTTGCGTATTGGCCGGCAGCCATTCTTCCAGCGTGACCTCGAACGTCATGCAGATCGAATTGAAACCGGCCACGAATGGCCCCCATAGACGTTGCCTTCGACATCCGCGACAACGCCCGAGAGAGATGCCCTGAGCAACCCGTCGTCTTGCGAACGTACTTCACCAGCGAGGCTGACGATCTCAACAGCCGGGCCCGGCTAACCCGACGTGTCCAGTTGGCGATACAGCTCGTTCGCACGCGTCAGGTGCTCCCGGATGGCGGTTTCCGCCGCTTGTGGATCGCGCGTGGCGATCGCCTCGACGAGTCGCGCATGTTCGGCCAGGGTCAGCTGTTCGGCACCGGGCGCGCGGACAAAGGGGTGGTAATACTCGATCGCCCAGCCGAACAGGGCCTCGAGGATGGCGGGGAAGATCGGGTTGCCGCTGATGCGCGCAATCTCGCGGTGAAAAGCCATGTCGAGCTGGATGAACTCGTCGACCTTGCCGACCGAGGCCCGGTGTTCGGCCAGCCGCTCCCGCAGCCGCGCAATGTCTTCGTCCGTCGCGCGCTCGGCGGCCACGCGGGCCATGCCCACTTCCAGAAAGACGCGCGCGTCCTTGAGGTGCTCCAGCATGTCGGGCTGGCTGTGCAACAGGTGGCGTGCGCCGCCGGCGAGCTGCTCGATCAGCCGCCCGGCCGTGGGGATGACAACGCGCGCGCGCTCACCATGGGTGATCTCGACGATGCCCGAGCGCTCCAGCGCCTGCAGCGCCTCGCGCACCGCCGGCCGGCCCACGCCGTAGAACTCCATCAGCTCGCGCTCGGAAGGCAGGTGGGCACCGGGCGGAATTTCGCCGCTGCGGATCCGCTCCAGCAGCCGGTCGAGCACTTCCTGGTACAGCTTGCGGCGCTGGATCTGTTCGGTGGTCATGGTGGCGGGTAGGAGTGGAAACGGAAAAACTTCGGGCGGGGTGAGCTTTTAACCTAGAAACGGCAGTTGGATGCGTCCGAGTGCGCCGTGATCGGCGTGCCAGGCAAGGCGTGACAACGCAGTGGGCTCCTGCCCACAAGGCGGAGCAACGCAGCATGGCGCGTCGAGCATGGTGCAATCGGGCGCATAGCGCTGTCACCCAGAAGGTGAACGCAATCGAAGAGGGGAAAGTCAATGGGCATACGGCTTTCCTGAAGTTTGCAAGCGGTCAACTGCTGTTTCTAGGTTGAATTATCACTTAGTCGAGTAATCAATCGAGCAATCAATAGAGGGGTTAGTCAAGCAAGCGGCCGGCACGCACGGCGCCAAAAAACGAGGCCGTGCCCATCTGGCCGCCCTTCAGCACAATCTCCAGGCCGTCGCGTTCGCGCCGCTCGGACCAGACCTTGCACAGCGGTGCGCCCGGCGCAAGCCCGGCCACCACGCTGAGCGCGGTGATGTCGAGCGCGCTCGCCACCTCACCCGAACTGTCGCCGCCAGCCACCACGATGCGCTGCAGGGGCACCCGCTCGAGCAGCCGCCGCATTACTTCGGCGAGACCCGCACCGACGCGCTGGGCCGCCTCGCCGCGCGCCAGGCCGGCTTGCGCCGCCGTCGCATCGAATTGCCGCACGGCCGCATCGTCGGGCCCGGCGGCCGAATACACGAGAGGGCTGGCGCCCTGCGCTATGGCCCCCACGGCCGCGGCCACTATACGTTCTATCTCGGCCTCACCGTCGCGCGCGTCGAGCAGGCGCGGCAGGTCCAGGCGCTCGGCCTGAAAGCCCTGCCCCTGCGCCCAGGCGATCTGCGCCGCCGTCACCGGCGAGCAACTGCCGCTGACCACGGCGATCACCGGCACGGGCGCCGCCACCGGCAGCGAGGGCTGCTCCGGCAACAGACCCTCGCTGCGCCAGTGCGCGGCCAGGGCGTACTGCAGGCCGGACGACGAAGCGGTGAACAGGCCGTTGCCGCGCTGCGTCCAGACCAGCCGGCCGGCGGCGGCCAGTGTTTCTTCGTCGAGCACATCGAGCAGCACCACCGGCACGTCGGCGCCAGCGAGCGCCTGCACGCGGGCGGCCGCGTCGCCGGTACGCAGCTGCACCATGTCGATCAACTCGCTGCGGCGCGGTGTCTGCGCCGCCAAGTGCAGGCGCAGGTCGGCCTCGGCCATGGGCGTGACCGGGTGGCGCGACATGGTCGGGTGCCGGTCGAGGCGGTAGCCCACGCCGTCGACCGCCGCGAACAGGTTGCCAAAGGCCTGGTAGCGCTTCAGGCGCGGCGCGCCGACGACCATGGGCGACCAGCGGCCCGGCATCAGCGGCACGCCGATATCGATGGCGCGGCCGATGGAGCCGACCGCGGGTGAAGAGTCGAAGGTCGAGCAGACCTTGTATTGCAGGATAGGCGCACCGAGTTTGGCCAGGCTGGCAAAGGCCTGCGGCAGCTCGCGGTCCATCCAGTCCGGGCTGCGACCGCGCGACTGGCCGGCCAGGCCGACGCAGCGCACCTCAGGGAATCGCTTCAGCCAGTCTGCCGTGGGCGGGCGCAGAAACAGCACGGTCGGCACACCGGCTGCGCTGAAGGCCTCCATCACATCGGTGGAGCCGGTGAAGTCGTCGCCGTAGTAGGCGAGCAGCAGGCCGTCTGGCCAGCGTTGATCGGCCACGGGGTTCACCAGAACTCGAGCGCGCTGCGCAGCTCGGCATGCGTTTTGGCATGCTCGTGCAGCGGCGTGCCGGCCATGGCCGCCTCCCAGGCCTGGCGAAAGGCGCTGACGCCGGCGGCAATGCCGCCCGGGTGGCCGAAGATGCCACCGCCGGCGGCATGGATCAGGTCCGCGCTGCCGAGCGCGGCATAGGTGCCGGGCGCCTGCAGGCCGGTCTGGCCCGAACTGAAGACCGGCATGGCCGGCATCGACTGATGGGCGAACAGCGGCTTGAGCACCGCGCGCGCGGCGGCAATCACACTCGCGTCGGGCTCGCTGAACTTGTTGGACAAGCCGTTGACATGCAGGTGGTCGGCACCGGCCAGGCGCCAGATCTGGTGCCACGGCGCAAAGTCCCAGCCCAGGGCCGGGCTGCGCGAAAGATAACCCCAGCCGCAGCGGTGCGCGTGGATGGGCAGGCTGGCATGGCGACGCAGCTCGAGCAGGCCGACGAGACCGATGGAATTGAGGCTGGCCATCACGCAGGTGCCGCCCAGCGACTGCACGAGGTCATGGCGCCGCCGCATCTGGTCCAGGTCGCCGGTCAGGTTAAAGGCCACCATCACCTTGCGCCCGTCGCGCTGGGCCGCGTCGTTGACCACCTGCATCACGGCGCGCACGCGCTCGTCGAACGGGCAATGCGGCCCGTCGGCCTGCAGCTCGTCGTCCTTGATGAAGTCGATGCCGCCGGCTATCAGCTGGCGCACCTGCTCGGCCGTCTGCGCGGGGTCCAGACCGACGCTGGGCTTGATGATGGTGCCGATCAGCGGGCCCTTCGCCACGCCGGACAGGCGCCGCGTGCCGTCGATGCCGAAGGCCGGGCCGGGGTAGGCATCGGCGAAGGACGCTGGCAGTTTCAGGTCCAGCACACGCAGGCCCGACACCTGGCGCAACTCGAACAAATTGCCGGCGATGGTCGACATCAGGTTGGGCAACGACGGGCCGAGGTTCTCGATCGGCCACGACAGCTCCAGCGTGCAGCGGGTGTAGACCTTGGCCGGCGTGGCAACCGGCAGGCTGGGCTGGCCAACCTGCTCCAGCACCTCCAGCCGCTCGACGCGTGCGCCGGAGCGCGCCTTCAGGGCCGGTGTCTCGTTGGGCAACGTGATGAAAGTGCCGCTGGACTGCTCGCCGGCAATCACCTCGGCGGCGCGCCGCGGGTCATCGCCGGTTTCCAGCCAGTAGGTCGCGTGAATGCGTTCGCTCATGGGTAATCCTTCAATTCGGCAGCGCCTGCACGATGGCGTCACCGAGCTCGCGGGTCGTGGCGCGGCCGCCGAGGTCGGGCGTGCGCGGTGTGCTCGCCGTGCCCAGCACTTTTTCTATCGTTCTGACAATCATTTGGCCGGCCTCGATCTCGCCCAGGTGTTCCAGCATCATCGCGGCCGACCAGATCTGGCCGAGCGGGTTGGCGATGCCGCGGCCGGCGATGTCGGGCGCCGAACCGTGCACCGGCTCGAACAGCGAGGGGTAGGTGCGCTCGGGGTTGATGTTGCCCGAGGGTGCGATGCCTATGGTGCCGGTGACACCGGGGCCGAGGTCGGACAGGATGTCGCCGAACAGGTTGCTGGCGACCACCACGCCGAAGCGTTCGGGCGTCATCACAAAACGCGCGGTCAGGATGTCGATGTGGTCCTGGTCGGCACGCACGTCGGGGTACTCGGCGCGGATCGCGGCAAAACGCTCGTCCCAGAACGGCATCGAATAAAACAGGCCGTTCGACTTGGTGGCCGAGGTCACGTGCAGCTTGCCGCTGCGGCGTGCCAGCTCGAAGGCATAACGCATGATGCGGTCGGTCGCGCGGCGCGTGAAAACCGACTGCTGCACCACGATCTCGTGCTCGGTGCCGGCGTTCTGCCGGCCACCGATCTGCGAGTACTCGCCTTCGCTGTTTTCGCGCACGACCCAGAAATCGATCGGCTGCTCGCGGTCGCGCACCGCCGGTGTCATGCCGGGCATCAGGCGCACCGGGCGCAGGTTCACGTACTGCTCGAAGGCGCGGCGGATCGGGATCAACAGGCCCCAGGCCGAGACATGGTCCGGCACGCCGGGAAAGCCGACGGCGCCGAGGTACAGCGCGTCGTGGTCGCGCAGGCGCGCCAGGCCATCGTCCGGCATCATGCGGCCGGTGGCCTTGTAGGTCTCGCAGCTCCAGTCGAAGTGTTGCTGCTCGATTCCAAAGCCGAAGCGCGCCGCCACGGCCTCGAGCACCCGCAGGCCCTCGGGCACGACCTCGCGGCCTATGCCGTCGCCGGGAATCACGCCGATGCGGTAGGTCTTCATCTTGAACGGCTTCAGATGCAGCGGCCGCCGTCGACTTCGAGCGCCACACCGGTGATGAAGTCGGCTTCGTCGCTGGCCAGAAAGGCGGTCGCCTTGGCGATGTCGATCGGCTTGCTCAGGCGGCCCAGCGGAATCGTCGCGATGATCTTGCGGCGCACCTCCTCGCTGTCCGCGCCGGGCAGGAAGTCGGCCAGCAGGCCGGTCTCGCCCATCACCGGGTTGATGGCGTTGACGCGGATCTTGTCCGGCGCCAGCTCGACCGCCATGGCCTTGGTCAGCGTGATGGCCGCGCCCTTGGTGCCGGCATACCAGCTCAGGCCCGGGCGCGGGCGCAGGCCGGCGGTGGAGGCGATGTTGATGATGACGCCGCCGCCCTGTTGGCGAAACAGCGGCACCGCGTGGCGCGCGCCGAGGTAGATGCTTTTGACGTTGGTCGCATAGACGCGGTCGAAGGTCTTCTCGTCGGTCTCCAGCATGGGCTGGTTCTTGTGCGTGGTGCCGGCGTTGTTAACGAGGATGTCCAGGCGGCCGAAGCGCTTGACCGCGGCGGCCACCATGTCGGCGACCGACGCGTCCTGCGTCACGTCCACATGCACCGCAATCGCCTGGCCGCCGCCCGCCTCGATGGCAGCGGCGACCTGCTGCGCCGCCTCGGCGCGCAGGTCGGCCACGACCACCTTGGCACCGAGTTCGGCGAAATGTTTCGCAATGCCTTCACCAAAGCCGCCGCCGGCGCCGGTGATGATGGCGACGCGGTCCTGAAGTTTTTTCATGTCTCTGTCTCTCTCTCTGTCCTGAAGGGTTAACTTAAAAGGCTCAGCCGTGCTTGATGGCAATGGTCTTGATGGTCGTGAAACCACGCAGGCCCTCGAAGGCCTTCTCGCGGCCATAGCCCGAATGTTTCATGCCACCAAAGGGCAGCTCAATGCCGCCACCGGCGCCGTAGTTGTTGATGAAGACCTGGCCGGCCTCGATGCGGTGCGCGACGCGCAGCTGACGCGCGCCGTCACGCGTCCACACCGCAGCCGTCAGGCCAAAGGGCGTGCCATTGGCGATGTCGACGGCTTCGTCCTCGCCGTCAAACGTCATGGCCGCCAGCACCGGGCCGAAGACCTCCGACTGCGCAATCGTGTGCGCGGCCGGAACGTCATCGAGCAGCATGGGCGGAAAGAAGAAGCCGCCTGAAGGCGCACCAGGCGCCAGGCGGGCGCGCGCCGCCACCCGCACCCCGTCGCCACGCGCCGCCTCAACCATGGTGTGCACGCGCTCCAGCTGCTTGCGGTTGATCAGCGGGCCGCAGTCCAGGCCCTGCTGGCCGGGGCCGGTGGACAGCGCCTCGAAACGCTCCTTGAGCAGCGCCATGACCTGCGCATGAATGGCGCGGTCTATCAGCACCCGGCTGCCGGCGGCGCAGGTCTGGCCGGCATTCTGCACGATGGCATTCACCACCACGGGCAGCGCCTGCTCCAGGTCGGCGTCGGCGAACAGGATCTGCGGCGACTTGCCGCCCAGCTCCAGCGTCACCGGCACATGGTTGACGGCGGCCGCCTGCGCAACGGCAGTGCCGGTCTGCGGCGAGCCGGTGAAGGAAATATGGTTGATGCCGGTGTGGCAGGCGAGCGCCGCGCCGGCTTCGATGCCCAGGCCGCAGACGATGTTCAGCGCGCCGGCGGGCAGGCCGGCCTCCAGGGCCAGCGCGGCGATGCGCAGCGGTGTCAGGCAGGCATCTTCGGCCGGTTTCACGACGCAGGCATTGCCCGCGGCCAGCGCGCCGCCGACCGAGCGGCCGAAAATTTGCGCCGGGTAGTTCCACGGAATGATGTGGCCGGTGACGCCATGCGGCACGCGCACGGCCATCACCGTCGTGCCTTGCGCATAGGGAATCATTTCGCCGTGCAGCTTGTCGGCCGCGCCGCCGTAATACTCGAAGTAGCGCGCACAGGCCGTGATGTCGGCCTGTGCCTGCTGGATCGGCTTGCCGGTGTCGCGGCACTCCAGCGCCGACAGCGCGGCGTGGTGCTGCAAAATCAGCGCCGACAGCCGCAGCATGATGCGGCCGCGTTCGGTGGCCGTGGTGCGGCCCCAGGCGCCGTGGAAGGCGGCCCGTGCGGCCGCCACGGCGGCGTCGATGTCGCGCGCGTCGCTGCGCGGCAAGCTGGTGAAGACCTCGCCGTCGGACGGGTCGAGCACATCGATGGTTCGCCCCGATGCGGCGGCGCAGCGCTCGCCGTTGATCAGGTTGTGCTGGGGTTCAATCGGGTTCATTTCTTTCCTTGGAGGTCAGGTGGATTTGAAGAAGGCGGTTTACTTGAAGCCCAGCGCATGCGGCAGCCAGGTGCTCAGTGCCGGGATGAAAGTGATGACGACCAGGATGGCGGCGTGAGCGACGAGAAAGGGTTTGAGCTCGCGCACCAGCGCAGCCAGCGGCACCCGCGAGACGTTGGAGGTCACGAACAGCAGTCCGCCCACCGGCGGCGTGATCATGCCCAGCGTCAGGTTGTAGATCACGATCATGGCGAAGTGCACCGGGTCCACGCCCAGCTTGAGCGCCACCGGCGCGAGGATGGGCACCAGCACCATGACGCCGGGCAGCGGCTCGATGAAGATGCCAAACAGCAGCAGGAAAACGTTGACCACGATCAGGAAAACGGTGGGCGTGAAGTGCTGCGCGATCATCCACTCGGCCAGCGTCTGCGGCAGCCCTTCGATCGTCAGCACCCAGGCGAAGGCCGCCGACAGGCCGATGATGATCAGCACCGAGGCCGTCAACAACGCCGAGCGCTCCAGGATATTGGGCAGCGCCTTCCACTCCAGCGTGCGGTACACCCACTTGCCGCAGACCAGCGCATAAAACACCGCGACGACAGACGCCTCGGTCGGCGTGAACCAGCCGGCACGCATGCCGCCCAGGATCAACACCGGCAGCAGCAGCGCCGGCAGCGCCTTCACGCTGGTGCCGACGATTTCGCGCCAGCCCGGATGCTCGCCGTCGCCGCGGTAGTTGCGCTTGGTTGACACGCGCCAGTTGACGACGCACATGCCCACCGCGATCAGCAGGCCCGGCAGCAGCCCGGCCGCAAACAGCGCGCCCACCGACACACTTTCGTCCTGCAGCGCGTAGATGATCATGATGATGGACGGCGGGATGATGGGGCCGACGATGGCGGTGGCCGCCGTCAGCGCCGCGGCATAGGCGCGGTCGTAGCCGGCCTTGTCCATCATCTTGATCATCATCGAGCCGGGGCCGGCGGCATCCGCCAGCGCCGAGCCGGAGATGCCGGAAAAGAATGTCAGCCCGACCACGTTGGTGTAGCCGAGGCCACCGCGCTTGTGGCCGACGAACTGGCTGGCAAAGCGCAGCAGCACTTCGGTGAGCGAGCCGCCGCTCATGAGTTCGGCCGCGAGAATAAAAAACGGCACCGCCATCAGCGGGAAGCTGTCGATGCCGGTGAATGTTTCCTTGAGCAGCACAAACAGCGGGTAGTCGCCGCCCAGCAGCAGCGCGGTCAGGGTCGACAAGCCCAGCGCGAAGGCCACCGGCACCCCGACCGCCAGGTAGGCGCAGGCACTGAGCAGCAGGATGAGACTTGGGTTCATAGGGCCCCCACGCTTTTCACTTCGTGTAATGCGCTGCCCCCCGAGGGGGCGCTGCGCCTGCGGCCCGGCAAAGCCGGTTCCCCGGCCCCTGCTGGAATGGTCCTGGCTCTCACGCTCGTTACCTCGTGCGTTGGGGTGCCCCCCGTGGGGATGCACGCTTGCTCGAAGCGGTTCTGCGCGGCGCTCATAGCGAGGCACTCGCGTTGGCGTCGAAATGCGCGTCGGAGGCAAAGACACGCTCGCGCATATAGCCGCGCACGACCAGCAGCCAGTGCGCGATCAGCAGCACCCCGCCAATCGGCATGGCCGCGTATACCCAGGCAAAGGAAATCTGGGTGGCCGCCGTGGTCTGGAACTGGGCGCGCTGCAGGTAGAGCCAGCCGTACCAGACCATGAAGGCAAAGAAGCCGAGCAACAGCAGTGCGATCAGGCAGCGCAGCGCCACGGCCAGGCCGCGCGGCAGGCTGTCCTGCAGGTTGTCTACCGCGATGTGGCCGCCATAACGCAGCACCGGCCCGGCGCCCAGAAAGGTCAACCAGATCATCAGGTGGCGCGCGACCTCTTCGGCCCACTCGATGGATTCGTTGGTGAGGTAGCGCAGCCCCACGTTGGCGAAGATGATCAGCGCCATCACCGCCAGCAGCACAATCAGCACCCAGCGGTTGCCCGCCAGCAGCCAGCGTTCAAAGGTGTCCATGCCCTGCTCCTGGCGGATGCGCACTTACTTGACGGCCTGGATTGCGGCGATCTTGTCGGCGCCGAATTCCTTCGCGAACTGCGGATAGGCCGTGGCGACCGCCTTGCGGAAGCTTTCGCCGTCGACCTTCTCGATCACCTGCATGCCGTCCTTGCGCAGCTGCGCAATGCCCATGTGCTCGTCGTCATTGACCTTCTTGCGCTGGGTGCTGGCCGCCTTTTGCGCGGCCTCGACGAAGAGCTTCTTGTCGGCGTCCGACAGCTTGGCCCAGACCTTGGTCGAGAGGAGCAACACCGCCGGCGAGTAGACATGGGACGTCAGCGACAGGTGCTTCTGCACCTGGGAAAACTTCGACGACAGAATCACCGGAATCGGATTCTCCTGGCCGTCGACCGTGCCCTGCTGCAGGGCGCCGAAGAGTTCAGGAAAGGCCATCGGTGTCGGCAAGAGGCCAAAGGTCTTGTAGCCCTCCATGTGCACCTTGTTCTCCATGGTGCGCACCTTGAGGCCGCGGGCGTCGTCGGCGGTGTTGATGGCCCGCTTGTTGTTGGTCATGTGGCGAAAGCCGTTTTCCGTCCAGGCCAGGCCGATCAGTCCCTTGTCCGGCATCTTCTTCAGCAGGTCCTGGCCGATCGCGCCGTCCATGACCTTGCGCGCATGGTCGTAGTCGCGGAACAGGAAGGGGATGTCGACGACCTTGACCTCGGGCACGAAATTGCCGAGCGGACCGGTGGAAGTGTTGACCATATCCTGGGTGCCGAGCTGCACCGATTCGATCATCTCGCGCTCGCCGCCGAGTGCCGAGGATGGGAAGTGCTGGCACTTGTAGCGGCCTTGCGTGCCCTTCTCCACCTCGTCGCAGAACGTTGTCGCGCCCACGCCGTAATGCGAGTCCTTGGGCGGCGTGTAGCCTATCTTCAGAATGGTCTGGGCGCCGGCCGTGCCGGCGAGGGCCATCAGGAGGGCGGAGGCGGCGAGTACCGCGCGGGGAAGGAGGGAAGAGCGGGAACGTGAGGTCATGTTTGTCTCCATGAGAGGTTTGCAATGGGAAACCGAAGGGGTGCAGCCGCGCCGCTTCTGCGGCGGCGTCGGCCGGGCGGGGAACGCAAGAACTCAGGTGATACGGCGGATGCTGTCCGCGATCTCGTCGTGGTCGAAGACTTTTTTCCAGTCGTCGCGCATCAGGCGCGGCTTGCCGAAGGCAATCGCCTTGTTGCAGGCATCGGAAAACTGGCCCGGTATCTCCTTGAAGATCACCGCGCCCAGAATGGTCATGTGGCCGAGCAGGAAGTCGCGGGCAGCGTCCTTGGGCACGCCACGCGCCACCACCTCGTCCATCGCTTCGCGCATGACGTCGAGCAGCGTGGCGCAGACGGTTTCAGACAGGCCGGGCTCCAGCAAAGCCATCTGCTCGACCGTGAGGCGGTAGGAGCGCAGGATGGGCTGGTAGATCACCTTGGCCACCGCCTCGCCGAGCGCGAAGTCCGCGTCCGTGCCCTGCATCAGCGCGCTGACGATGGACTGCTTGGCATGCGCGCCGCCGAAAAAGTCGCGCCGCGCTTCGCTCGTGCTTTCGTCGTTGAAGATGGGCGGGTGGCAGGGATGGGCGACGAAATAAACCAGGTCCGGCCGGTCCGGCAGGTGGCCGGCAAAGGGCGCGGCGGCGTCCAGCGTGATCACCATGGTGCCGGGCTGCAGTTTGGGCGAGATCTCGGCGGCGACCTTGCCGATCAGGGTATCGGGGACGGCCAGGATCACCACCTGGGCGCCATCCAGTGCCGCATCGACCGACACACACTCAAGACCCAGCTCGTCCTTCAGGCGCTGCCGGCCAACGGTGCCAACCTCGACATGACGCACCCGGTAGTCCGAGCCCTGCAGGTTCCTGGCCAGCCGAACCCCCATTTTCCCGCCCGCGCCGAACAGCGCGATTGTTGTCTTCATTACCAAGCTCCAGTCTGTTAGTGAGTGGGAGCACCCCTTCCCACCCCCTTTCGGGTGGAGAGCGCCAAGGAGGTGTGATGGTATGATGAGTACATCAGCACATCAACATGGGACTAACCCTAGGTCGTTAGAAAAAGGGTCTGGACAGGGTTGCACGCTGCATTGCGCAGGAAGGGCGAGCGCAGGCACGCCGCGCCGGTGTGGCGCGGCCGTTGGATTGGCCATGCAATTGATTAATAGCTGCTCATGCCCGTCGTTTACGGGCCAGAGGCATTTTTGGCTTGCAAAAATCCCCTGCAGGAGTCAGCTTCAGGCGCTGTTATGCGTGATCCACTGAGAACCCGAAAATTGGAGCCAGGACAGGACTGAAGTCAGCGCCCACACACAGCCCGCATGAATATGGCTCTGGCATGTGCGCGAACCCATGAGTGCTACGGTGCCGGGCGGCGGTGAGCCGCGCCGCCCCACAGACGTCAGTGTGTGGGGCGCGGTGGAGCTCAAACGTTCATGATCGACACGGCCCGCGTGTTCAGGTAGGCCTCCAGAGCTTCCGGCCCGCCTTCGGAGCCGTAGCCGGAATCCTTGACGCCGCCAAAGGGCATCTCGGGCCAGGGCGCGGCAGGCTGGTTGATCCACAGCATGCCGACCTCCACGTGCTGCGACAGCGCGTGTGCATTCTTCAGCGAGCGCGTGAACGCGTAGCCCGCCAGACCAAAGGGCAGCCGGTTGGCTTCGGCGATGGCTTCGTCCAGCGTGTTGAAGCTGCGGATGGCCGCCATGGGGCCGAAGGGCTCGTCGTTGAACACCTTGGCGTCCAACGGCACGTCGGTCAGTACCGTGGGCGCCCAGAAATTGCCCAGGTCACCGATGCGCTCGCCACCCGCGGCCACCGTGGCGCCGCGCTGTACCGCATCCTGCGTGAACTCGGCCATGGCCGTCAGCCGGCGCGGGTTGGCCAGCGGCCCCATCTGGATGCCTTCGTCCAGGCCGTCGCCGACCTTGAGGCCTTGCGCATGCTTGACCAGTGCCGCCGCAAAGTCGTTGCGTATGCTTTCATGCACCAGAAAGCGCGTGGGCGAAATGCACACCTGCCCGGCGTTGCGGAACTTGGCGCCGCCGGCGGCCTTGACCGCCAGCTCGACATCGGCGTCTTCGGCCACGATCACCGGCGCGTGGCCGCCCAGCTCCATCGTCACGCGTTTCATGTGCTGGCCCGCCAGGGCCGCGAGCTGCTTGCCTACCGGGGTGGAACCGGTGAAGGTGATTTTGCGGATCACCGGGTGCGGGATCAGGTAACCCGAGATTTCGGCCGGGTTGCCGTACACCAGGCCGATCACGCCGGCCGGAATGCCCGCGTCGGCAAAGGCCTGGATCAGCGCGGCCGGTCCGGCCGGCGTTTCCTCCGGCGCCTTGACGATGATGGAGCAACCCGTGGCCAATGCGGCCGACAGCTTGCGCACGGCCTGGTTGATCGGGAAGTTCCAGGGGGTGAAGGCGGCCACCGGCCCGACGGGGTCCTTCAGCACCAGCTGGCGCGTGGCCAGGTTGCGCGACGGCACGACGCGGCCATAGACGCGAAAGCCTTCCTCGGCAAACCACTCGATGATGTCGGCTGCGGCCATGGCCTCGACCTTGGCCTCGGCCAGGGGCTTGCCCTGCTCCTGCGTCAAAACCGCCGCGATCTCGCCGGCGCGCTCGCGCATCAGGCCCGCCGCCCGGCGCATGATCTTGCTGCGCTCGAACGCCGGGACCTTGCGCCAGGTTTCAAACCCCTGCTGCGCGGCCGCCAGGGCACGGTCCAGGTCGACTTTGGCCGCATGGGCCACGCGGCCGATTTCCTTTCCGGTGGCCGGGTTGAAGACGGCCAGACTGCGGCCGTCGGCGGCATCCAGCCACTGGCCGGCGATGAACAATTGGGTATTGGGGTAGGTCATGTGATTCGGGTCCTGAGCAAGGTATCTGGGGACAGTCATTGTCTGGCAATTCGATGCAGCGTGCTTGGCGTGCTCAGCGCGCCCCGCGCAGCACGGGCCACAGCAGAGCCCACTCCAGATGCCAGATATACGACTGCAGGCGCTTCCCCAACAGCCAAAATATCGATCAGTTTCTTGAACTTGTGGGGGTGTCCATATAGGACCTGTTAGCCCGTGTAGCACGCATAGTTGATCGCCGCGACCTTCCCATCTTTCACCTCCAAGAATAGCTCTGTTGGCCCTAGTTGGCTGATATTCCATACGCCATCGGCAACGCGTGTCTTTCCAACGCGTGCGAAGAAATTTGAGGCCGGGTCACCAACTCGTAATGGTCCAGTCACTTGCCACTGTGGCGCATCAACTCGAACACTACTCAATAGGAAAGGTCGCCCGTCCGTAAACGTGATGACTGTGACGACCAAGCCATTGAAATTCAGTTGCCGTCCAATCGCCTTGTACCCTTCCCATTCTTCTGTTCCGAGTACTTTCTCTGACAAGAGCGGGGCGAACTTTCGCAACTTTGAATATTCCCTGGGAATCGCGGCAGCATACGGCCCCTTGTTGCAGTCAAATTCCTCCACAAAGATCTTCTGCCCCGGGCGTTCCGCGGGCGCGCATGCGCCGATCAGCCACAACGGCAACAGCAATGCAACGCAAGATCGCATCGGGCTAACGCCGAAGCCAAGAGGCGCCGAAGGCGTCCGACTTGGGCGACCAGTTATCTTTCATGCGACCTTTTTTGCTTACGCGCTTCGACCGAACGATTGTGTTTCTGTATTGCATTCATATGACTCCAGTCGACAACTCGAACTACCAAAAGGCCTAGCAGCCTTACCGCAAATAGGTAGCCCACGACCACGAGCAGCGACTGCCAGCCGCCCAATGCGGCCCGCACCGAGTCCTGCCAAACCACCAAGGGGATCATCCCGGCGATGTAGATCACACCCTCAAGATATCTCTTCATCTGCATGCGCGCACAACTGAAAGATAACGTTGGAGCTGCCGGGCACGCAACACGAGCGCCGTAGGCGCAGCCCTGCGTTGCGTGTCCCTGCCGAGCGACCAGTTATGCATCATCGGCATTCGCAGGCAAGACATGCTGGCAATACTTCCACTCGTTCACAGGTTGGTCGTCGAGATAGGCGTCCGGCTTAGGCAAGAACCCCGCGAAGCATTCATGCAGCCCTAGCTCCTTCGCGCTAGCTTCAGCATACTCACCGCCGCCAGAGCTCCACAAATACAGCACGGTACCGGCTGCATGCATTGCCTTGACGCGCGCTACGACTCCGGGCATTGGGATTCGCTTCGCCCCAACAGAGCGAACCAACGTGTCATCGACATCTACAAATACGACGCGCTTTTTCATGAGGCATAACGCAATGTATACCGCAAGGTGCTGCGGTATAACGTGGCAACTTGAACTAAAAAAACTGGTATCTACGCGTGTCTCACTTGAATAGTTTGCTCCATTAAAAATAGCGACAAACCCGGCAACTTTTAAGAAATCGCTCGATCTACATTTGCAGCGATTCTCGACCAAACTTTGTGGTTGGAACAGCCTCCATTTGACGGAGGGTGCCGAAAATGCGCGGTCGCTGCCTTGCGATGGTTCGCTGGTGCAAGTTGGCGGTCCACGTTGGGCCCACCGTGAACATTCACCACGGCGGCCAGGTGTGGCTCCACCGCCCGGCGCGGTTTATTTATCGCCGCGCAGCCGCTCGATCAGTCCATTGAGCTCGTCCATCGAGGCAAACTGGATCGCCACCTCGCCCATCTCCTCGTGCCGGCCGTTGCGCTTGACCTGCTTTTTGACGCGGACTTCGACCTCGGCCATCAGCAGGTCGGCCAGTTCTTCTTCGACGCGGCGGGTGTCGCGGGATTTTTCCTTGGCGGCCTTTTGCGGCCTCAGGGAGAACTCGGCGCTGAGTTTCTTGACCAGGTTTTCCGTCTCGCGCACCGACATTTTTTTGGCGGAGATCTGGTTGGCCGCCGTGATCTGCGTGGCGCGGTCCAGGGCCAACAGGGCCCGGGCGTGGCCCATGTCCAGGTCGCCGGCCATCAGCATGGTCTGCACCGGGTCGGCCAGGTTCAGCAGGCGCAGCAGGTTGGAGGCGGCGCTGCGCGAGCGACCCACGGCCTGCGCCGCCAGCTCGTGAGTGAGCCCAAACTCCTTCACCAGGCGTTGCAGGCCTTGGGCCTCTTCGAGCGGATTGAGGTCTTCACGCTGGATGTTTTCAATCAAGGCCATGGCCGCGGCGGACTCGTCGGGCACGTCGCGCACCAGCACCGGCACGCTGTCGAGTCCGGCGATTTTGGCGGCACGGAAGCGCCGCTCGCCGGCAATGATTTCGTACTTGCCGTCGTGCGCACCGCTGTTCAGACGCCGCACCAGGATGGGCTGCATGATGCCCTGCGCCTTGATGGACTCGGCCAGCTCGTACAGCGCGCCCTCGTCCATGCGGGTGCGCGGCTGGTACTGGCCGGGCACCATGTCGGCCAGGCGCAGCGTTGCCGGCAGGCCGGGACTGGTGGCGCTGCTGTTGGCGTTGTCCACGTCCCGTGATTCGCTGACCTTGGGGCCCAACAGGGCTTCCAGTCCGCGGCCCAGGCCTTTTGGTTTTTTGGTGACCATGTCTGTCATTTCTTTCTTGAATACAAATCGAAGGGAGTCGCTTGCCGTGACGTCGTGAAGCACTCGGGCATCACAAGCGCATCAGGCGCTGCAACTCGGTATAGGCTTGCGGCCAGTCGCCCAGGCCGCTCTCGGCATTGAGGTGGCCACGCGCGCCGGCATCCATCAGCTCGGCACCCCACGCAGCCGCAAACCGGCGGGCACGCTCCGGGGCGCAGAACGGGTCGTCGCTGCTGGTGAACAGCACGGTTTTAAAGGGCAGCGTCTGCAGCGGAATCGGCGACCAGCTCGGCAGCATCTCGCGCACACCGTCCTGCTCGACATCGGGCGGCGCCACCAGCAGCGCCGCTTTCACGCGGTGCGTGTTGCGCGAGTGCGCGGCCCATGCCGCCACATGGATACAGCCCAGGCTGTGCGCCACCAGCACGGCAGCTTCGTCACACGACAGCAGCACGTCCTCCAGCCGCGCGATCCAGTCGCCCCGCAGCGGACGCTCCCAGTCGTGCTGCTCCACGCGCGTGAAGCCGTGCGCCCGCTCCCAGCGGCTCTGCCAATGTTCGGGGCCACTGTTCTGCCAGCCGGGAAGGATCAGGACATTACGGGAGTTCATGCGCTCAACGACTCAGTTTGACTCAATGTGACTCAATGTGACTCGGTTTGCTATGTTTTTGATAGCTACAGGTGAAGTACGCAGGATGGACACGGATGCTTTTATCAAGAGGCCGCCTCACATGCCCTTGATGCGCAGCACCATTTCCTCGGCAAACGTGACGAAGGCCTGCGCGCCTCGGGAGGATGGGTCGAACACCACACCGGGCAGGCCGTAGCTGGGCGCTTCGGCCAGGCGCACGTTGCGCGGGATCACGGTGTTGAACACCTTCTCGGCAAAGTGTTCCTTGAGCTGCTCGCTGACCTGCTGCTGCAGCGTGATGCGCGGGTCGAACATCACGCGCAGCAGGCCAATGATCTGCAGGTCCTTGTTGAGGTTGGCATGCACCTGCTTGATGGTGTTGACCAGGTCGGTCAGGCCTTCGAGCGCAAAGTACTCGCACTGCATCGGCACGATCACGCCATGCGCGCAGCACAGGCCGTTGAGGGTCAGCATGCTCAGCGACGGCGGGCAGTCGATCAGCACGAAATCGTAGTCTTTGTCCACGGCGTTCAGGGCCAGCTTGAGGCGCCGTTCGCGGCGCTCCACCTCCACCAGCTCGACCTCGGCACCGGCCAGCTCGCGGTTGGCGCCCAGCACGTCGTAGCCGCATTTCTCGCTGTGCACGCGTGCCTCCATCACGGAAGCCGACTCCAGCAGCACATCGTAGACGGTGAGTTCGAGCTTGCGCTTGTCCACCCCCGAACCCATGGTGGCATTGCCCTGCGGATCCAGGTCAACCATCAGCACACGCTGGCCAACCTTGGCCAAGCCCGCCGCCAGATTCACCGTGGTGGTGGTCTTGCCCACCCCACCCTTTTGGTTGGCAACGCAGAATATTTTGGCCATCAGTAAGCCCCCACGCTTTTCACTGCGTGTAAGGCGCTGCCCCCCGAGGGGGCTAATTTTTCTAGGGGCGGCCCGTCGAAAAATTGTGCTGTGTGATCTTTTTTGGTTTTATGGTTCATTTGGACACCGCGAGCTTGAGCCCAAAGCCGATCAGGAAAACACCTGCCAGCTTGTTCAGGATGGCGGTGATTTTCGGGTTGGCGCGAATGCGTTCCGCAAGGTGATAGGTCAACATGACCGAGGTCAGGCCATACAGAAAAGTCAGGACGGCAATCGTCGCCGCCATCACGCCAAAGGTTTTCAGCCCCTGGTGCTGCGCCGGATCGACAAACAACGGGAAAAAAGCCATGTAAAAAACAATGGCCTTGGGGTTGAGCAAGGTGATCAGCAAGGCCTGGCGAAAATAATGACGCGGCTTGATTTGCAGGAGGGGTGCGTCGCCGGGCTTGGCGATCAGCATCTTGATGCCCAGCCAGGTCAGGTAAATGGCGCCCATCCACTGCACGGCATGAAAAGCCGTCGGGTAGGCGGCCATCACGGCGGCCACCCCAGCCACGGCCGCCCAGAGCAAGACCTGGTCGCCGGCAATCACGCCCAAGGTGGCGCCCAGTCCACCCCGAATGCCGCCCTTGCCGGTCGAGGTGATCAGCGCCAGGTTGCCGGGTCCGGGAATCAGCAGAAACACAATGATCGCGACAACAAATGCGCCGTAATCGGCAACGCCGACGAATGAGCCCAGCATGGAATTTCTCCGGAAGTAGAGGGCTTGAGTTTACGACAGGGGGTCACGGCGCAAACGCGAATGAACCTGTCTTTCGTGCCGCGCACAACGGCACGACGAAGAAAATCCCGCTCTTCAACCCTGCTGGGCCGACCCTGCCGCAGCTTCCCGGCACCGCATCCAGACGATGCAGCGCTCGGCCTCCAGTCCCGGCACCTGCAACTGTTCCACGTGAAACACTTCAACGGTCGGCGGCAAGGCGGCCAATTCTTCCGCCGGCTGCTTCCCCTTCATGGCCATCCACACGCCATGGGGCGCCAGTGCACCGCCAGACCATTGGGTGAAATCAGCCAGTGAGGCAAAGGCGCGGGAACAGATCAGGTCAAACGGCTGGGTCAGCGTTTCAACCCGCGCATGCAAGCCCTGAAGATTCGGCAGCTTGAGCGCGAGCGCCGCCTGCTTGATGAAGGCGGCTTTTTTGGCCACGGTGTCTACGCAGGTCACGGCAAGCGTGGGGCAGCAGATGGCCATCACCACACCCGGCAAGCCGGCGCCGGAGCCCACATCCAGCACACGGGCGCCCTGCCCCAACCCGGCATTTTGCAGATAGCGCCGCAAAGGCGCGATGGCCGCCAGGCTGTCGAGCAGATGGTGCGTCATCATTTCGGCCGGGTCACGCACCGCCGTGAGGTTGTAAACCTGGGTCCATTTAGCAATCAGCGCCTGATACTCCAGCAGTTGAGCCACCTGAGCGTCCGACAGATGAAGGCCTAAATCCAGCAAGCCCGAGGTGAGTGTTTGAGATAACTTTTGTGTCATTCCAAATCCCAGCAGTTGGCTTTTTCTGATTTATTTGCGACCCAGTGACGCCCATGGGGAGAATTCATCCTTGCAGTCCCTTTTAATCCGAGCAAGCCGATACGGGATGGATCGCTGTTAGGCGCGTCGTGAATCTCAGCCATTCGCCACCCTTCCCCCAATTCCTTGGCACACAGCGCGGACGCATGTTCATACGATTGCAGCACAAACCCGGCGACCGCCTGGGTCATGGCAAGACGTCCACTAACCCAATCTGACGACCCACCGTCGGTAGAAGCCTCAACCACTGCCGTCTTTTCTACGCAGAGGACAGAGAGCGCCGTACGGCAAGATGTATCTCCCTGGATCGGATTGCATTGCCCGTTCCTGGCATTCTGCATGTCCCTCACGCCGCCGGCGCACGTGCTGTAGATCAAGTTGTTCGGGTCATCTTGGACTTCGGCGCGCCCAAAGGTCAGGCCGAACCGGTCAGGGCTCGGTAACGTAGCCGCCACAACAACGGTTGGCGGTGGCACGGGCAACGGCGCGTCGACGACGGTCTGAGCCGACTCAATGGCCGCTTTGCGAGTGCAGCCAGAAACTGCAACCACCAGAAAAACCGCCAACCCACCAATTACAACCGAGAGAGTGCGCGCCACGCGGGTATCAGAAATGTTGCGGCTCATGCATGGTGTTTTGTACGCCAAGATCCGATCCATCAGCCCTGCCATGCCGGCTCTTTTTCAGATAAACCAGCAGCAGCGAGATAGTCGCCGGTGTGATGCCGGAAATCCGCGAGGCCATGCCCAGCGTTTCGGGCCGGTGCCTGGCCAGGGTTTGGCGCGCTTCAAAACTCAGGGCCGACACCTGCAGGTAATCAAGATCCGCGGGCAGCTTGAGGTTTTCATAGTGCGCAGCGCGTTCGACCTCGGTTTTCTGCAGGTCGATGTACCCCGCATACTTGGCCGTGATCTCGATCTGCTCGATCACGCTTTTGGCCAGATCGTCGCTCGCGGCCGCTTCAGCCGCGAGTTCGGGGTTGGCATATTTGCCCTCCTCCAGCGACATCAGGCCAGCGTAGTTCACATCGGGGCGGCGCAGCAAGTCGAGCAGGTTGTATTCGCGCTCAATGGATTTGCCCAGGACCCGCTCGGCTTCGGCCAGCGGGAGATTGTGCGGGTTGACCCAGAGGGAGCGAAGCCGCTCTGTTTCACGTGAAACAGCATCGCGCTTGCGGTTGAAAGCATCCCAGCGGGCGTCGTCCACCAGGCCCAGTTCGCGGGCTTTTTCGGTCAGGCGCATGTCGGCGTTGTCCTCGCGCAGCATCAGGCGGTACTCGGCCCGGCTGGTAAACATGCGGTAGGGCTCGGTCACGCCCTTGGTGATCAGGTCGTCGACCAGCACGCCGAGGTAGGCTTCGTCGCGCCGGGGCAGCCACGCCTCCTTGCCCTGGCACTGCAGCGCGGCGTTGATGCCGGCAAACATGCCTTGGGCCGCCGCCTCTTCGTAGCCGGTGGTGCCGTTGATCTGGCCGGCAAAGAACAGCCCGCCAATTGCGCGGGTTTCAAAGGTTGTCTTCAGTGCCCGCGGATCAAAGTAGTCGTATTCGATCGCATAGCCCGGCCGCAGGATGTGGGCGTTCTCCATACCCGCCATCGAGCGCACCAGCTCATACTGGATGTCAAACGGCAGGCTGGTCGAAATGCCGTTAGGGTAGATCTCGTGCGTGGTCAGGCCTTCCGGTTCCAGGAAAATCTGGTGGCTTTCCTTGTCGGCAAAGCGGTTGATCTTGTCTTCCACGCTGGGGCAATAACGCGGCCCCACGCCGTCGATCTTGCCGGTGAACATCGGACTGCGGTCAAAACCGGAGCGGATGATCTCGTGGGTACGCTCATTGGTATGGGTGATCCAGCAAGGCATTTGCCGGGGATGGGCGATCTTGCCGCCCATGAAGCTGAACACCGGAACCGGCCCGGCGGTTCCGCCCGGCATGCCATCGCCCGGCTGCTCGGTGCATTTGCTGAAGTCAATCGTCCGGCCGTCGATGCGCGGCGGCGTGCCGGTTTTCAGGCGGCCCTGCGGCAGCTTGAGTTCTTTCAGCCTGCTGGAGAGCGACACGGCCGGCGGATCGCCCGCCCGGCCCGCCGCGTAATTGTTGAGCCCGACATGGATCTTGCCATCCAGAAAAGTCCCGGCCGTCAGCACCACGGTGCGCGAACGAAACCGGATGCCGACCTGCGTGACGGCGCCCACCACGCGGTCGCCCTCCACCATCAGGTCATCGACCGCCTGCTGGAACAGCCAGAGGTTGGGCTGGTTTTCGAGTTTGTGGCGAATGGCCGCCTTGTACAGAATCCGGTCGGCCTGCGCCCGGGTGGCGCGTACGGCGGGCCCCTTGGAGCTGTTGAGAATGCGGAACTGGATGCCGCCTTCGTCGGTGGCCAGCGCCATCGCGCCGCCCATGGCGTCGACTTCCTTGACGAGGTGGCCCTTGCCGATGCCTCCGATCGAGGGGTTGCAGCTCATCTGGCCGAGTGTCTCGATGTTGTGCGAGAGCAGCAGGGTCTTGCAGCCCATGCGGGCGGAAGCCAGCGCGGCTTCCGTGCCGGCGTGGCCGCCACCGACCACGATCACATCAAATTCTTGCGGATAGATATAAGGCGATTGCATCACGCCTCCTTCAATAAAGCGGCCTTCAGGCCAGATGCCTGTACGCCATGGAGCTGCCCCGAAGTTGACGATGACCAGAGGGCCACGCCGGCCGCGGCTGGCACAGCCAGCGGCACATCAAGCCGCACGCTGCTTGCGCCCAGACTTGTTCCCGCCCCACCGGGCGAATGGTGAATTTTATCAGGCAGGCCCTTGTTCTGCGCTGCGTAATGGCATTTGAACCATTCCTGCCGGCGCGCTGCAGCAGTGGCATTTGCTATGAATTCAATAGCAAATAACCCCCTATCTGTGCGTGTCTGCCCATGTTCTTTGGCACAAGCGCCACAAAGGCCTCGCAGGCAAGGGACTGGCCGGCACGAAAATCGCCCCACCGCAACGCCAGGAGGCCACAAGCAGCCACAATAGCGGGCATGAAACTCCTCATCTTTGCCGGCAGCACCCGCCAAAACTCCTTCAACCGCAAACTGGCCCACGTCACCGCCGACATGGCGCGGGCCAGCGGCGCCGAAGTCACCCACATCGAACTGGCCGACTTTGACATTCCGATGTACAACGCCGACCTCGAAGCCAAAGGCACGCCGCCCGACGTGATGAAGCTCAAGCAACTCATGTATGAGCATCCGGCCTGGATCATCTGCTCGCCCGAATACAACGCGAGCTATTCCGCCCTGCTCAAGAACACCATCGACTGGGCCTCCAGCCCGGTCAAGTCCGACCCGGCCTGGACCGACGAATTCAAGTTTTCACGCGGCAAGGTCGTCGGCATTCTGAGTGCCTCGCCCGGCGCGCTGGGCGGCCTGCGCTCGCAAAGCCACCTCGCCCCGCTGCTGCTCAATGTGCAGTGCTGGGTTGCCCCGTTCAATTTCGCGCTGGGCCGCGCGGGCGACGCCTTCGACGCACAAGGCAAGCTGGTCAATGACGCGCACCGCCAGAAGGTGCAGGCGGTGATTGACCAGGTGCTGTTTGCCAGCAGCCGCCTGGCAGGATAAGGCGCAGGCATGGCCCCGCCAGGTAATTCCGGCCCATAGCCCCTCCATGATGAATTGCCGACCCGGCTGCGGTGCCTGCTGCATTGCCCCATCCATCAGCTCGCCCATTCCCGGCATGCCCGAAGGCAAGCCGGCCGGCGTGCGTTGCGTGCAGCTTGACGACGCCAATGCCTGCCGCATCTTCGACCAACCCGGTCGGCCGGCAGTCTGCGGGCAGCTGGCCCCCTCGGCAGAGATGTGCGGCACCGGGCGCACGCAGGCCCTGCTGTACCTTGCGCGACTGGAAACCCTGACCACTCCACAGTAAGCTTGCACCTCCCCTCCCCTCATCTTCTCAGCCGTCCCCGCAGTCCGGCCCCCGGCTCAGCAGCAGATACGGTATCTCCCCCCGCCCTATCCCCAAATCATTGAGCTCCCGCGCGCTCATGCCCTGCAGCTCGGCCGCCTGCCTGCGGTCATCGCGCTGACGCCAGAAGCGCGCGTGAAGGCGCAGGCGGGTCAGCGCCTGATTCAACAAAACAAAACCCGGCTTTAACAACATGGTGGCAACTCCTGTGATCGGGAAGTGCCCAATGGTGCGGCTTGTCGTGCTATTGTGGAAGTTGAATTTTCTGATGCAACCTATCAGGATTAATGATGCGTGAACTCAATCTGGACCAGCTGCGCACCCTCGTTTCCATCGCCGACCTGGGCACCTTCTCCGCCGCGGCACGGGCGCTGCATCTGGCGCAGCCCACGGTCAGCCTGCACATCAGCGAGCTGGAGGCCCGGCTGGGCACGCAGCTGGTGGTGCGCGGGGGCCGCAGCGTGGTGCCCACGGCGGCCGGTGCCGTGCTGGTCGAGCGGGCGCGGCGCCTGCTGCGTGACGCCGATGACGCTACCGATGCCGTCAAGCGCCATGTCGAGGGGCGGGTTGGCCGCGTACGGCTGGGCACCTCCACCGGCATCCTGGTGCATTTGCTGCCGCGGGTGCTGGAGCTCATGGCGCGCGCGCATCCCGAGATCGACGTTGAGGTCAGCATCCTCGGCTCCAGTGAAGCCATGGAGCGCCTGGGCCAGGGCACGCTGGATGTCGGGCTGGTGGCCACGCCCCAGCCGGCGCGGCGCGAACTGCTGATGAGCCACTGGCGCAGCGACCCGATGATGGCCTTCCTCCCCGCGGGCTGGAAGGCGCCCAAGCGCATCACGCCGCCCTGGCTGATGGAAAAACCGCTGATCTTCAACGACTCGACCACGCACATGTACCGCCTGACCATGGAATGGTTTGCCGCGGCCGGCCACACGCCCCGGGCGCGCATAGAGCTCAATTACAACGAAGCCATGAAAAGCCTAGTGGCAGCCGGTTATGGCGCGGCCCTGCTGCCACTGGAGCAGGCGGGCGCTGCCGCCATTCCCAACGGCGTGCAGGTGCTGCCGCTCAAGCCCGCATTGACCCGCCACACCGCCGTGGTGCACAGGCCGCTGGCAGCCCTTGACGGGGCCACGCGCAACCTGCTGCAGACGCTGGCGCAGTTCCGGCAAACGTGAGGCGCGACCCGAGCGGCAGCACGCCAAACCACGGCGTGGCCGACACGCGGGAAGCAGGCATGCTGATGAAAGTTCAATTTCTGACAGTTGCGCGTGCCGCACAGGCGTATCGTACAAAGCCAGGCTTTTTTAAAAACAATCCGCCAGGAGACAAACCCGTGAACATCCCATCCCTGAAAAAAGTCGTCAGCGCCGAGGAATGGCAATTGCGCTGCGACCTCGCGGCCTGCTACCGGCTGGTGGCGCTCTATGGCTGGAGCGACCTGGTGTTCACCCACATCAGCGCCAAGCTGCCGGAGGAGGTAGCAGGCCCCGGCGCGCACCACTTCCTGATCAACCCCTACGGCCTGATGTTCGACGAGATCACTGCCTCCAGCCTGGTCAAGGTCGACGGGCAGTGCAACAAAGTCATTGACTCGCCCTTCCCGGTCAATCCCGCCGGTTTTGTGATTCACAGCGCGGTACACGACGCCCGGCCCAACGCCGGCTGCGTGCTGCATACCCACACACGCGCCGGCGTCGCCGTCAGCGCGCAAAAGTGCGGCGTGCTGCCCATCAGCCAGCAATCGACCTTTGTGCTGGCCTCGCTGGCGTACCACGACTACGAGGGCGTGGCCTTTCGCGACGAGGAAAAACCTCGCCTGCAGGCCGACCTCGGGTCCGCCAATTTCCTGATGCTGCGCAACCATGGCCTGCTGGTGGTGGGCACGACCATTGCCGATGCGTTTTTGAGCATGTACATCTTTGAAAACACCTGCCGCATCCAGCTCGATGCCCAGGCCGGCGGCGAACTCATCGCCGTCCATCCGCAAATCATCCAGGGCGTATCGGAAGCGTTGCGCGTGCAGACGGAAGGCATGGGCGGCGCTTTTGCCTGGCCCTCGCTGATCCGCAAGCTGGAGCGGCTCGACAGCAGCTACCGCACCTGACACCTCAGAACCTGTTTACGATCTAAACGAGGCCGCGTTTAGATCGTAAACAGGTTCTCAGCAGCGCCCGCCCGGCCTGAGCGAGGCAACACGAGGCAACACAAGGCAACCGCTGGTGCGGTGTAGCACTAGGTGCTGACCAAAGAGAGCAAGGGCGGATGCGATCCCGGCGGACTGCCTGGTTCCGGCGGTACTTCGCCCTCGTCCACGATCAGCTCCTTGCGCAGCATTTGCACATTGCCAAAAATGGTGGCAAAGGCCACGTCCTTCGCGTCGCGCCCCGTTCCTACACGCACCAGCCGGTCAATGGGCGCCATATGGCTGGGATCAAACAGCACCCAGCGCCCCTCCAGCCAGGCTTCGAACACGGCGTGAAAATCCTGCGGTGGCTCGTCAAAATGGACATAGCCCACCACCAGCCGCGCGGGAATATTGAGCGCCCGGCACAAGGTAATGCCCAGGTGCGCAAAGTCCCGGCACACACCGGCGCGCTGCACAAACACATCCCGCGCCGTGGTCGTCGACGAGGTGCAACCCGGCAGGTAGGCGATCGAGTCGTGAATCCAGTTCTCGACCGCGCGCACGCGGCCGATACCGGAAGGCAGGTGAGCAAACAGCTGCTGCGCCGCGCGGCTCATGGAGTCCGACTCGCAGTAGCGGCTGGGCATCAGGTAACGCAAGACATCATCGGGCACGCTGGTCACCGGCGTTTCTTCAAGATACAGGGGCACGGGCGCGGCGACCAGCCGCACCTGGGCGTGGTAGTTGACGGACAGCCTCCCCTTGGGCGCGTCCAGGCGTATAAAACGGTTGCCGCTGCGCTCGTCGCAGTAATTGTGGACCTTCATGCTCGGCGTGATCGTCAGCCGCTCCTCCATCACCTGGTGGCCCTCGTGAAACGCGGCCTCGATGTTGAAAACAAAATGGGTAGGACTGCCGACTTCGTACTCGAGCAATAAATCGATCAGGGTGGTGTGCATGGAATGGGCGCCGGTTGAGAATAAAAAAAAACCGTCGGAAGGACATTGGGATATTGCAGCCCGGTTGGCACGGGAAGGGCTGGGTCAGATCCGCGTGCGGTGATGACCAGCGCCGTGGCCATGATCATGACCACTGTCCGCGGTGGCAAACCAGTTTTTGCACGTCACGAACACAATGCGCGCAGCGCGCTCCAGCACATCGGCAGAGGGCGCGGCGCGGCGCCGCGCACGCAAACGGCTGACCAGCAGGAACTCGGCAATGCCCGCCTGAAAACCGGCCCGCAGCGACACCGGCGCGGGCGGAGTGGCAGCCCGGTGCGCGATGTCCAGACGCGGCGCCGCGCTGCTGTCCACCGAGCGCGGCGGAAACAGCCGCTGCCGGACCCTGGACATCAACGTACTTGCGGGCGCAGAGGGCGCAGCTGTCGACGAAGACAACGAAGTCGATGAAGACGAAGAAGTCGAAGGTGTGATGGGAGGGAGTGACGCCATTTACTTCATGCCCTTCTTGACCGCACCCACGCCCAGCGCGGCGAGCACCACAAAAATGACCGCCAGAATCAGGAACAGGCCAAACAAGATTTTGGCAATGCCGGCGGCGCCTGCCGCCACCCCGCCAAAACCCAGGGCGCCGGCTATCAGTGAAATGACCGCAAAAATAATCGCGTACTTGAGCATCGGTTCTCCTTTGTCATGCCTCATCCCCGCAAGCCGCGAGCGGATAAGGCCTCAACAAACATCAGCACCAATATCAAAAATCAAAAGCCATCAAAAAGCAGGAGGCGAACACGCGCGAGGCTTACCCGGAAGCAATACTTACATGGTAGAAAAGCAAGCGGCGGTGGCGCATCAGCAACGCCCGCGTGGCACTGTAGGACAAGGCCTCAGTGCATCCGGAGGTTGCTATGATTTTTCTAGCGTTGCGGGCTTGCCAACAGCGGCCCTCGAGGAGCCGTCAGGCTCTTATTTGCCGAACAGGCCGCGCAAGCCCTCACCCACGCGATCGCCCAGATTGGCGCCGGCGCCGGTACCCACACCCGGCAGCAGCGCCGTGCCAATGGCCGCGCCCAGCAGGGCCGAGCGCGACAGCGTCACCTCGGGCTTGTCCAGCGTGCCCCCCACCGTCAGGGGAACGCCCACGGCGCCGCCGATGGCCTGACCCAGCTTGCTGTCGCCCGCCACATTCACGATGACCCGCCCGCTCAGCGCCTTGGCCGGCGATATCGCCACATTGCCGGTGGCGCTCAGCACGCCCGAGCTCGCGATCAGGTTGGTCAGCTGCGCCGCTCGCCCCTGCGTGTTGACCTGCCCGGCCAGCGTGTCCAGACGCGTCTGCCCGCCGCGGCTCAAGCCCACGGTTTGCACGGCCTTGGCCAGGTCCAGACCATTGATCACCGCGTTGCGCACGGTAAACGTGGTGTGGCTTTGCAGCGCATCCACCAGTCCGCTGGTGGTGGCCGCACGGGCATTGAGGCTGGTCGTCGCCTCCAGCTGACCCGACAGCGCGCCGGCCGGAGCGGTCAGCGCAGAGACCTCGACCCCGCGGGTTTGCAGCTGGCCCTGGAGCGCCAGCGCTTCACCGGGCCGCGCCGAGGAGCCCGCAGGCGAGCGACGCAGGCCGAGCCGGCCCTCTATCCTGCCGCCGCCCACCTCGACACGCAAGGCCCAGTGATCCTCGCCGGCAACGGTAGCGCCGCCCTTGTCCGCCTTGTCAGCGGGTTTGGGCTCTTCGCGCTGCAGCGTGGACTGCAGCCCCTGCAGGTTGCCCTTGAGCAGTTTGAACGACACGCTGTCGGGCAGGCCGTCATCGGCCAGCGCCGCCTCGGCCGCCACCGTGGTGCGCGCGCCCGCGGCGCTGACCCAGGTCACCTCATCCAGCACCGTGCGGCGCGGCAAACCCTCCAGGGCGTCGTGTTCCGGCGTTTTCGGCCCGGGCCCCTGCTTGACGGGCTCCGGCTGCTTTTTTTTCTGCAGCGCCAGCAGCACCGCGTCTATACCCTGCTGCGGCAAGACAGCCCGCCGCACCAGCAGCGTGGAAACCGCCAGCCGCCCCTGCAGCAGCGGTTGCCACTGGGGCCGCACTTCCACGCGCTCCAGCGTGAGGGGCGGTTTGCTCTGCACCGCGATGCCGCTCAGCGCCACAGCGGGCAAGGGCCACACATCCACCGCCACCCGGCCCAGCGTCACCGGCACCCCCAGCGCCGCCGAGGCTTCACGCTCGACGCGCAACCGGAAATCGTCCGTGCTCACCCAGCGGTGCAGCGTGAAGGCCACCGCCGCCAGCAAGGCCACCAGCCCCAGCGCCAGATACACCGCCCATTTAAAAACTTTTGCCATCCTGCTATTGTGGCGGTTTCAGGCCGCACGCCGCAGAAAACACGCGTCCCGATTAGAGCCTGCTCACCCTAAAACGGGAGATGCGTTTTAGGGTGAACAGGCCCTGACATCGGGGAGCCATTTCCAACCACCCTTCCAGGATCAACAAGAACACCCGGAAACATTACTGCGCCCCGGCGCCTGCCTCCTGTCGCCGCATATCGCGCTGCATGCGCCTGCCTGAAAGCCCGGCCAACGGCACCGTCGTGCGCGCCCAATTGCAGTCGTGGCGCAGAGTACAAAACCATCGCCACCGACAAGCTGCTATCGCGTCTGAAGCGGGTGGACGAGCGGCTGACCAGCAAGCAGTACCTGATGGGTGAAACTTTTAGCGTGACCGCCCCTTACCTGTCTACCGTCATCAACTGGGCTCCGCGTGTCGGCGTTGACATTGCGCGCCTGGTCAATCTCGCCGCTTTTCGCCAGCGCATGGCGGCCTGGCCACGACGGGGTTGGCTCAATACTTCAACTGGATCTTGTCAAGTTGCTCTTTGCTGACCATAGGCACATCTCCCCGCTTGTTCCAGCGATTGAGATTCCATGCGCCGTCGCCAACCCACGTCTTGAGCAGTTTGAGATTCGCGGCCCGCTCTTCATCCGTCGATCCGAGATACAGATACATGTTGCCGGGTTTGCCTCCGGCATACTGGCTGCTTCCATCGTCCAGCCGGCGCATGAATGCCCCCGTGTCGGGCCAGGCGATAAACGCAATCAAACGCTCGTATGAATCCATGCGCGGCCCTTGTGACTTCTCCGCGTACCCCTTCTCGTCCAGCAGAAAATCAGCCCGCTCAGGCGATTGCGCTCCGTGGCAGGCAACACATTTGGATTTCCAGAGTGGGGCGATGTGTGTGCGGTAGGTGACTTCCTGTGCCGCGACAGCACCAGTGCCCAAAATAAAGATCAGGATCATCGCCAGTTTCTTCAACATAAAGACCTCCTGGTTGGAGTTTGTCGACATTGCCGTCCAGTTGGCCGGTCTCCGCAATATGGACCTGTCAATCACGTATCGGGTTGATTTAAACCAACCCATCACCAATTGCAGCCCCTGCGAACACTGTCGGCCCGATTTTGTTGGGTTGGCCGCCCGGCCAGACCCGGAAACGGCCGTTGGACGCACGCATGCCGGAACGATCTAGCACGAATCCAGCAGCCCGTGTTGCACAGGCAAATTCAGATCGGCACACACTGAAGCCTGTTTTTTTCATTTCCACCTGGACACTTTCGGACACCTTTGGACACCTTCATGCCCTCTTCTCTCATGCCCTCTTTATTCGATCCCACCCAGGCCGGCGACCTTGAACTGGCCAACCGCATCGTGCTCGCCCCCCTCACCCGCAACCGCGCCCCCGACGCCATTCCCACGGCGCTGATGGCCGAGTACTACGCCCAGCGCGCCAGCGGCGGCCTGCTCGTCACCGAGGCCACCGCCATCAGCCACCAGGGCCAGGGCTATGCGGATGTACCCGGCCTCTACGGCAGCGAGCAGCTCGACGGCTGGAAGCAGGTGACCCGCGCCGTGCACGAGGCCGGCGGCAAGATCGTGGTGCAGCTCTGGCATGTGGGCCGCGTCTCGCACACCGAATTGCAGCCGGACGGCGGCCAGCCGGTCGCCCCCTCTGCCATCACCGCCAAGACCAAGACGGTGCTGCTCAAGGACGGCGCGCCCACCTTTGTCGCCACCTCCGAGCCGCGCGCGCTCAAGGCTGAAGAGCTGCCCGGCATCGTGCAGACCTATCAGCTCGCGGCGCGCAACGCGGTCGAAACCGCGGGCTTTGACGGCGTGGAAGTCCATGGCGCCAACGGCTACCTGCTCGACCAATTCCTCAAAAGCGGCTCCAACCAGCGCACCGACGACTACGGCGGCAGCATCGAAAACCGTGCGCGCCTGCTGCTCGAGGTCTCGCGCGCCGTCACCGGCGCCATCGGTGGCGGACGCACCGGCATTCGCCTGTCGCCCGTGACGCCGGCCAACGATGTGCACGACGCCGATCCGCAGCCGCTGTTCGACTACGTGGTGCGCCAGCTCGCCACGATGAACCTGGCCTATATCCACATCATTGAAGGCGCCACCGGCGGGCCGCGCGAAATCGCCGACCGGCCATTCGACTACGCCGCGCTCAAGACCGCCTACCGCGAAGCCGGCGGCCAGGGCGCCTGGATGGTCAACAACGGCTACGACCAGGCACTGGCCAGGCAGGCCGTGGCAAACGGCGCCGACCTGGTCGCCTTTGGCAAGCCCTACATCGCCAACCCCGACCTGGTGGAGCGCCTGCGCCGCAATGCGCCGCTCAACCTGCCCGACCAGGCCACCTTTTATGGCGGCGGCGCCAAGGGTTATACGGACTACCCAACGCTATAAAACCAGACCGCATGCCAGTCATGCATGACTGGCAAGGGTTTCAGGGCTTTTTACTTAAACAAGGCCCTGGTACAGGTATTTGGTGTGCATATAGTCTTCGAGTCCGTAACGTGAACCTTCACGGCCATAACCGGACTCCTTGACACCGCCGAAGGGTGCAACTTCGGCGGCCAGTGCGCCTTCGTTGATACCAACGATGCCGCTCTCCAGCGCATCGGCCATGCGCCAGACGCGCACGATGCTTCAGGTACTCAGTCCAGGTTCGGTCCAAGGGCCGGTCCATTGCCGTGATTTCGGCTGCGCATAGCGCTGCACGGAAAGGTCGTCGGCACGAATCTCGGGCGCGCGGCCGCTCATGACGTCGGCCAGCACGCGCGCGGAGCCGCAGGCCATGGTCCAGCCCAGCGTGCCGTGGCCGGTGTTCAGGTACAGATTGGGCAGCGGCGTGCGGCCCACCAGCGGCGTGCCGTCCGGGGTCATGGGCCGCAGGCCGGTCCAGAAGCTGCCGGTCCCGGCGTAGCCGGCGCCGGGGAACAGATCATTCAGGCACAGTTCCAGCGTTTCGCGGCGGCGCGGGTTCAGGCGCAGGTCAAAGCCGCGCAGCTCCGCCATGCCGCCCACGCGGATGCGGCGGTCAAAGCGCGTGATGGCGGTCTTGTAGCTCTCGTCCAGCACGGTCGAAACCGGCGCGCGGCCCGCGTCGGCGACGGGCACGGTGATGGAATAGCCTTTGACGGGATATACAGGTATTTCCAGCAAACCCGACAGCGCGGAAGTCGAGTACGCACCCAGCGCCATCACGTAAGCGTCGGCCTTGAGCAGGCGGCGGCCCTGCAGCACGCCGGCCACACGGCCGGCACAGACCTCCACGCTGTCGATGGCCTCGCCGAAGGAAAAGCGCACGCCCATGGACTGGGCCAGATGGCCGATACCGGTGGTAAACAGGTGGCAGTCACCCGTCTCGTCGCCGGGCAGGCGCAGGCCGCCGACCAGCGGCCCTGTGGCGATGGCCGGTTCCGCGCGAACCAGCTCCTCAGGCCCCAGCAGTTCGTAGGGCACGCCCGCGGCGCGCAACACGGCCACGTCTTTGCCGACGGCGTCGAGCTGCGCCGAGGTGCGGAACACCTGCAGCGTGCCGCCCTCACGGCCTTCGTAGCGCAAGCCGGTGTCTTCGCGTAGCTGCGCCAGGCAGTCGCGGCTGTATTCGGCCAGCCGCAGCATGCGCTCCTTGTTCACCGCATAACGCCGCGGGCTGCAGTTGCGCAGCATCTGCCACATCCAGCGCAGCTGGTCCATGCTGCCATCCAGGCCGATGGCCAGCGGCGCATGCTTCTGGAACATCCAGCGCAACGCCTTCAGCGGCACGCCGGGCGCGGCCCACGGCGCCGCGTAGCCCGGCGACACCTGGCCGGCATTGGCGAAACTCGTCTCCCGCGCGGGGCCGGGCTGGCGGTCGACCACCGTCACCTCGTGGCCCGCCCGGGCCAGATAGTAGGCCGTCGTGGTGCCGATAACGCCGGCACCCAGAACCAGCACCTTCATGCCAAATTCCCTTGGCACAGGTACTTGGTGTGCAGGTATTCGTCCAGGCCCCAGTGCGAGCCTTCGCGGCCGTAGCCCGATTCCTTGACGCCGCCGAAGGGCGCGGCCTGCGCCGCGATGGCGCCTTCGTTGATGCCAACCATTCCGGTCTCCAGCGCCGAGGCCACGCGCCAGACGCGCTTGATGTCGTTGGAGAAGAAGTAGCCGGCCAGGCCGAAAGGGGTGTCGTTCGCCTGCGCGATCACCTCGTCTTCGCTGGTAAACCGGAATACGGGCACCACCGGGCCGAAGGTCTCTTCGCACGACAACTCCATGTCGGGAGTCGCACCGGTCAGCACTGTGGGCGCGTAGTAGTTCGGACCATTGGCGACTTCTGTACACACGCGGCTTCCGCCCACGACCGCCTTCGCACCTTTGGCCACGGCGTCGTTCACGTGACGCTCGATCTTGTCCACCGCTCGTGCGTTGATCATCGGGCCGATCTCGGCTTCAATCCAACTGGCCGGGCCGACCCGCAATGCGCCCACGCGGGCCGCCAGCTTGTCGACGAAGCGATCATGCACGGCCTCGTGCACGAACACACGGTTGGGGCTCACGCAGGTCTGGCCGCCGTTGCGGAACTTGGCGGCCATCAAGCCCTCGACGGCGGCGTCCAGGTCCGCATCCTCGAACACGATGAAGGGTGCGTTGCCGCCGAGTTCTAGCGACAGCTTCTTGAGCGTGCCGGCCGACTCGCGCGCCAACAGCTTGCCCACCGCCGTGCTGCCTGTGAAGCTGATCTTGCGCACGCGGCCATCGCGCAGCCACTCACCCACCACCTCCGGCGTGCGCTCGCGCGAGGCGGGCACGATGTTCAACACGCCAGGGGGCACGCCCGCTTCCTCGGCCAGCTTCACGAGAGCCAACGAAGTGAGGGGCGTGTCCTCGGCTGGCTTGGCGACCACGGTGCAGCCGGCCGCCAGCGCGGGCGCGATCTTGCGCGCGATCATCGCCGCGGGAAAATTCCAGGGCGTGACCACGGCGACGACGCCAACGGCCTCCCTCAGCACCAGGTAGCGCTTGCTCGCCACCGGCGCGGCGATGATCTCGCCGTGGGCGCGCACACCCTCTTCGGCGAACCACTCCACATAGCCCGCGCTGTAGGCGATTTCGCCGCGCGACTCCGCGAGCGGCTTGCCCTGCTCGCGCGAAATCAGTTTGGCCAGCGGCTCCACGTCGCGCTCGATCAGCGCCTGCCACTTCTTGAGGATCAGGCAGCGCTCGCGCGGCGAGCGTGCCTTCCAGGCGGGCAGCGCCTGTGCCGCGGCGTCGGCGGCCAGCCGCGCGTCCGCCCCGCCGCCGTCGGCCGCCAGGGTGATCAGGCTGTCGTCGGCGGGATTGCGCACCTCGAATTGGCGGCCGTCCTGGGATGCTTGCCAGCGGCCCGCGATGTAGTTCAGTGTTTGCATGTCATCAATAAGTTCAGTGAAAAAATTCCCGACGGCGCCCAAGCCGTCGATCTCTATGCGCACGCGGCGCTCCCGGCAAGCCCGCGCGCCCGGCGCGTCACGGCCTGCAACACGGCGCCCGCCACGCCCCGGATCGCGTCAAAACCTTCGTTCTTCTTGAACGAGGCGACATCCATGAAGCGCTTCTTGTTGATCTCCACCATCACGCTTTCCTGCGTGCCGTCGGGCTTGCCGTAGCGGCGGTTCAGCTCGCCGCCGGTGTAGGGTGTATTGACCGAGCAGGTGAAGCCCTGGGCGCGGATGACCTCGGCGACGAACTCGATGAATTCTGCCGTGCTGGAGGTGCCGCGCAGGTTCCCCAGGCAGAAGTCCATGCGTTCCTTTCCGGCGTCGGCGTGCGTCGGCGCGCCCACCGCGGACATGCAATGGCAGCTGAGCTGGTAGTAAAAGCCGTGCGCCGCCAGCATGCGGTCCATCACCGAAGCGAGCTCTCGGTGGTAGGGCCGGTAATAACGGTCAAGCCTGGCCTCGACCTCCGCGACGGTGAGCTTGCGCTCCTGCAGCGGCTCGCCGTAGCGCGACACCGTCTTGAGCAGCCCGAGCCCGCTCCTGGAGACAAACTGCACCGGCACGGGCCATTCGCCTTCGATCAGGTCGGGGTCGATGTCGAGCTCATGCCGGTTGGCGTCGATGTAGGTGTTGGGAAACAGCGCCTGCAGCATCGTGGCGCCGTATTTGGGCGCATCCTTCCATATCTCCTCCACATACATCGACACGTTGTCGTGCAGGGCCGAGAACGGGACGGGCGAGCGGAAATCGATGGGATAGAGGCGCCCGCTGCGCGAGACATCCACGATCACCGGGACTGGAGGCGCCGTGGGATCAAAACGGTAGAAGACGTCGGGTTCGAGATACATGGATCGGGTCTTCTGGATCAGGCCGTGCATTCGCGCGGCTGCGCCTTGGTCTTTTGCAGCTGCAGCAATTCATCGGCGCTGCGGTGGCAGAAGACCTCCACGCCGCCTTCGAGTTCATGCCGCGGCGGCGTCTTGCTGTCGCACACGCCGGCCACGCGCAAGGGGCACCGGTCCAGGAAGCTGCAAATGCCCGCGCGGTCGGTGGGCGCCTGCACCAGCGGCAGGGCCGCGCGCTGCGCCGCTCCGACTTCTTCCAGCCATCCCGGGCGCAGCTCCGGAACGGAATTGGCCAGCAGGTGGAAATACGGATGGCGCGGCGCATGCGCGAAAGCCGACCGGGTCAGCGACTCCACCTTCTGGCCGGCGTACAGCACCACGATCTCGTCACACACCGCGCGCACGGTGTTCATGTCGTGGCTGATGAACATGTACGACACCCCGAGTTCCTTGCGCAGCTGCGCCAGCAGGTCCAGGATGGCGGCGCCCACGACCGTGTCCAGCGCGGAGGTGACTTCGTCGCACAGGATCAGGTCGGGGTCGGCGGCCAGCGCGCGCGCCAGGTTGACGCGCTGCTTCTGCCCGCCGGAGAGCCCGGCAGGCAGGCGCCGGGCGCAGGCCTGCGGCAGTTGCACGAGGTCGAGCAGCTGCGCGATGCGCTTGTCCAGCGCCTCGCCCTTCAAGCCGCGGTACAGCTGCAGCGGCCGCGCGATGATCTCGGCGATGGTGTGCGAAGGATTGAGCGCCGTGTCCGCCATCTGGAACACGATCTGGATGCGGCGCAGTTCCTCGGGCGAACGCTGCGATACCAGGCGCGGCAGCGGTTTGCCGTCGAACATGATCTGGCCGCCGGCGGGCCCGATCAGGCCGGCGACGGCGCGA
Source organism: Polaromonas sp. P4_F9 (assembly GCF_056401235.1). Taxonomy (NCBI): domain Bacteria; kingdom Pseudomonadati; phylum Pseudomonadota; class Betaproteobacteria; order Burkholderiales; family Comamonadaceae; genus Polaromonas; species Polaromonas sp. P4_F9. The sequence goes on along the minus strand of NZ_JBFUJT010000015.1, from coordinate 26,205 downwards.
GCCAGCGTGGTCTTGCCGGAGCCGGACTCTCCGATGACGCCGATCGCCTGGCCGCGGTACAGGGTCAGGCTCACGTCGTCGAGCACCGGTGCGGCGGGCCGGCCGTGCTTGTCCAGGGGCCCATAGCCGGCGACCAGGTTGCGCACCTGAAGCAGCGGCGTGGCGCCCTCGGCCACCGTCTCGCCGCTGCGCGCCTTGGGATTGGCCGCGGCGATCAGGCTGCGCGTGTAGTCGTCCTTCGGCGTGTTGATGATCTGCGCCGTGGTGCCGATCTCGCGCTCGGCGCCGTCGCGCAGCACCAGGATGCGGCCGGCCATCTGGGCCACCACCGCCAGGTCGTGCGTGACGTAGACCGCCGTGGTCCGGCGCTCGCGCACCACGCGGCGGAAGGCGTGCAGCACCTCGATCTGGGTGGTGACGTCCAGCGCCGTGGTGGGTTCGTCGAAGATCACCAGGTCCGGGTCGCTCATCAGCGCCATCGCGGCCATCAGGCGCTGCAGCTGCCCGCCCGAAACCTGGTGCGGGTAACGCTGGCCGATGCTGTCGGGGTGCGGCAGCGCCAGCTCGCGGAACAGCGTCACGGCTTTTTTCTCGGCCTCCGCACGCGACATCAGCGAGTGGATGTGCGCGGTTTCAACCACCTGGTCCATGATGGTGCGCGACGGGTTGAACGAGGCGGCGGCACTCTGCGCGATGTAGGAGATACGGCGGCCGCGCAAGCGGCGCCGTTCCGATTCGGACAGGCCCAGCACATCGGTGTCTCCGATGCGCACGCTGCCTCCGGCGATGCGGCAGCCGTGACGCGCGTAGCCCATGAGCGCCAGGCCTATGGTGGTCTTGCCGGAGCCGGATTCGCCGATCAGCGCCAGCACCTCGCCGGGTTCGATGCGGAAAGAAACGCCTTTGACGATCTCTGTTTCGCCGCCGCCGGCGGTCTGCGCCACGATGCGCAGTTCGTTCACGAGGACAGTGGCACCCATTAATGTTTCTCCCGGTCTGCGTCGGTATGACCCGGCAGGTTGTCGATAACGAGGTTGACCGCGATGGTCAGCGCGGCGATCGCGAACGCCGGGGCGAGCACCGCGACGCCGCCTATCGGCAATACGCCGAGGTTCTCACGCACCAGGGAGCCCCAGTCGGCCATCGGCGGCTGCACGCCCAGGCCCAGGAAGCTCAGGCTCGCCAGAAGGCGCAGGGCGTAGACGAAGCGCAGGCCCATGTCGGCCAGCAGCGGGCCGGTGATGTTGGGCAGGATCTCGCGGCGCATGATGTAGGCCCGGCGTTCGCCGCGGGCGCGCGCCACCAGCACGTAGTCCATGGCGTTGATGTTCACCGCGAGCGAGCGGATGATGCGGTAGCAGCCCGGCGTGTAGACGATGGCGGCCACGACGACCAGCAGCGTGACGGAGGAGCCGAAGCCAGCGATGATCACCAGCGCGAACATCTTGCTCGGGATCGAGACCAGGGTGTCGAGCAACCGGCTCAGTGTCGAATCTACCCAGCCGCCGGTGACCGCGGCCAGCAGGCCCAGCACCGCGCCCAGGCCGCAGGCGAGCAGCGTGGCCACCAGCGCGACGCCTATGGTGTAGGGCGTGCCCGCGACGATTCGCGTCAGCATGTCCCGGCCCAGGTAGTCGGTGCCCAGCCAGTGCTGCGCGCTCATGGCCTGGAACACCCCCGCGTCGGACATCTCACCCAGCGATTGGTCGGACAGGAAGGGCGCGAACAGGGCCACGGCGACCCAGAAAGCCAGTACGGCCAGGCCCAGTTTTCCGGCGCGCGACCAGCCGGCCAGCAGCCCGCGCTTGCGGGTGGAAACGGCGGAAGGAAGAAGTGTGGCAATAGTCATATAAAAACCTCCGCGCTGCGCACTGCGGTGCGAGCGCCTTCGGGCGGCCGGGCGGCGCTCATTGGTGCCTCAGCCTGGGGTTGGAGACGATGCTGCACACGTCGGCCAGCATCACCAGGATCAGATAAGCCGCGCAAAAAATCATGGCGCAGGCCTGTACCAGCGGCATGTCGCGCTGGACCACGCCGTCGACCATGAGCTTGGCAATGCCCGGATAGTTGAAGATCACCTCAATGATGATCACGCCGCCCAGCAGGTAGGACAGGCTCAGCGCCACCGCGTTGGCGATGGGGCCGATGGCGTTGGGCAGCGCATGGAACAGCACGGCGCGGGCGGCGGACGCACCCTTCAGGCGCACCATCTCGATGTAGGGCGCGGCCAGCTGGTCGATCACGGCGGCGCGCGTCATGCGCATCATCTGCGCCATGATCACGCTGCCCAGGCTGAGCACGGGCAGCGCGAACGAATGCAGCATCTGGCCGGGCGACGACAGGTTCACCTCGTACGAGAGCGCCGGCAACCATTTCAGCTGGACGGCGAACACCAGAACGGCCAGTGTGGCAACCAGGAACTCCGGCACCGAGACCACAGCCACCGCAGACATGCTGGCGAAGCGGTCGAAAGCCGAGCCGCGCCACAAGGCGCACAGGATGCCCAGGCCCAAGGCCAGCGGCACCGCAAAGGCGGCCGTGACAGCGGCCAGCAGCAGCGAGTTGGGCAGGCGGCTGGCAACCGCCTCGCGCACCGGCATGCCCGTGACCACGGACTTGCCCGGGTCACCGGTGGCCACGCCGCCCAGCCAGTCGAAGTAGCGCAGCACCGCGCTGCGGTCCAGGCCCATCTCCTTGCGCAGGGCCTTCACGGCCTCGGGCGTGGCGTCCTGGCCCAGCCTCTCTTCCGCCGCGTCGCCGGGCAGCACGGCGGTGATGGCGAACACCACCGCCGACACCGCCAGCAGCGAGCCCAGACCCGTCAGGATGCGGCCCGCCACCATTTTCACGATGGTCAGGTTCATGATCGGCCTCCGCAGAGCCTCAAGGCGGCCGAAGCCCCCTCCGGGGGCAGCGCGGTACACGAAGTGACAAGCGTGGGGGTCATGCTCGGCCTCCGCAGAGCCGCCTCAAGGCGGCCGAAGCCCCCCTGGGGGGGCAGCGCAGTACACGAAGTGACAAGCGTGGGGGTCATGCTTCTAACCAGACGTGTTCGGCGAAGCTGGAGCCCATCATCCCGCCCAGGGGGACGGGGCTGAGGCCCTTGAGCTTCTTGTTGTGGCCGTCCAGGCTGGAGAGGAACATCGGAATCCCGATGCCGCCGTCGCTATGGATCATGGTCTGCATGTCGGCGTACATCTGGGCCCGCTTGGCCGCGTCGGTTTCGCCGCGCGCGGCCACCAGCAACTGGTCGAACTGCTCGTTCTTCCAGCCCGCTTCGTTCCAGGGCGCATCCGACTTGAAGAACAGCGTCAACGCCAGGTCAGCGCTGGGGCGTGTGTTGACATTGCCGAAGCCGATCGGGTGCTTCATCCAGTGCTGCGACCAATAGCCGTCGGCCGGCATGTTGCGCACCTCCAGGTTCAGTCCGGCCTGCCGGGCAGCGTGCTGCAGCACCAGTGCCATCTCCACCGAGTTTGTCGCGGCGGACGAGGCCACCATCGGGATGGCGGCGCTGCCCAGCTTGGCCTTTTGCAAGTGCCACTTGGCCTTGTCTGCATCGTAGGGGCGCTGCTTCAGGCCCTTGAAGTAGAAGCGGTTGCCCGGGGCGATGGGCTGGTCGTTGGCCACGATGCCACGACCAATCTGGATGGACTTGAGCATCTGCTCGCGATTGAACAGGAGCTTCATGGCCATCACGAAATCCGGGTTGCTGCCGGGGCCGCTGTCGCGCCGCATGATCAGGTCCGTGTACGACACGCCCTTGGTCTCGAAGATGGCGTGCTTGCCGCTGCCATTCACGCGGTCGATGGAGCGCGGGTTGACCTGGCCGACCATATCCAGTTCGCCAGCCAGCAGCGCGTTGATGCGCGCCGACTCGTCGCTGATGCCCACGTACTCGATCTCGTCCAGGTACGGACGGTTGGGCTTCCAGTAGTTGTCGTTGCGCACGGCGATGGAGCGCACCCCGGGCTTGAACTCCTTGACCTTGTACGGGCCCGTGCCGATGCCGGCGTTGAAGTCGGTCGTGCCGTCCTTGACGATGTGGAAGTGGTAGGTGCCCAGGATCACTGGCAGGTCGGCATTGGGCGAGGTCAGCCGGAACGTCACCTCATTGGGGCCCGTGGCGGTCACTTCCTCGATCTGGTCGGCCAGCACCTTGGCCTTGGAACCGGTGGCCGGGTTCTTGTGGCGCATCATGGAGAAGACCACGTCGGCCGGCGTCAGCGGCTTGCCGTCATGGAAAGTGACGCCCTTGCGCAGCTTGAACACCCAGGTCTTGGCGTCCTTGGTGGTGAACTCCTCGGCCAGTGAGGGCTGGGGCGTCAGGCTGCCGTCCAGGTAGGTCAGCCCGTTGTAGAACATGAAGCCGCGGATGTAGTCGGTGCCGTTAGCCTGCTTGGCCGGATCCAATGTATCGCTCACCCCGGAAGCCGCTCCAGCGACCTTGATGCGCCCGCCCTTGCGCGGCGTTTCTGCATGGGCGGCGCCGGCAAGGCCCGCGATGCTGCCGGCCAGGGCCGCCTGCATGCCGCCGGCCGCCAACATGGCCAATACATCGCGCCGGCTCGCGCCGCGCTGCAACGCACCCAGGATGCGTGTGCTCTCTTCAGGGCCGATCAGGCCGTCCAGCTGCTTGTTATCTGCCATGGTTTTCTCCTAGTGGGGTAAAGGCATTGGAGCACCTGGCGACCGGGTATATGCCTCGATCACACGGGGGTGCTTGGTTAAAACTGCGGTTTTGCGGATGGCCGGCGGCATGGTGTGCGGCGCGCCCCCGACAACTTGCCGCCCGACCAGGGCCGCCCGCCGTTGCGAGGCCGCGGCGCTTGCAGGCGCGCCGCCACGCCGGCTTCAGGATCTGGCCGTACGGCTTGCAGCCGCCCATCACCACGCCGAAGCGAGGGTCATCGAGGTCCTTGACGAACAGGTGCATGCGTTCGGGCGGCAGCCGGCCCTCGCAGAGGTCGCAGGCCATCCGGTGCATGGGGAAACAGGTCAGTGCGCCGCTGCAGTCAAAGCCGATGGACTTGGGACGAAGGGTCATGAAAGCATCCTCCTGGAAGGGTGGTGCAAAGCCTGGACCGGTTCGCCGGCGCCATGCTTGAATGCTATTGAACCGCCGCCGCAGATGCTGCGGTTGTGCGCCGCTCGCGCACCGTTCATGCCGAATGCCCACTCTTAAACGGCAGATCAATTCCAGGCAAGGGCGTACCATGAGCCGGCCGTCTGGATCGCCTTTTCATAGACGGTGAGTGGGTCCTGCCCTCAGGGCAATCCCGAGCCAGCGTCATCGACCCGTCGACCGAGGAGCCCGTCGCGCAGATCGCGTTGGGAACCGCGGAGGACGTCGCAACAGCTGTGGCTGCGGCCCGCTCCGCCTTCGCGAGCTGGTCCACCAGTTCCGCCGAAAGCCGGGCCTCGCTGCTCGGCCGCATCCATGCCTTGATCCTCGAACGGGCCGAACTGTTCGCCCAGGCGATCTCACTGGAGATGGGCGCTGCCATCGGGTTCGCGCGCAGCACACAGGTGCCAGTCGCGGCCGAGCACATCCGCGTGGCCAGTGCCAATCTGGCCGGCTATCCCTTCCTCACCCATCGCGGGGACGTGGCCATCCTGCGCGAGGCCATTGGTGTGTGCGGCCTGATCACTCCCTGGAACTGGCCGCTCTACCAAATCACCGCCAAGGTCGGCCCCGCCCTGGCGGCCGGATGCACCGTCGTCCTCAAGCCCAGCGAACTGTCGCCCCTGAGCGCCTTGTTGTTTGCCGAGGTGGTGCACGACGCCGGCATCCCGCCGGGCGTGTTCAACCTGGTGAGCGGCAACGGGCCCGAGGTCGGCGCCGCGCTGTCGGCGCATCCGGACGTGGACATGATCTCGATCACCGGTTCAACCAGAGCCGGCGTGCTGGTGGCCCAGGCGGCGGCCCCGACGGTCAAGCGCGTGGCCCAGGAACTCGGCGGCAAATCGCCCAACGTGATCCTGCCGGACGCGGACCTGGCGCGCGCCGTGCCGGCGGGCGTGGCGGCAGCCTTTCGCAATGTCGGCCAGTCCTGCAGCGCGCCGACCCGCATGATCGTGCCGCGAGAGCGCCTGCAGGAGGTTGAACGGATCGCGCTCGAAGCGGCATCGAGTTTCGTCGTGGGCGATCCACGCTCGCCGCAGACCACGCACGGCCCGGTGGCCAACCGCGCCCAGTTCAACCGGGTGCAGGAAATGATAGCCATCGGGATCGCCGAGGGCGCGCGCCTGGTGTGTGGCGGCCCCGGTCGGCCGGAGGGCTTGAGTCGCGGCTTCTACTGCCGCCCGACCATCTTTTCCGGCGTGAACTCCCAAATGCAGATCGCGCAGGAAGAAATTTTCGGGCCGGTGCTTGCCATCATCACTTATGACAGCGTGGACGAGGCTGTGGAGATCGCCAACGACACGGTCTACGGCCTGGGCGCCCACGTCCAAGGTCGCGACCTCGGCGCGGCGCGCGCGGTCGCGGCGCGCATCCGGTCCGGGCAGGTGCACATCAACTACCCGGCCTGGAGCCCCCATGCCCCCTTCGGCGGCTACAAGCGCTCGGGCAACGGCCGCGAATACGGCATCGAAGGCCTTGAGGAGTACCTGGAGACCAAGGCGATCCTTGGTTTTCAGAACGCCTCGATGCCCAGTACGACAGTGAAACCATCGCGCAATGCGCAGGAGCAATCATGACAGTGGCCTTAATGCTGCACCGTGCCAACGGCGCGCCTGTTTCAACCTCTTTCCGCCGGGCGGCGTTCGGCAAGGACGACCCCTTTGCGCGAAATCGGGAAATCGCCTGGGAAGGGCCCGACGCGATGGCCGTGGGCCGAACCAGCTTCATTGGTGAGCTCGAAGTCGCAAGTTATCCCCACATCGAAACCATCGTCGTGGCGGAAGGCGAGCTGACGCTGACGGCGGCCGGAGCGGCCCCGCTGGTGCTCGGTCCCCAAGCGGGTGCCGTCATCGGATGCGGCACCGCGCTTCGCATCCACGCCGGATCGCGTGTGCGGTTTTCGTTTTGCGCGGCCGCTTGCGACAAGCCGACGAAGCACAGCCTTGTCCCCTTGCGCGCCGACGCCGACTTCAAGCCGTCCGCAACGCTACCGCCAGAGGCGCTGCTGGGCCCGGCCCCGGAATGCCGCAGCGACAACGTCTTTACCGAGGAAAGCGTGGAGTACCGCGCGGGTACCTGGGATTCAACCCCCTACCACCGCATCGTCCGCCCGCATCGCCAGAACGAGTTCATGCACCTCGTGGCCGGCAGCGTGCGATTCGCGGCCCCTGATGGCAGCGTGCTGTCGGCGGGCACCGGCGATGCGCTGTTCGTGCCCAAGGGCGCGCCGGTTGGATGGGAAAGCAGCGAACGCGTCGCGAAGTTCTATGTGTCTCAAAGCGTCCAAGCTTGAATCGACTAGCGAGATTCATTGTGTCCCCTCCGCTGCTCCACATTCAAACTTCACCCACGCCGCCGGCCTCGGCTGACGTCGTCGTGATCGGCGGCGGCATCGTCGGTGTCTTTGCCGCCTACTATCTGGCCCAGCGCGGCGTTTCGGTCGCCCTGGTTGAAAAGGGTCGGATAGGCGCCGAGCAGTCCAGCCGCAACTGGGGCTGGTGCCGCCAGCAGAACCGCGATGCGCGCGAACTGCCCATGGCCACCAAGAGCCTCGAACTCTGGGACCAGTTTGCCATCGACAGCGGCGAAGACACGGGTTTTCGTCGCTGCGGGCTGCTGTTTCTCAGTAACGACGAGGCTGAATTGTCGGGCTGGGCCAACTGGCGTGATTTTGCCAAGACCTCCGGCGTCACGAGCCACATGCTCAGCAGCCGCGAGGCTGCCGAGCGGGGGAATGTCACCGGCCGCGCCTGGAAGGGCGGCGTCTTCTCGCCCAACGATGGCACCGCCGATCCCGGCAAGGCCGCGCCGGCCGTGGCGGCCGCGCTCGTGAAGCTAGGCGGCAGCGTCCACCAGAATTGTGCCGCCCGCGGCATCGAGACGGAAGGCGGGCGCGTCAGCGGCGTCGTGACGGAAGCCGGGGTCATCAAGACCAGGACGGCCGTGCTCGCTGGCGGCGCCTGGGCTTCCGCGTTCTGCCGACAGCTGGGCATCCGTTTCCCGCAAGCGTCTATCCGCCAATCCATCCTCAGCGTGTCCCCTGTGGAGCATCACTTGCCCGATGCCCTGGTGATGCAGGGAGTGTCGGCCACGCGCCGCAGCGACGGGCGCTACGCACTGGCCATCAGCGGCCGCGCGCGCGTGGACGTCACGCCGCAGTTCATGCGGTTCGCTCCGCAATTCGTGCCGATGTTCGCCAAGCGCTGGCGCAGCCTTCTTCCGGGAGGCCTGCAAGGCATTCGGGGTGGCCACGAAACGCTGAAGCGGTGGCGGCTCGATGCGCCGACGCCCATGGAGCGGATGCGCATCCTCGATCCGAAGCCATGCCTGAGCACGATCAAAGAGACCCACCGCCGCGCCGTCGAACTGCTGCCCCAACTTCAGGGCGCAAAGATCACGCACGCGTGGGCCGGCTTCGTCGACAGCACGCCGGACGGTGTTCCCGGCATTGGCGAAGTGCCGGGCATGCCGGGATTCATTCTGGCCGCCGGCTTTTCAGGACACGGCTTTGGCATCGGCCCCGGCGCAGGTCATTTGATTGCGGACCTCGCCACCGGCGCCGAACCGATCGTGGATCCCACACCATTTCGGCCCGGCCGATTCAGCAGCTCCGCGTGGGGGAAGGTCGCTGAATTCTAGGCAGCGCCCGCCCCAATCCATCCAGCCAGCCCCGCAACCCCTAACCAGGAGACAACCATGAATGATTCCAACAGCGAACTGAAAGGTACCCACATGAAACGGACCCACAACACTGGCGATGCCCTCATGGGCAAACTGACACGGCGCGACGCCGTATTTGCCGGGGCGGCAAGCTTTGCCCTGGCTTCCCTGGCGTCCTTGGGTGTGGCGGAGAGTGCCCACGCCGCCGGGCCAGCCGCGAAGCCGACGGGCCAGGCCATCCTCGGCTTCTCGCAGGAGGTGACCGTCCTGCATCCGCTGATGACCGCCAACGAGGTGGACCAGGGCGTCTGGTGGAATCTTTTCAGTCCGTTGTGGATGTTGGACGCGGAAGGGAAGTTCGTGCCGGTGCTGGCGAAGGCAGTTCCCACCGTCGAGAACGGCGGCATTTCGGCCGACGGACTGACCTGGCGTGTCGAGTTGCGGCGCGACGTGAAGTGGCATGACGGCAAGCCGATGACGGCGGAAGACGTCAGGTATTCGATCAACCTGATGAAGAACCCAGGTTTCCGCGCCCGCAACCGTACCGCCTTCGAGCTCATCACGTCCGTGGCGGTCGAAGGCGACAACATGATCACGTGGAAACTCAGGGAGCCGTACGCGCCGCTGACGTCCGTGCTGAGCTGGACTTTTATTGTTCCCGCGCACGTTCTTTCGCAATACCCGGATCCGAACTCGCCGCAGTTCGCCGCTGCACCCGTCGGCACGGGGCCGTTCCGCTTCGTCAGCCGCAAGACCGGCGACCACGTGATCCTCGAAGCCAATCCGAGCTACTTCGGCAAGGCTCCGTCCCTGAACCGGCTCATCTTCAAGTACGTACCGGACCTGAACGCGATGTACACGCAGTTCAAGACCGGGGAGCTTGACTTCATCGGCCTGCAGGGAATTCCCGCCAACTTCTACAAGGAGGCGACTGCATTGCGGGGCCGCCAGGTCCACGCTGCGAACCGTGGCGCAGTGGAGAACCTGACGCTCAACCTCGCGCACCCGGCGCTCGGGGACAAGGCGGTGCGCAAGGCACTGAACATCGCGATCGATCGGCAGTCGATCTGCGACCTCGTCTATTACGGCGTACCAAAGCCTGCGAACAACTACCTCGTCCCGACGCACTGGGCCTACAACCCCAACCTGCCGAAACCGGCATATGACCCGAAAAAGGCCGCCACGATGCTGGACCAGGCCGGCTGGGTGCGCGGCGCGGATGGCATTCGCGTCAAGAACGGTGTGCGGCTGTCCTTCACGAATTCGACGGTCACGGGCAACCAGTTGCGCGCGCAGACGCAACAGCTCATCGCCGATGACTTCAAGAAGATCGGCGTCGAGATGCTGATCAAGAACCTGGTGGCGGCGGTGCTGTGGGCCGAGTTCTGGAGGAATTCCGAGTTCGACAGTCTGATGACCGCACCGACCTACACGATCGCCTCCGACCCTGATGTCACGCACCGTTTCGGCGGCGGCGCTATCCCGAAGCAGACCGGCTCGGGTTCGAACGTGAGCCAGTACAAAAATGGCGGGGTAGATACGCTGCTCGCCCGGGGCCGCCAGGAATACAACACCGCCAAGCGCAAGGAGATCTACGCCAAGGTCCAGGAACTGATCATGGACGACCTGCCATTCCTGCCGCTGTTCTACGAAGTGCAGATCGAGGGCACGAAGACCGGCCTGGACGGCTACGCGAACAACGTGAACGCGCTGGCCAACAGCTGGAACGCTGCCAGCTGGCGCTGGACGGCCTGACGCATCATGGCACGCTATCTCCTCCGCCGCTTGCTGCAGTCCCTGCTGCTGCTCGTGCTGGTCTCGATGATCGCCTTCGCGATCCTGCATCTTGCGCCCGGGGGGCCGCTGGCGCAGTTCCTGGCCACCGGCAATCTCGGCCAGGAAGACGTCGACCGGCTGATGGCGCAGTACGGCTTGAACCGGCCCGTGCCGGTCCAGTACCTCGACTGGGCCGGCAACCTGCTCCGGGGCGACTGGGGTAGCTCGTACCGGGACCAGTTGCCGGTGCTGACGAAGATCGGCATGCACATCGTGCCCACACTCGAACTCATGATCGCCTCGACGCTGCTTGCGATGTTCATCGGCGGCATGATCGGCATCCTGGGCGCGGTGCGGCGCTACTCGTTCTTCGACCACCTGGCCACGGTGGGGGCGATGGTCGCGCTGTCGATTCCCACGTTCTGGTTCGGCCTGGCCGTCATCTATGTGTTCTCCGTGAACCTGGGTTGGCTTCCGGCAGGTAACCGCGAGAACATCGGAGACGGCTCCTTCGTTGACCGGCTGCAGCACCTGGTGGCGCCCTGCGTCGTGCTGGCGCTGGTCTCCACGGCGGTGTGGAGCCGTTACATGCGCTCTTCGATGCTTGACGTGGTGAACCAGGATTACATCCGCACCGCCAAGTCCAAGGGCGTGCCCGCCATGCGGATCCTGCTGCACCATGCGCTGCGCAACGCGCTGTTGCCCATGATCACGATCACCGGCCTGCACGTATCCACGCTGCTGAGCGGCGCGCTGGTGACGGAAACCGTCTTCACCTGGCCCGGCATGGGCCGGCTGTTCCTCGACAGCGTCAGCAACCGTGACTACCCCGTGGTGATGGGGATGCTGATGTTCACGGCGTGCATGGTTCTTCTGGGCAGCCTGCTCGCGGACCTTCTCTACTCTGTCGCGGACCCGCGCATCAAAGGAGCGTCAAAATGAGCGCCGTCCAGACCGTATCGATAGCCCCACCGCGCCGGACGCTCGCCGAGCGCTATCCGGCCCTGAGGCGCTTCCTGCGCCACCGCGTGGCGCTCCTGGGCTTGGGCGTCGTGCTGTTCATGACGCTCTTCAGCTTCGTGGGCCCCTGGCTGATTCCGTTCAATGACACCGACACCGACATCCGCGCGCGGCTGACGGGGCCGTTCGCGGGCCCGCACCTGTTCGGAACCGACCCGCTGGGCCGCGACATCCTGGCGCGCCTGATGTATGCCGGCCGCATCTCCCTGTCCATCGGCTTCGCGGCCACCGCGCTGTCGGTGGTGGTGGGCGTGCTGGTCGGTCTCGTGGCGGGCTTCTACCGCGGCGCGATCGGGGCTGCGCTGATGCGCTTCGTCGACGCCATGCTCTGCTTCCCGACCATCTTCCTGCTGCTGGCCATTGCGGCCCTGATCGAGCCCTCGGTCACCTCCATCGTGGTGCTGATCGCCGTGGCAAGCTGGATGGAAGTGGCGCGTGTGGTGGAGGGGCAGATACGGTCGCTGCGCGAGCGCGATTTCGCGCTCGCCGCGGAATCGCTGGGCGCCAGCGACAGCCGCATCATGTTCCGTGAGCTCTTGCCCAATGCCGTCGCGCCCATCGTGGTCGCCGCGACGCTGAACATCGCGCACGCCATCCTGGCCGAGGCGTACATCAGCTTCCTGGGCTTCGGCATCCAGCCGCCAACGCCGAGCTGGGGAAACATGCTGGAGAACGCGCAGAGCTACCTGACCAACGCGCCCTGGCTCGCCATCGTGCCGGGGCTGGCCATCACGCTGACCGTCACGAGCTTTAACTTCATTGGTGACGGCCTGCGCGACGCGCTGGACGCCAAACTCGATCGATGACGGGTGATTGACATGAACCTTTACGAACCAATCCACATCCGCCACGCCCAGGCCGCCGTTGAAGCGGAGAACATCCTGGACGTGCGCGATCTGAACGTCGCATTTCGCACAGCGGCCGGAACGGTGCATGCCGTGCGCGACGTCAGTTTCTCGGTGCGCCGCGGCGAGACACTGGCGCTGGTGGGGGAAACCAGTTCCGGCAAGAGCGTGACCTGCCTCGGCCTGCTCGGCCTCACGCCGCCCGCGCCTTACTGCACCATCACCGGTTCCGCGCGCCTGATGGCTCGCGATGGCAACTCGTATGAACTGGTCGGAACGCCCGAGCGCGTGATGCGGCGGGTGCGAGGAGGCGTCGCCTCGGTGATCTTCCAGGAACCGATGACGTCGCTCAATCCGGTGCACACCGTCGGCGCGCAGATCTGCGAGAGCTTGCGGATCCACCTCGGGATGAGCGCGCGTGCCGCCACGGACCGCGCCGCCGAACTCTTGAACCAGGTCGGCATCTCGGATCCGAAACGTCGCCTGACGAACTACCCGCACGAGCTGTCCGGCGGCATGCGGCAGCGCGTGATGATCGCCATGGCGATTGCGTGCGAACCTTCGCTGCTGATCGCGGACGAGCCGACCACCGCGCTCGACGTCACCATCCAGGCGCAAATCCTCGAGTTGCTGGAAAAGCTGCAGTCCGAGACCAGGATGGCCATGATCTACATCACGCACAACCTCGGCACCGTCGCCGAGATTGCCGACCGTGTGATGGTGATGTATGCGGGCCGGATCGTCGAGCAGGCCGATGTGGTCGAGCTCTTCACGCAGCCGCGGCATCCCTACAGCCGCGGCCTGATCCACTCGGTTCCGCGGCTGCATTCGAACCGTGCCCGAAAAACCCCGCTGTTCGCGATTCCGGGAAACGTGCCCGATCCAGCCGCGCACCCGCCCGGCTGCACCTTCGGGCCGCGCTGCGGCCATTTCGAGCCGGGCCGCTGCGATGCTGCGGTGCCGGTCCTGGAGAACGCACAGCCGGGCCATCTGGTGCGATGCGTCCGTTGGCCGGAAATTGAAGGAGCCGTATGATGCAGCAAAAACCCCTTACTCCCCCCTTGTTGCAAGTCGAGGGATTGCGCAAGTGGTACCCGCTGGGTGGCGGCTGGCTCGGCAAGCCGGCGCAGAACGTCAAGGCGGTCGACGGCGTCAGTTTCGAGATTCGCCGAGGCGAGGTCCTGAGCCTGGTGGGCGAAAGCGGCTCGGGCAAAAGTACGGTCGGCCGCGCCATCCTGAACCTGGACCCGCCTACGGCAGGAGAGGTGCACTTCGACGGGGAACCGCTGGTGGGCCTCACGCGGCGCCAGATGCGGCCGCTGCGGCGTGCGATGCAGATGGTGTTCCAGGACCCGTACTCGTCCCTGAACCCGAAACACACGGTCGAGGAACTGCTCTCGGCGCCGCTGGAAATCCACATGCCCGAGCTGACCTTGCAGGAGCGTCGGGACCGCATCGATGCCGTGCTGAAGACGGTTGGGCTGAACCCGGCGCACCGCTCGCGCTATCCGCACGAGTTCTCGGGTGGGCAGCGCCAGCGGGTTGGCATCGCCCGTGCGCTCATGACCGATCCGCAACTGCTGGTGGCCGACGAACCGGTGTCGTCCCTCGACGTGTCCGTGCAGGCCCAGGTGATCAACCTGCTGCTCGAGCTGAAGCAGAGGCTTGGCCTCACGATGCTGTTCATCAGCCACGACCTTGCGGTGGTGGGCCATATTTCGGACCGCATCGCCGTGATGTACCTGGGCCGCCTGGTGGAGATCGCCGACGCCGAATCGTTGTTGAAAAATCCGCGGCACCCCTACACGCGTGCCCTGATGGCCGCCGTGCCGAACCTCGATCCGCGGCAGCGGCGCCCGCGCGAACTGCTTAAGGGCGACATTCCCAGCCCCTTGTCTCCCCCATCGGGCTGCGCGTTCCGTACGCGCTGCCCGCACGCCCAGTCGGCGTGCGCGAACGGAATTCCCGAACTCAGATTCGTCGACCGGAATCACGCGACCGCGTGCATCCGGGACGATATCTAACGCAAACTTATGTCTCCACCCATTCTTCGCATACGCAGCGACGACAAGCTGCCCGAACGAGCCGATGCCGTGGTGATCGGCGGCGGCATTGTCGGCGTTTCCACGGCCTATTTCCTGGCCAGGCGCGGCCTCTCGGTCGCGCTTCTCGAAAAGGGCTACATCGGCGGGGAGCAGTCCAGCCGCAACTGGGGCTGGTGCCGCCAGCAGAACCGCGACGCGCGCGACCTGCCGCTCGCGACGCTGGCACTGCGCCTCTGGGAGGAACTCACGCACGACATCGGGCGGGACCTCGGTTTCCGTCGCTGCGGCCTGTACTACGCCACCGACAAGCCGCAGCAACTTTCCACCTGGGAGGCGTGGGGCCAGCAGGTCGGACGGCCTGGCGGCGTCCGCACCCGCATGCTCGACGCGGCGGAGGCCGCGAGCGTCATGAAAGGCAGCGGCACCCGCCGGTGGCTGGGAGGCGTGCATTCGATGGACGACGGTACGGCGGAGCCCGCCCTTGCTGCTCCGGGCATTGCGGAAGGCGCACGGGCGCTTGGCGCGACCGTCCACCAGGATTGCGCTGCCCGCGGCCTGGACGTCACCAACAGCGCCGTGAGCGGCGTGATCACGGAACGCGGCCTGATCAAGACCAGCGCCGTCGTGTGTTCCGGTGGTGCCTGGGCGTCCGCGTTCTGCCGCCGGCACGGCATCTCCTTTCCGCAGGCGAGCGTGCGCGCGAGCATCCTGCGCACCCGCCCCATCGAGGGCCTGCCGGCGGCGCTCTCTGCGCCGGAGTGTTCGCTGACGCGCCGCCTGGGAGGCGGCTACAACCTGGCGATCAGCGGCAAGGCGAAGCTCGAGCTCACACCGCAAGGGCTGCGCTACGCACGCGAATTTATGCCGATGTTCATGAAGCGCATCAAGGCCGTGGAGTTCGGCATTGGCCGCTCCTTCTTCCGCGGCCCTGAAGCGCTGGGCAGCTGGCGCTTCGACGAGGTGTCGCCGTTCGAACAGATCCGCGTCCTCGATCCCGCGCCGGATCCGCGAGCGATCCGAAACCTGCTCGGCTGCTTCCAGAACCTGTACCCCGCGTTGAAGGACGTGACGGTGGACCAGGCCTGGGCTTCCTACATCGACAGCACGCCGGACGGCGTGCCGGTCATTTCGCCGGTCGATGCCATCAAGGGCTTCGTACTCGCAGCCGGGTTCAGCGGCCATGGTTTCGGCACCGGCCCTGCCACGGGGCTGCTGGTCGCGAGCCTGGTCACAGGCGAGCAGCCCCCCGTCGATCCGGCGCCTTTCCGCTTCTCGCGCTTTACCGACGGCTCGAAAGTCACCGTAGGTGCCTTCTGACGACTCCCTGCTGCAGCCTGATTCTCCTAATTTTTATTCAGAAAAGGACTTTTTCTCATGAGCAATCTCACCTTCTTCAAATACGACGACCTGGGTACCGCGCGCGATGGCGGCCCGCTTCCGGAGCGCGTCATCGAAGGCAACGCAAAATTCAAGAATTGGGACGTTGACCAGTCGCCCGACGAAAAAGTGCGCACCGGCGTCTGGGAAACGACGCCGGGCACCTACCGGTCCATCAAGGGCGGCACTTGGGAGTTCTGTTACATCCTGTCAGGCGTGTCCGAAATTACGGAAGACGGAAAACCGCCGGTGCGAGTGCAGGCCGGCGACGCGTTCGTGATGAAGCCCGACTTCACCGGTGTGTGGCGCTGCATTGAAACCACCCGCAAGATCTGGGTCGTCTACCGGTAAGCGGCATGTCTTTCTTGTACAAGGCCGACCCCGTGCGCGGGGCGGAATGGGCGCGCCTGTTCGCCGCCAAGGCGCCCGACATCCCGTTTCATATCTGGCCCGACACCGGAAAGGCGGACCGCGTGCGCTATCTTGCCGCGTGGGTGCCGCCGCCGGACATGGCGCGGCAGTTTCCCAACCTGGAACTCTTCTTCTCCACGGGCGCGGGGATCGACCAGTTCGACCTTGCCGCGCTGCCGCCGGAATTGCCGGTGGTGCGCATGGCGGAGCCTGGCGTCGTCGCGGGCATGGTGGAGTACGCCACGATGGCGGTCCTCGCGCTTCACCGCGACCTGCCGGCCTATATACGGCAGCAGCGCGAGGGCCTTTGGGCCGCGCACCGCGTCTATCCCGCATCGAAGCGGCGCGTGAGCGTCCTCGGCCTGGGCGTGCTCGGATGCGCTGTGCTGGGCCAGCTGCGCACGCTCGGCTTCCAGCTCGCCGGCTGGAGCCGGACGCGCCGCCAGCTTGACGGCGTCGCGTGCTACGCGGGCCAGGAGGAACTGCCGGCGATGCTGGCCAGCACCGACATCCTCGTATGCCTGTTGCCTCTTACCCCGGAGACGCGTGGCATTCTCGACTCGACCCTGTTTCAGCATCTGCCGCGCGGCGCGTCGCTGGTGCATGTCGGCCGCGGGGCGCACCTCGACCACCAGGCGCTGCTCAATGCGCTGGAAACGGGCTGGCTGTCGGGCGCTGTCGTCGATGTCACCGAACCAGAGCCGCTGCCGACGGGCCACCCCTTCTGGGCACACCCGAAGATCCTGCTCACGCCACACATCGCGAGCATGACGCAGCCGGAGACTGCCGTAGAACAGGTGCTAGACAACATCCGCCGGCACGAGGCCGGCGAGCCCCTGATCGGGTTGGTTGATCGTTCGCGGGGGTATTGAGAACCATGAACAAAGCTATCGAAGACTTGCTGCCGGCCCTGGTCACACTGCGGCGTGACCTGCACGCGCACCCCGAGCTGGCGTTCGAAGAGCGTCGCACTTCCAGCGTGGTCGCTGCCGTGCTGCGCGATTGCGGCCTGGAGGTGCACGAAGGAATCGGTGGGACCGGCGTGGTGGGCGTTCTGCGCAAGGGCGATTCGACACGCATGGTGGGCTTGCGTGCGGACATGGACGCGCTTCCCATGCGGGAAGACACCGGGCGTCCCTACGTCAGCCGCCACCCCGGCGTTCATCACGGCTGCGGCCACGACGGCCACACGGCCATGCTGCTGGGAGCCGCTCAGCAGTTGGCGCGAGCCGGTAGCTTCGATGGCAGCATTGCTTTCATCTTCCAGCCCGCCGAAGAAGGGCGCGGAGGCGCACGCGAGATGGTGCGGCAAGGTTTGTTCGACCGCTTTCCGTGCGAATCCGTGTTCGCCCTGCACAACTGGCCCGACTTGCCCGCGGGCACGGTAGCGACAAGACCGGGGCCTATCATGGCCGCGGCGGATCGCTTCGACATCGTCGTGCGTGGCCAGGGCGGCCACGCAGCGCAGCCGCATCGGACACCCGACGTCGTGCTTGCCGCGAGCCAGCTCGTTGCGCAGATGCACACCATCGTGTCGCGGCGAATCCCTCCTACACAGAACGCCGTCTTGTCGGTGACGCGTATCAGCGGAGGCCAGTCGCACAACGTCCTGCCGGCGGCCGTGGAGCTGACCGGCACCGTTCGCAGTTTCGACGCTGGCGTGCAGGACACGATCGAGCAGGCGGTCCGCGACGTCGCGGCGGGTGTCGCGCGCGCAAGCGGCACCGCGATAGAGGTCGAGTACACGCGCTACTACCCCGCGACGATCAACAGCCCTGAGCACGCTCAACTGGCACTCGAGGCAGCGCGCAGCGCCGGCCTGGAAGCACAGGTGGCAGAAACGCCGGCTTTCACGTCGGAAGATTTTGCATTCATGCTCCAGCAGCGGCCCGGGGCCTACCTCTGGCTCGGCCAGCGAGGCGCGGACCATGCGGCCCCGCTGCACCACCCCTCGTATGACTTCAACGACGACGTTCTGGCGTGCGGCGTGCGTTGGTTCACAGCCGTCGCGCAAATGGCCCTGCGCTGAACAAGACCTACTTCAAGCAACGAGACCTACGATGCTCTATTTATCCACCCGCGGCCACCCCGGCCGCAAGCACTTCTGCGAAATCCTGCTGGAGGGCCTGGCACCCGACGGCGGTTTGTACCTGCCGGAGCAATACCCACAGGTCACACTCCAGCAGCTATCCAGGTGGCGCGGCCTGCCGTATGCGGAACTCGCCTTTGAAGTCCTCTCGCTGTACATCGACGACATCCCGGCCGAGGACCTGCGCGCGATCTGCCGCAAGACCTATACCGAAGAGGTCTTTGGGACGAAGGAGATCGTGCCGCTCAAGAAGCTGGAGGAGGGCGTGTACCTGCAAGCCCTTTCCAACGGCCCAACGCTGGCTTTCAAGGACATGGCCATGCAGCTGCTGGGCAACCTGTTTGAGTATGAGCTGGGCCGACGCGGCGAGGAACTGAATATCCTGGGCGCCACATCCGGCGACACCGGTAGCGCCGCTGAGTACGCGATGAAGGGCAAGAAGGGCGTGCGGGTGTTCATGACCTCGCCGCACGGCCGCATGAGCCCCTTCCAGCAGGCGCAGATGTTCAGCCTGCAGGATGCCAACATCCACAACCTCGCGATCGAGGGCGTGTTCGATGATTGCCAGGACATCGTCAAGGCGGTGTCAAACGATCTGGACTTCAAACGCAAATACAAGATCGGCACGGTCAACTCGATCAACTGGGCGCGCCTCATGGCGCAGGTGGTGTATTACTTCGCCGGCTACTTCCAGGCCACGAAGAGCCCCCACCCCAACCCTCCCCCAATGGGGGAGGGGGAAATACCAAAGGTGAGCTTCACCGTGCCGTCGGGCAACTTCGGCAACATCTGCGCAGGCCATGTGGCGCGCATGATGGGCCTGCCTATCGACAAGCTCGTGCTCGCCACCAACGAGAACGACGTGCTGGACGAATTCTTGCGCACCGGCGTTTATCGGGTGCGCGGCGGCGCTGACACTTATGAGACGACCAGTCCGTCGATGGACATTTCCAAGGCCAGCAACTTCGAGCGCTTTGTTTTCGACCTGCTGGGTCGCGATGCGGAGACGGTCAAGCGCCTGTTCGGCGAGGCGCTTGTGAAGAACGGCCGCTTCGACCTGAGTGCCGACCCAGCCTTCGCGCAGGCCCGCGCGCGCTACGGCTTCCTCAGCGGCAAGAGTACGCACGCCGACCGCCTGACGACGATTCGCGACACGCACCGGCGCTTTGGCGCGACCATAGACACCCACACGGCCGACGGCCTGAAAGTGGCGCGCCACTTCGTGCAGCCCGGCGTGCTGATGATCGTGCTGGAGACGGCGTTGCCGATCAAGTTCGCGGCAACCATAGTCGAAGCCTTGGGTCACGAGCCGGACCGGCCCGCGCGATTCCAGGGCATCGAAGACTTGCCCAAGCGCTTGACGGTTCTCCCGGCCGACGCGGTGCAGGTCAAGGCATTCGTCACCGCACACCTGTCCTGATCGAAGCATGGCTGTCTTCACCGAAGTTCCCTACGACGAGGCTGCCACCTTCCTGCGGCGGGTGGGTCTCGGCAATCTGCAGGCCATGGCGGTCTGCAGTGGCGGTATTGAGAACACCAACTACTTCGTGGATACGGATCGCGGCGAGTACGTGCTGACGCTCTTCGAGCGCCTGGCATGGGAACAATTGCCGTTCTACCTTCACTTGATGCAGCATCTGGCCAGTCGCGGCATTCCGGTGCCCAGGCCGGCGGCTGATGCCGAAGGTTGCATCCTGCACCGTCTTAAGAACAAGCCGGCAGCGGTTGTGAGCAGGTTGCGAGGAAAGAGTGAGCTGGCACCAGATGCCCGGCACTGCGGCGCAGTGGGCGAAATGCTGGCGCGAATGCACCTGGCCGGCAAGGACTATGCACGCCACCAGCCCAACCTGCGCGGCCTGCCCTGGTGGACTGAAACCGTGCCGGTTCTGCTGCCATACGTGGGCAAGGACCAGCGCAGGCTGCTGCTGGACGAGTTGGCCTTCCAGGCAGGGATTGCCGCATCTCACGACTACGCAGCTATTCCGCGTGGCCCGGTACATGCCGACCTGTTTCGCGACAACGTGATGTTCGAGGGCGGCTGCCTGAGCGGTTTCCTCGATTTTTACTTTGCGGGTTGCGACACCTTCCTGTTCGACATTGGGGTTTGTCTCAACGACTGGTGCGTGGACCTGAGCAGCGGGCGCATCGACGCGGTGCGAAGGGCTGCATTCCTGACCGCTTACCAGTCGGTGCGCCCGCTCGTGGCTGAAGAACGTCGTCTGTTGCCGGCCCTCGAGCGGGCCGCGGCTTTGCGCTTCTGGGTGTCGCGGCTCTGGGACTCCTACATACCCCGCGAAGCCGCCGTTTTGAAGGTTCATGACCCCAGCCACTTCGAGCGTGTTGTGCGCCAGCGCGTAAGCGATGCCGCCGGCGCGGGAATTTTTATTTTCTAAAAAGGACTTTGGGCCAACCTTGGCCCTGACCACGCACCATGAGAACCACCACTGATTTCTACGCCTCCTTGAGAGACGAACTCCAGGATATACAGCTCGCCGGCCTGCTCAAGCTCGAACGCCCTATCCAGTCCCCGCAAGGAAGCCGGATCGCAACCGCCGACGGGCGGGAAGTGATCAACCTTTGCGCGAACAACTATCTGGGCCTGTCATCTCACCCCGAGGTCATAGCGGCCGCACACGCCGCGCTCGCGGCGCGCGGATTCGGCCTGAGTTCAGTCCGGTTCATCTGCGGAACCCAGGACGTCCACAAAACGCTCGAAGCGCGGCTCTCGCAGTTTGTCGGAACGGAAGACACCATCCTGTACGGCTCGGCATTCGATGCCAATGGCGGGCTGTTCGAGACATTGCTCGGGCCCGACGATGCGGTGATCAGCGACGAGCTCAATCACGCGTCCATCATCGATGGCATTCGTTTGTGCAAGGCCAGGCGTTATCGCTACCGGCACAACGACATCATGGATCTGCGCGAACAACTGAAATCGGCGGATGAAGCGGGAGCCCGGTACAAGCTGGTGTTCACCGACGGGGTTTTCTCGATGGACGGGACCATCGCCCGCCTCGACGAGATCCGGGCCGTCTGCGACGAGTTCGGAGCATTGCTGGGCGTTGACGACTCACACGCCACCGGCTTTCTCGGCAAGCGCGGGCGTGGCACCCACGAATATCGAGGTGTCTTCGGCAAGATCGACATCATCACAGGCACGCTCGGCAAGGCGCTTGGCGGTGCATCCGGTGGTTTCACGAGCGCCAGAGCGGAAGTCGTCCAGTTGCTGCGCCAGCGCTCGCGGCCCTATCTGTTCTCGAACAGCCTGGCACCGGTGATCGTCGGCGCGACCTTGAAGGTACTCGACCTGCTGGAAGCCGGCACGGAGCTGCGCGACAGCCTGGAGGACAACACGCAACACTTCCGCGCCGGACTTGCAGCACGCGGTTTCGAGCTGAAGCCCGGCGAACACCCGATCATCCCGGTAATGCTCCATGATGCGGAGCTGTCCCAGAAATTGGCGCATCGGCTGCTGGAACTCGGGGTTTACGTGACCGGATTCTTCTACCCGGTGGTCCCCAAAGGCCAAGCCCGCATCCGCGTCCAGATCAGCGCGCAGCACACCCGTGCCCAGCTTGACGCTGCATTGAGCGCCTTCGCGCAGGCGGGTAAAGAGCTGGGGGTGCTCGCATGACTGGATCACCTCGCATTCTCGTCATCGGCGCCAACGGCCAGTTGGGCACCGAGCTTTCGGCCGCTCTGGCGGAGCGTTACGGTGCGGACAACGTGGTGGGCAGCGACCGTCTGGAGGTGGGCCGCCACGCCGATCTCCGCTATGAGATGCTGGATGCCACGGACGGCGGCCAACTCGCCCAGGTAGTCGAGAGGCATCGCATTACCCAGATTTACCATCTCGCGGCAGCCTTGTCGGCGACGGGCGAAACCGCGCCAGAGTGGGCGTGGAGACTCAACATGGGCAGCCTGTTGAACGTCCTGGAGGTTGCGCGGCAACATAAGCTGGACAAGGTGTTCTGGCCGAGCTCTATCGCCGCCTTCGGTCCGACGACGCCCGCTGATGCCACACCGCAACGCACGGTCATGGAGCCCAGCACCGTCTACGGCATTTCGAAGCTGGCCGGCGAGGGCTGGTGCCGCTGGTACTTCGAGAACCATGGCGTGGATGTCCGCGGCCTGCGTTATCCGGGACTCATTTCCTACAAGGCGAGTCCCGGCGGCGGAACGACCGACTATGCGATCGACATTTTCCACGCGGCCCTCAAAGGGGAACGCTACACCTGCTTCCTGGCCGAGGATGAGCCCCTGCCCATGCTCTACATGGACGATGCGGTGCGCGGGACCCTGGAGTTGATGGAAGCCCCCAGGTCGGCCATCACCGAACGCGGCAGCTACAACCTCGCCGGTGTGAGCTTCACGCCCCGAGAGATCGCGCAGGAAATACGAAAGCACCTACCGGACTTCGAGACTGTGTACGAGCCCGATTTCCGTCAGGCGATCGCCAGCGGGTGGCCGGATTCGATCGACGATAGTTGCGCGCGGCGCGATTGGGGTTGGGCTCCAAGGTACGACCTTGCGGCAACTGTTCGGGACATGCTGAAGAACTTGTCTCCCAGAGTGAAACCGCGTTCCACCGTGATTGCGTGATGTCAACGACATTGGCTTTATTGAGAAAGGATCAAATATGAACACACTGCATTACATCGGCGGTCGCTGGCAGCCCGCCCAAGACGACCGCTGCTTCGAGGTCCGCAATCCGGCCGACGACAGCCTGATTGCTGAAGTGAGCGAAGGCTCCTCCGCCGACGCTCGGCTGGCCGCGGATGCCGCCGCCTTGGCGCTGCCGGCCTGGAAAGCGCGCCCGCCGCGAGAGCGTTGCCTCATCCTCAAGAAATGGCAGGCGTTGATCGAGCGCGACGTGGAGCCGCTCGCCCAGCTGATTTCACGCGAACAGGGCAAGCCCCTGGCCGAGGCACGCGGCGAGATCGCCTACAGCGCGGGCTACGTGGAATGGTTTGCCGAGGAGGGCGTGCGTGCCAACGGAGAAGTGATCGCGGCACCAGTGAATTCCAAGCGATTCATCGTGCTGAAAGAAGCCGTCGGCGTCGTGGCGGTGGTCACGCCCTGGAACTTCCCGGCTGCGATGATCGCGCGCAAGATCGCGCCCGCGCTGGCCGCCGGCTGCACGGTGCTGGCCAAGCCGGCCGAGGACACGCCACTCACGGCGCTGGCCCTGGTCAAGCTGGCCGAGGAAGCCGGCGTGCCGCCGGGCGTGCTCAATATCGTGTCGGCTTCGCGCGAACGTACCCCGCAAGTCGTGGGCGAGTGGCTTGCCGATCCGCGGGTGCGAAAAATCAGCTTCACGGGCAGCACCCCGGTGGGCAAGTTGCTGGCGCGCGATTCCGCCGCGACGCTGAAGAAGCTGTCGCTGGAGCTGGGCGGCAACGCGCCCTTCATCGTGTTCGAGGACGCGGACCTGGACGCCGCCGTCGAGGGCCTGATGGCCGCCAAGTTCCGCAACGCCGGGCAGACCTGCGTGAGCCCGAACCGCGTCTACGTCCACGCCGCTGTACATGATCGCTTTGTCGACAAGCTGGCCGCGCGCGTGGGCGCGTTGCGGGTAGGGCCGGCCGACTGGTCCGAGGCCGAGATCGGCCCAATGATCAACGCCCGTGCGGTGGACAAGATCGAGCGGCACGTGAACGATGCCGTGGCCAAGGGTGCCAAGGTCATCGTGGGCGGCCAGCGGGTGCGCAACGAAACCGCCCGCGGCCCCAACTACTACGCCCCCACGGTGCTCATCAACGCCACGCGCGAGATGGAACTGTCGTGCGAGGAGACCTTCGGGCCGGTGGTGCCGGTGTTCCGCTTCGCGGATGAAGCGGAGGTGATGGAGCAGGCCAACGACACGCCCTACGGGCTGGCCGGCTACTTCTATTCGAACGACGTCAAGCGCATCTGGCGCGTGGCCTCGGCCTTGGAGACCGGAATGGTTGGCATCAACGAAGGCGCCATCGCCGCGCAGGCCGCGCCCTTTGGTGGCGTGAAGGAGTCGGGGTACGGACGCGAGGGCTCGCATTGGGGCCTCGACGAGTATTTGCACACCAAGTACCTGTGCCAGGGCGGGCTGGGGTGAAGCAGCCCGTTCCGAAGCCAAAGGCGTTCGTGCACCAGACCTCGCCGAGAGAGGTGGTGCTGGTGCCCGAGTCGAGGCGATCCACGCGTGCGAAGACTAAAGGCGGGCAAGCCTAGAAATCAGCCACCTTGCCCCACATCGACTCCTTGAACCGGGCGGGGTCGAAAGGCGCGGGATCGAAGATCGGCTTGGCCCCAGACACCAGGTCGGCGATCAGGTGGCCCGCGCCGGGACCGATGCCGAAACCGTGTCCCGAGAAGCCCGCGGCCAGGATGAGCCCGGGAACCTGCGGCAGTTCTCCGATACCCGGCACGCCATCGGGCGTGCTGTCAATGTAGCCCGCCCAGGTGTTCGCGATGCGCGCTTCGCGCAGCGCGGGCAACAAGTCGACGGCACGGCGGTGGATCTCACGGACACCCGCGGGGTCGGGCTTGGGGTTGAGGATGCGCGCCCGTTCCATGGGTGTGGGAGCGTCCAGCTTCCATCGTGCGCGGGTTTCGTGGCCCCAGCGTATGCCTTCCAGGCCGCCGGGAAACACATTGCGCCAGCGCTTGGCGAACATCGGGATGAACTGCGGCGCGAAGCGCAGCAGCTGCGGCGTGGGGTCGGCGCGCCCACGGCCGCTGATGGCCAGGACGTAATGGCCGTCGGGGCGCCGGGTGATGGCGACGCGTGGGCTGGTCAGAGCATCCGGCAGACGTTGCTCCACCGGCGACAGACGCACGATCGATTGGCGTATCGTGGCGAGCGGAAACCGTACACCGAGCTGGTTGCAGAACGAGGACGCCCAAGCACCGCCTGCGAGCACTGCGGTGCGGGTCTTGATGGTCCCCGCTTCGGTCACGACGCCGCTGAGCCGGCCGCCCTCCATCTCGATGCCGCGCGCGGCGCAGTTCTGGTGGACGGTGCCGCCGAGTTTCATGAGCGCGGCTGCCACCGCGGGCGCCGCCTTGGCCGGGTCGGCCGTGCCGTCGCTGGGTGAGAAGACGCCGCCTTTCCACGCGCGGCCGGTCGCCTGGCCCCGCTCCGAGGCCTCGCGGCCGCTCAGCATATGCGTGGTCACGCCGGTGGTCTTCGCGAATTCGCGCCACTTTGCCCAGCCGGCAATCTGGGCCTCGTCATCGCTGAGGTACAACAAGCCGCAGCGCCTGAAGCCCGTGTCTTCGCCGCTGTCGGCGGCAAACTGATCCCAGAGTTCGAGGCTCCTGGTGGCCATGGGGAGTTCGCGCGCGTCACGGTTCTGCTGGCGGCACCAGCCCCAGTTGCGGCTCGATTGTTCGGCGCCGATGCGGCCCTTTTCGACGACGGCGACCGAAAGCCCGCGCTGGGCCAGGTAATAGGCGGTGAAGACACCGATGATCCCGCCGCCGATCACGACGACGTCGGCGCTGGCCGGCGGGGTGGTGGAAGTCTCGAGGATGCGCAGGGGCTGGGACATGGATGGATTTTGATCGTTGTCTAGGGTCCGCGCTCTTTGTACCAAGGTTGCGGTCATGCTGGCTGCTCCTGCCCGAATCCCAGGATCGCCTTGGTCTCCAGGTACTCCTCAAGGCCTTCGATGCCGTATTCGCGGCCGTTGCCCGAGCGCTTGTAGCCGCCGAAGGGGGCATGGGGGCTCCAGGCCGGGTAGTTGATGTGCACCTGCCCGGACCGGATGCGCGCCGCGACCGCGCGCGCCGCGCCGAGGTCGCGACCTTGGACGTGGGCGCCCAGGCCGTAGACCGTGTCGTTGGCGATCTCCACAGCCTCGTCCACGCTGTCATAAG